>JAFUIN010000004.1 GCA_017468465.1 Clostridia bacterium
CATACTTATGCTGCATGCAATGCTACGCCGAGAGGTGAGGTTGGCGGATAGCAAAAGGCATTATAATCTAAAATTTGTGGGACACAAATTTTCACCTTATAAAAACAAAAAGCATAGGAATAACTCTATGCCTTTTGCGTTCTCGTTCATTTTATCCAGCCGTAAATAAGGCGCAGAGAAAAGGATGCAGAATTAAGAAATCGAATCAAAGCTTTGCTTTGACAGTGCCCGAAGCTGTACCCGTGTGTACAGCGAGCGGTGAGATTCATTGATTCTGCGCCTTTTATCCAGCCGTAAATAAGGCGCAGAGAAAAGGATGTAAAATGGAGAAACCGAACCCGCAGGGGTCATCCGAAGCCGTACCGAGTGTACGGCGAGCGATGAGGTTCATCCATTTGGCGCCTTTTATCCAGCCGTACTATACGCTGAAGAGAAGGTCGCCATATGCCGGATACGGCCAGTAGGTCTTATCGGTAACGGTTTCCAGATTGTCGGCAATTTCGCGGGCTTCCTGCATTACGGAAAGTACTTTTTCACAATAATACTGTGCAATTTCTTTGCCGTCGGTGATTGCTTTTACACCTTGCAGATTTTCATCCAGACGGTTGATGGTAAGATACAGCTCATCGGTTAAGGCGGTAACTTTTTTTGCTACTTCCATTTCATAAGCACCAGCCCCGACGGTTGCTGCTTTATTCTGAATGGAAACGCACAAATCACTTGCAAAGCGGGAACACGCGGGAAGAATTTCTTTCCGCACCATTTCCAACATGGTAAGTGCTTCGATGTTGATTACTTTGGAGTAGCTGTCGAGCAACACTTCGCAGCGGGATTCCATTTCCACACGGCTGTATATTTTGTGTTTGCCAAACAGGGCAATATTTTCGTCGGATATGTAATAGGGCAATGCTTCCGGGGTGGTTTTCAAGTTCAAAAGTCCACGTTTTTCAGCTTCTTCCACCCATTCATCAGAATAGTTGTTGCCGTTAAAAATGATACGTTTGTGGTTTTTAACAGTCTCCTTGATGATTGCATTGACTTCTGCTTCAAAGTCTTTTGCGGTTTCCAGACGGTCTGCAAATTCGCACAGAACATCTGCAACAATGGTATTTAAGATAATGTTGGAGCAGGAAATGGAAAATGCCGAGCCCAACATACGAAATTCAAATTTATTACCGGTAAAGGCAAAGGGAGAAGTACGGTTCCGGTCGGTGGTGTCTTTTTTGAAATGCGGAAGCACATCTACCCCACCGTCCATCGTTCCCTTTTTCACTTTCTGATAGGGGGTATCGGTTTCGATTGCCTCCAAAATGGCAGTCAGCTCATCTCCCAAGAAAACAGACATAATGGCAGGGGGTGCTTCACTGGCACCCAAACGGTGATCGTTTCCTGCGCTTGCCGCAGAAATGCGAAGCAAATCCTGATGAGAATCCACCGCTTTTAAGACTGCTGTCAGGAAAAGCAAAAACCGCAGATTGTTTTCCGGATTTTTTCCCGGATTCAATAAATTTACACCGGTATTGGTAGAAATAGACCAGTTATTATGTTTCCCGCTTCCGTTGACACCGGCAAAGGGCTTTTCGTGAAGCAAGCATACCAGATTGTGCCGTTCTGCCACTTTTTTCATCACTTCCATAGTGAGCTGATTATGGTCAGTTGCAATATTGGTAGTGGCAAAAACGGGCGCCAGCTCGTGCTGGGAGGGCGCTGCTTCGTTGTGCTTGGTTTTCGAGAGAACGCCCAGCTTCCACAGCTCTTCATCCAGCTCTTTCATATAAGCAGAAACCCGCGTTTTGATGGCTCCAAAATAATGGTCTTCCAACTCCTGCCCCTTGGGCGGTTTGCAACCGAACAGAGTTCTGCCTGTAAAAATCAGGTCGGGACGCTTGTCATACATTTCTTTATCAATTAAAAAATATTCCTGTTCCGCACCAACAGTGGTGGTTACCGTGGCATCCGAATCGTCTCCGAACAGCTTCAGAATTCTGCCTGCCTGGTGACTGATTACTTTCATGGAACGAAGCAGCGGTGTTTTTTTATCCAGCACCTCACCGCTATAGGAATAAAAGGCGGTTGGAATACATAGAGAACCGTCTTTGATAAAGGCATAAGAGGTGGGGTCCCAGGAGGTGTAGCCTCTTGCTTCAAAGGTGGACCGGAGTCCGCCGGAGGGAAAGCTGGAGGCATCAGGCTCTCCTTTGATCAGCTCTTTCCCGGAAAATTCCATTAAAACCTTGCCGTCTCCTGTAGGAACGATAAAGCTGTCGTGCTTCTCTGCAGTAATCCCCGTCATAGGCTGAAACCAATGGGTATAATGGGTTGCACCATGTTCTACTGCCCAGTCTTTCATGGCAGCTGCTACTTGGTTTGCCACATTCAAATCCAAAGCTTCTCCATCTTCCATGGTGCGTTTTAAGGCTTCGTATACCTCTTTGGGCAGACGAGCTTGCATTTGGGTATCGTTAAATACGAAACTGCCGAATAATTCCGGAATATTTATCATAAAAGTTTCTTCCTTTTCAAAAAATCGTTTGCTTACAGAAGATTCATACCGTATTCTTCTGCCATTTTACGGGTATTTTTATCCCAAACAGACACCTGCACCTCACCCACATGGGCTTTTTCCAGAAGCAGCATACAAAGTCTGGACTGACCGATGCCTCCGCCCATGGTTAAGGGAAGGGTTCCGTCCAGGAGCATCTGATGGAACGGCAAAGTCTTTCGGTCTTCGCAACCCGCTTTTATAAGCTGCTCCTCCAGTGCTTTTTGGTCTACACGGATACCCATGGAAGAAATTTCCAATGCAGAATCCAACATGGGATTATAAAAGAGCAAGTCGCCGTTTAACTTCCAGTCATCATAATCGGGCGCCCGCCCGTCGTGCTTCTTGCCCGACTTCAATACATCGCCGATTTGCATAATAAACACGGTTTTGTGTTCTTTGGCGATCAGATTTTCCCGTTCCTTTGCAGTGTTTTCGGGATATTTATCTTCCAGCTCCTGAGAGGTGATAAAGGTAACATCGCGACACAGAGATATGGTTAAATTGGGATAATCCTTTTTGATTTCGTCCAGGGTGTCGCAAATGGCACCCACAATCCCGCGCACTGTCTGTTTTAAGAAATCTAAATTGCGGTCTTCTTCGCCGATAATGGTTTCCCAATCCCACTGGTCTACATAAATGGAATGAAGGTTATCCATGGTTTCGTCACGGCGGATGGCATTCATATCAGTATAGATGCCTTCCCCTTTGGAAAAGCCGTACTGATGGAGGGCAAGCCGTTTCCATTTTGCAAGAGAATGCACGATTTCTGCCATACTCTGCGTTTCGGGAATATCAAAAGTAACGGCACGCTCTACCCCGTTTAAGTTATCGTTTAACCCCATGCGGGATTCCACAAATAAGGGTGCAGTGACTCTTTTTAAGTTGAGCACCTGTGCCAATTTATCCTGAAAAATACGTTTGGTTTTACCGATTGCCGTCTGGGTTTCGTAAATATTCAAGGTTTTCGGATACCAGACGGGTCTGATGGTGTAACTCACGGTTACTCCCTCCTTTTTTGGAGATTAGTTGGGTTTGTAGCTGTCTTTCAAGTTGACAATCAAGTTAAAGGTGTTTTCAAATTTGCTGTCTTTCTGGAAATAGCCGTTGCGGACAAACTGGAATTTGTCTTCCAGTGTCGCATCCTTTACGGAAGGCTCACAAATGGCTTTTTTCGCAGTGACAGAATCTTTATTGAGATAATCGTCATAGCCTTTGTCTTCGGGCATATCATTCATATTTTCCAAGGTGAACAGTCTGTCATACAGACGGACCTCCTGTTCCACACCAAACTGTGCGGATACCCAATGAATGGTACCTTTTACCTTTCTGCCATCGGGAGCGTTGCCCAGGAAGGTTTCAGGGTCGTAGGTACAGTGGATTTCCACCACATTGCCGTTTTCGTCTTTCACCACATCCTGATACTGAATGAAGTAGGTCCCCATCAGACGAACCTCTCCGCCGGGTTTCAAACGGTGGAACTTCGGTGGCGGAACCTCTGCAAAGTCGGAACGTTCAATATAAATTTCACGGGTGATGGGAACTTCGCGGTAAGTGGTTTCAGGGTCCTGCGGGTTGTCGGGCAGTTTTACATATTCCACCTGACCTTCGGGATAGTTGGTTAACACCACTTTCACAGGGTCCAACACAGCCACACGGCGTTTTGCAGAGCTGTTGAGCTCATCACGAATACAATATTCCAACAGCCCGATATCCACCAGACTGTTTGCTTTTGCAACGCCGGAGCGTTTCACAAATTCAAAAATGGAAGACGGTGTATATCCACGGCGTCTTAATCCACAAAGGGTTGGCATTCTGGGGTCATCCCAACCGTCAACAATGCCCTCTTCCACCAGCTGACGTAAGTATCGCTTGGACATCACGGTGTAGCCTACATTGAGACGCGCAAATTCATACTGGTGCGGCGGCATTTCAAAGCCTACATTTTTCACTACCCAATCATACAGGGGGCGATGGTTTTCAAATTCAATAGAGCAAAGAGAATGGGTGATACCCTCCAGCGCATCCTGCAACGGATGTGCAAAATCGTACAAGGGATAAATGCACCATTTGCTGCCCTGACGGTGATGGTCAGTATGGACGATTCGATAAATTGCAGGGTCACGCATGTTCATATTGGAGGATGCCATATCAATTTTGGCACGAAGTGTTTTTTCGCCATCTTTGAATTCGCCGTTTTTCATTCGTTCAAAAAGGTCTAAATTTTCTTCTACGCTTCTGTCACGGTAGGGCGAATTTTTACCCGGTGCATACAGGGTGCCACGGTACTCCTTCATTTCTTCGGCAGACAAATCACACACATAGGCTTTGCCTTTTTTAATCAGCTGGCAAGCGAATTCATAGCATTTATCAAAATAGTCGGAGCCGTAAAACACGCCACCGTCCGGAATGGCACCCAGCCATTCCAAATCCTTATAAATTGCCTGAACATATTCATCGTCTTCTTTTGCCGGGTTGGTATCGTCATAGCGAAGATTAAACTGCCCGCCGTATTTTTTGGCAGTTCCCCAGTTAATCCAGATTGCCTTGGCAGAACCGATATGCAAATATCCGTTTGGCTCGGGCGGAAAACGAGTGTGAATTTTTTCCACCTTGCCTTCTGCAAGGTCTTTATCTATAATTTCATGTATAAAATTGCTTTCCATTACTTCTGACATTTTTTTGTCTCCTTTTTTAGAACAATTACTGATTGCATCAGCTATTTCTCTCCCTCCGTCTTTTGCTTCGCAAAATCCACCTCCCTCGTCAGAGGGAGGCAAGAAGGGTGCTTTTTTCAAAGCCCTTACACTTCAATCGGGGTGAACATCACACATTGTGCACTGTTTTTCAAGCCCTTACTTTTTTAATGGGGTGAAGAAAAACAGATGCAGAATGGGGAATGTGAACCCGAAGCTGTATATGTTATACTGCGAGGGGTGAACATCACACATTGTGCGCTGTTTTTTCAAGTCCCCACCTTACATTGAAAGGCGGGCTTTTACCAATTCATTCCCCATCACCTTAAACACTTCATAAGTGTCGGGGGTGTTCTGACGGCCGCAAATCTGCACACGGAGTACGGTGGACACCTGTGCAACATTGCCTTTATAGGCGTCGGGGTTTTTCTTATACTCTTTCATGTTAGCGGTAAAGCCGTGACGCTCGGACAGGTCTTTGATTTTTTGGAACCATTCGTCCTGGGTATCGTTTTCGTCATATATTTCCCGATATTCCAAAATCAATGCTTTTCGGTCTTCTTCTGAAATATTTTCAGGGAAAACATATTCGGGTTGATACAGTGCGGGGAAAAAATAGGAAATGTAATCTTTTATTTCGGACAGCTTGGCAATGTCTTTTCTGGGTTTGGGGCCAACTCTTCCGATGTTTAAGATTTGAAGCACCTTTTCTTTCTCTGCAGTAATAATATCATAAAATTCTTTATCGTATTCTTTGGTATAAGCTTCCAGCAGCTCATAAAGCTCCACGTTTTTGAGCTTGGCAAGCTCGTTTTTGGAAACGTCGTCTAACTTCACCAAATCAAACAACGCACCGGATACAGACATTTTCTTGGGAGAGAAGGGAAAATCGCGGTAAGATTTATCGGGATTTTGTGCATACCATTCTTCAAAGTTGGAGTTCAACAGTGTCATCAGGTATACCATCACACAGTTTACCACATATCCCTCCTGTTTATAGAACGAAAGGGCAAGCTCGGGGTCTTTTCGTTTGGAAAGCTTACGCTTGGTGTTGCCATCCATTTTCATGAGTGGTGCAATGTGCATATATTTTGGTGCTTTTAAGCCAACTGCACGATACAGCTGCAGATGAATGGGCAAGGTGGCAATCCATTCGTCACCTCTTACCACGTGGGTGGTGCCCATTAAATAATCGTCTACCACATGAGCGAAGTGATAGGTGGGAATGCCGTCGGATTTTAAGATTACCACATCCATATCGTTTTCCGACAGTTCCATATCGCCTTTTACCAGGTCGGTAAATTTGAATTTATTTTCCACACTTCCCTCGCTTCTGAACCGGAGCACCCAGGGAAGCTTTTGGTCTAATTTGTCTTTGATTTCTTCCAAAGATAAGCTGCGGCATTTTGCCCACTTGCCACGGTAACCCAGGTTGTCTGCTTTTTCAGCTTCCTGGCGGGCTCTCATTTCGGAAAGCTCCTCTTCAGAACAAAAACAAGGATATGCCATCCCTTTTAACACCAGCTCTTTTGCAAACGCCTGATAAATTTTGGCACGCTGTCGCTGACGGTAGGGGCCGTAGTTGCCCTTTTCGCCTTCTACCAATGCACCTTCGTCAAAATTCAAGCCGAAGTGGGAAAGCCCGTCGATAATTGCCTGCACGCCGCCCTCTACCTCACGCTTCTGGTCGGTATCCTCAATTCGCAGATAAAAGGTACCGCCGGAAAGATGGGCAAGACGCTCGGAAGTCAGCGCTGCATATAAATTGCCCAGATGCATAAATCCGGTAGGGCTGGGTGCCATACGGGTCACCTTTTCTCCCTCCTTTAACGCACGTTTGGGATAGGTCTCAAAAACCGATTCCAAAGAGGGTAAGGTATCGTCAAACAAAAGTGTTGCCAAAGACTTGGTATCCATGGTTGGTTGCTCCTTTATGATAAAAAATGCACATAATACAGTATTATACATTATATTATAGCAAAAAGCATCTTCATTTTCAAGTGTTTTTTTTGATTTTTTGGGCATCTTAAAAAAATTTTTCAAAATTTTCAAAACTTTTTTCAAAAACCCCTTTACAAAACACAAGATATATGGTAAGATAATATTCGTCAACACAAGATATTGTGTCAAATCACACTTTAACCCAATTTCTGAAAAACGCTGAAACCGGTAGAAAATCAGCGTTTTTTTCGCCCTCTGGCAAAGAAAGACGGCACAATATTTTTTGGAAATAAATATCAGAACAAAAACGAGAAGGGACAAAATTATGGAACAGGAAAGCATATTTTTCAAAACACAGCTCCAGAAAGATATCTGGGAAAAGAAATACCGCCACAACGGCGAAAATATTGATGAATTTTTTGAAAGAATCTCCGGAGGCAACAAAGACATTATCCCCTTGATGATAGAGCGCAAATTTCTGCCAGGAGGCCGAATCATTGCCTCCAGAGGTCTGGCGAAGGAAGGCAGAAAAATCACCTACTCCAACTGCTATGTAATCTCTCCGCCGGAGGATAACATCGAAGGCATTTTTGAATGTGCCTCCAAGCTGGCAAGAACCTATTCTTACGGCGGCGGCTGCGGAATTGACATTTCCAAGCTGTCTCCTGCCGGTGCCAGAATCAACAATGCCGCAAAAGAAACCACCGGCAGCGTTTCCTTTATGGATTTGTATTCCATGGTAACCGATTTAATCGGTCAGTCGGGACGCCGCGGTGCATTGATGATTTCTTTGGAATGTACACATCCCGACCTGCCTCGCTTTATCGACATCAAAAACGATCTGGACAAGGTGACCAAGGCAAACATTTCGGTCAGAATCCGTGATGCCTTTATGAAAGCCGTGGAAGAAGATGCCGATTGGGATTTAACCTACACCCGTGAAGCAACCGGTGAAAAAATTGTAAAAACCGTAAAAGCAAAAGAATTGTTCCAAAAGCTGGCACACAACAACTGGGATATGGCAGAACCTGGTGCACTCTTCTGGGACAGAATCGAAAACTGGAACCTCTTAAGTGAAGATGACTCCTTCCAATTTGCCGGTGTAAACCCCTGTGCAGAAGAACCCCTGCCCGCAGGCGGAAGCTGCTTGTTAGGAAGCATCAACCTGTCAGAATTTGTGCTGAACCCCTACACTGAAAAAGCAGAATTTGATTTTGATGCCTTCTCTGATGCTGTGGAAAAATCTGTCATCTACTTAAACGAAGTGCTGGAAGAAGGATTAGAGCTGCACCCCTTGGAAGAACAAAGAAAAAGCGTAAACGACTGGAAACAGATTGGTCTGGGCATTATGGGCTTGGGCGATTGCTTAATTAAACTGGGCATCCGCTACGGCTCTGCTGCATCGGTGAAAATCTGTGATAAAATCGGCTTCAAAATGGCAGACACCGCAATTTATACCTCTGCAAAGCTGGCAGAAGAAAAAGGTGCATATCCGCAGTATAAAGAAGAAGCAATTTTCAACAGTCCCTACTTCCAGGAAAACACCACCAAACGCACCCGTGACTTTGTGAAAAAAGTGGGGCTGCGCAACAGTCAGCTTCTGACCATTGCACCCACCGGCTCCATTTCCACCATGCTGGGTATTTCCGGCGGTCTGGAACCTATTTATAACATTTCTTACACCAGAAAAACCGAGTCCTTACACGGCGAAGAACGGTTCTACACCGTATATACCCCCATTGTAAAAGAAGTGATGGACAATTTAGGTCTTTCCGAAGGAGACGAGCTCCCCAACTATATTGTCACTGCGATGACCTTAAACTACAGAGAAAGAATCAATATGCAGTCCATCTGGCAAAAGCATATTGATGCCTCCATTTCCTCCACTGTAAATGTTCCGGAAGAATTTACCAAAGAAGATGTGGAAGACCTTTATCTCTACGCTTGGAAAATGGGCTTGAAAGGGGTTACCATCTACCGTGATAACTGCAGAAGAACCGGCATTTTGCTCAACAAAACCGATTCTCAGACTCCCGAAGTGGAAGCAACTCATTTTGATGCGATTAAGCCTATGTCCCGTTCTCAGATTGGAAAAACCTACGGTACCACCTCCAAATATACCACTGCCTGCGGTAACCTGTTTGTTACCATCAACCGTAATCAGAATGGCGACATTGTGGAATCTTTCGTAAACACTTCCAAAAACGGTATCTGCAAATCCAACATTGACGGTATCAACCGTATGATTTCTTTGTCCTTGCGAAGCGGTGTGCTGGTTTCCGAAATTATTGACCAGTTAAAGAACATCTCCTGTCCTGCCTGCTTAAGACTCCGCACCAAAGGGGAAAAGCTGGATGGTCAAAGCTGCCCCGACATTATCGCAAGAGCCTTGCAGGAAGAATATGAATCCGGCTTCTTCTCGATGAATGTACACCCTGCAATGAAAAAGGAAACTCCAAAGGCAGACATCACAACCTGTGAGGACGATGGAGATATTTCACGGTTTCCCACCGTCTGCCCCGAATGTAAAACCAAATTGAAACACGAAGGCGGCTGTGTCTCCTGCGATAACTGCGGATGGACCAAATGCAACTAATAAGGACTTGATTATCTATGAACTGTTTTCTTACCTTAGACGAACTAAAACAGTACCAACCCAAAAGAGACACCTATTTTGTGTTTGGTGACCCCATCGGACACAGTTTGTCTCCCCAACTGCATCATTCATATTTTTCTCTTGCTCACCTGGACGGCGATTACCTCGCCGTTCGGGTGAGCCAACCCGAATTACAGGAAGCCATTGACTGCGTCAAAGGGTATGCCAAAGGTGTCAACCTGACCATTCCCTTAAAAGAGGCAGTCATTCCTATTTTAGATGAGATTGACGAAACTGCAAAAGCAATCGGTGCGGTAAACACCCTGACATTTGCGAAGGGCAAGGTAAAAGGCTACAACACCGATTTTTACGGCATTGAGCTTGCCTTAAAAGCAAAGGGTGTTGATTTAACAGACGCCCACATTCTGATTCTGGGCAACGGCGGTGCGGCAAAAGCTTTCCTGGCAGTTTCGAAAAAATATACCTCCCATATCACCGTGGCAGGCAGAAATATGGAAAAAGTAGCTGCCTTTTGCAAAGGCACCGGTTCCACCCCAGCCCTTCTTTCGGAGGTAACGGGAAATTTTGACGTCATATTTAACGCAACCTCTATGGGAATGGGGGCTCAAATAAGCTTGTCTCCCCTCTCTGTTTCCCAGTTGCAGCATGCGCGTTTTTTGTTTGATGCCATTTACAATCCTGTTTGCACCAATTTTCTGACCTTGGGAAAAATGGGTGACATTGACGGCGTAAACGGGCTCCCGATGCTGATTTATCAAGGCTTAAAAGCACAGGAAATCTGGGGAAATCCGGTGGATGACTCCTATGCCGATGTGATTGATTCAACCCTCAAATCCGAATTTACAAATGCAAAGAAAAACATTGTGCTAATCGGTTATATGGGAAGCGGAAAAACCACCATAGGAAAAGAAATTTCCCGTCAGACCGGAATGCCTTTTTATGATATGGATGAACTTTTGGAACAGCTGTTAGGAAACAAAATTTCTGATGTCTTTGAACAAAAGGGCGAAGCATTTTTCCGTGAGAAAGAAAGCGAATTGGCAAAAAAAATTGCCCACTTACACGGTTGTGTCATTTCCACCGGCGGCGGCATCATCAAAAATAAAGAAAATATCCCTTTCTTAAAAGAAAACGGAACGGTGTTTTTCCTGAATCCGCCCTATGCGGAAATTGAAAAAAGACTCATGGGAGACAGCACAAGACCCTTGCTGAAAAACCCAAAAAATCTGAAACAGCTTTATGAAGAACGGCTGAGCTTATACCAAGCTGCTGCCGACTTCATCATCTTAAAAACCGATGCCAAAGAAAGTGCAGGTGAGATTCTTGAAATTTTCCGTGCGTAAATTCTTCAAAAGCTTTGTGTATGCCTGTTCGGGCATCAAAGAGGTTTTTTCTCACGAGCAAAACTTCAAAGTGCATCTTCTTGCCGCTTTTCTTGTGGTTCTGTTCGGATTGCTCCTGAAGGCTTCCCGATTGGAATGGTGTGTGTTATTTTTAGCGGTGGCCTTGGTGCTTGCAGCCGAAATGCTGAACACTGCCATAGAAAAGCTTTGTGATCTCACCCACCCCGAACAAAACGAGACCATCCGCATTGTAAAAGATGTTTCTGCCGGAATGGTGCTTGTTTGTGCCATTGGAGCAGCCTGCACCGGAATTGTCATCTTTTTACCAAATCTCATAAGCTTACTCATAAAATAAAAAATGCCTCCTTTTTTGAAGGAGGCATTTTCCACCCTCTCGCCACAGAAAGAAAGGAGAACCCAATGGAAAAAGTAATCTTAAAAATCGGCGGAATGACCTGCGGTGCCTGCTCGGCATATTTGCAAAAACAACTGAATAAAAAGGCAGGCATCAAAGCCAATGTAAATATTGCCACCCATATGGCAGAAGTTTTCTATGATGCCGACACCGTAACCCTTTCTATGATTGAAAAAATTGTTTCCGACAGCGGTTACAAAGTGCTTCAGGCAGAAGAAAAGAGCTATCTGAAGCAAAAGCTGATTTGTGCGCTGTGTTTCACCATCCCCCTCTTTTATCTTTGTATGGGACCAATGGTGGGACTGCCTGGCATCTCCAATCCTACATGGAATGCTGTCATTCAGCTATTGCTTACCATCCCTGTCATGATTGCCGGCTACCAATTCTACACAGTGGGGTTTTCCAAGCTGATTCATTTGTCCCCCAATATGGACACCCTGGTTGCAATCGGCACACTTGCTTCTTTTCTGTATAGTCTTTGGGGAACGCTGAAAGCCTTCGGGCATGCTTCGCATCATTTATATTACGAAAGCACAGCTGTCATCATTACCCTGATTCTTCTGGGAAGGTTTTTGGAGCAACGCTCCCGTGGAAAAACCGGAAATGCTATCCGCTCGCTGATGAATTTGTCTCCCAAAACCGCTCTTTTAATCATAGACGGCACCGAAATTGAAGTCCCCCTGGAAGATGTCAAGGTCGGCGACATTCTTGCCGTAAAGCCCGGGGCATCTTTCCCGGTAGACGGAACGGTTCTGAATGGCTCCTCCTCTGCCGATGAAAGCATGCTCACCGGAGAAAGTCTCCCTGTTTCCAAAGGAATTGGAGACCAGGTGTTCGGTGGAACATTGAATCAAAAAGGATATCTTACCTATCGGGCAGAAAAGGTTGGAAGCGATACGGTGATTTCTCAAATTATTCGCATGGTGGAAGAAGCCTCCGGCTCCAAAGCTCCCATTGCAAAGCTGGCAGACGTGATTTCCAGCTACTTTGTTCCTGCCGTGTTTGCCATTGCCTTCCTTTCTGCTGCAATCTGGGCAATGTCGGGAAAAGATTTTGAATTTATTCTTCAGATTTTTATTTCGGTTTTAGTCATTGCCTGTCCCTGTGCATTGGGGCTGGCAACTCCCACCGCCATTATTGTGGGAACCGGACGTGCAGCGAAAATGGGAATTTTATTCAAAAATGCTGCCGCACTGGAACAAACCCAAAAGATTGACACCGTGGTTTTTGACAAAACAGGAACATTAACAGTAGGAAAGCCCTCGGTTACCGACATTCTCCCCGTAAACTGTTCTTCGGAGGAACTGCTTGCCTATTCAGCATCTTTGGAAAAATTCAGCGAACACCCTTTAGCCGATGCTGTAGTTCAAAAATGGGGTGAAAAGCCTTTGCTTGACGTTACCGATTTTGAAGCTGTTACAGGGCTTGGTGTAACGGGAATTATCCATGAAAAAGTCATAAAAATAGGAAATCCGTCCTTTACAGGTGTCTCCCCAAAAGAAGCAGAAGCCCTCTCCAAAGAGGGAAAAACGCCTCTGATTGTTACCGCAGACGGCAAATTGCTGGGAGTGTTAGGCGTTTCCGACACCGTAAAACAATCTGCAAAAGAGACAGTAAAAGCCCTCATGACCATGGGTATCACTCCCATAATGCTCACCGGCGATAACGAAAACACCGCCCGTGCGATTGCAAACAAAATCGGAATTGAGCAAGTCATTTCTCAAGTGTTGCCCCATGAAAAAATGGAAAAAATTGAAATTTTGAAAGCTTCGGGCAAAACGGTTGCCATGGTGGGTGACGGCATCAATGACGCTCCTGCCCTCACCGCAAGCCACATTGGCATTGCAGTAGGCGGCGGCACCGATATTGCCATTGAAAGTGCCGACATTGTATTGGTAAAAGATAACATCAACGACGTGGTAACTGCCATCCGCTTAAGCCGTGCCACCATGAAAACCATCCGGCAGAATCTGTTTTGGGCATTTGGCTACAACACCCTCTTTATTCCCGTTGCAGCAGGGGTATTGTTCCCCGCCTTTCACCTGCTGTTAAATCCCATGCTTGGTGCACTGGCTATGAGCCTGTCTTCCGTATCGGTTGTGTCCAATGCACTTCGCCTGTACCGAAAAAAACTGTAGAAATTTCTTCCCGGTTGCAACGAAACGGTTGCATATAAAAAAATCCCGCTACTCTTTTTGAGTAACGGGATTTTTGCTGTTTGGTTAAGAAAATTTTATACTACAGTCAACGGTATTTCCGTTTTACTTTTCCGGAAATTCTTCTGCATCAATGGTAAGTTCGCAAGTACCTTCGCCCATATTGATGATTTCAGACAGGTATAAAATGGCATCCACGGTTTCTGCAGGGTCATGGGTATATTTGTAACGTGAATAATCTGAAAGATTGTACACCCATTCATTCAGTGTTTCGTCCCAGTATCCATCTTCTCCCACATCAACATATTCGGTTCCGTCATCATAATTGGTATAATCATCACCAATCGTTGCTTTTATTATACCGCCGCCGGTAATTACACCGGTGTTGATATATTTGGTTCCGCTTGTAGTAAGCGTGCATCCGTTCCCTACAGAAATTGTGCCTTCATTGTAGTTTACAAATCCGTTGTTCATTATTTCAGCATTTGCACCGTTTTTAACTGTTATGGTACCTTTGTTTGTTAAAGGACCATAAATTTCAAGATTGCTATACTGACGGTCGCTGCTTGTATTCTGAACATTGATTATGCCGGTTTCTCCCACATTTATTGTTCCATACAATTCCAGACGTCCGTAATAACGGTCTGCATTAAGATTAATTGTGCCGTTAATGTTTATTTCGTCATCGTGGAAATAAGGATAGCCACCCATTGAATTAATGGTACCGTTAAGATTTACAACATCAAAATTGTTGGTGTGGAAATGTGCCTGGTTATTTACTACAGAACCGTTTGCAAATGTAAGAACACCATTACCGTTTAATGAGATTCCGGTATCTTCGGGAACAGTTACTGTTGAACCTGATTCAAACGTAATGTTTTTAGCCCTGATAGAACCTAAATATGTGGTTCCTAAATCTCTTCCCGTGTAAGTTGCAGCAACGCTGCCACCGTCTTCTACGATAAAGTTACCATTATTAATATAAAGGTCAGCCGCTGTATCATAATCCTTATTTTCTGCAATCGTAAGTGTAGCACCGTTTGCGATTGTAAAACTCGGTGTTTCGTGTATGCTGATAGTAACATTTGCGGGAATTGTCAGCGAAGCTGAAAGTGTGATGGGTGAACTGTCATTACAGTGAATATAATAACTTTTTGTGTTATTAACACTTCCAAGTGCAGTAACAACTTCTGCCCATGTTGCACAAGTAATAGTTTCCTGATCTTCGTAGTAGTTATTGCCCCAATAATCAACATCAATCCTCTGCTGAACGTCGTTTACCGATATGGTTAAATCAGCATAGTCACTGATTGTTTTTACAGTGCTGAAAGGATAAGTAACAATCAGATTTTCACCTGATATTGTATATGTGCCACCGTTCCAGTCTACATAGTCTTCTCCGTCATAATATTCGCCGGTTACGGAAATTGTATCCGAAGTGCTGTAAGACTCGCCGGCAAACGGAGTAAATACAAATTTCAATGTATCGTATGCATCGAAATTATTGTTAGTTCTGTAGTTATCAAAGGAAACATTGTTGTACAAGACATATCCGGTTAATGCGTGTCCGCTTAAGTGATTGTTGATATATGCAACATAATCTTTTGACGGGTCATCGTTATCAACAAGGTATGCCTCAAATGTTCCGATACCACGGTCTACATTTGAGGTATATTCCATAGATGTTGCAGAATCAGAGCCGTTTGCAATTTTCGCTTTAACTTCCTGAATTGCAATTACTTCACCATTTGAATCAATCCATTTATAATAATAAGTGATTGAAGAAGGAATCATAATCGCATTTTCATCTGTTACATTAACTTCAAAACTGATTCCATCAACAGCGTTTGCATCCAAATATCCGTTAGCATCGTTGAAAGCAGCCACTACTGATGCATCTGTGCCAACATAGTATTTAGCAGTATTTGAAGGAGGTGTAACAGTAACTTTCATATCAAGACTTGCTGGAAGATTTTCGGGTTCTTCGCAATCAAGACTTACCAGACCATCTTCAACTTCAAAACTTACAGCAGTTGTGTCTTCGCTGAAAACAGTGCTGATGCTGTCTGCCGACACTTTTTCACCTGCAATCCAGAGTGCATGCACTTCAAGATTAGAGATTATCGGAGTGCGTGTCATGTCATAATTCCAGCCGGTGAACAAATATCCCGAGCGTGAAGCAGTGGGGATTTTTGCGGTGGGTGTAAAGTCGCCGAATTTAACAACAACTGAGCCAATGCTGTTTACTTTGTTATCGGCATCTTCTTCTGTAATATAGAAGTTTACGGTTCTGGGCGGAACGTTACCAATCCAAATGGTGCTTAAACCATTAAGTTCAAAACGTACATGCCAAATGCCGGCAATTTCAACAAGTTCACCATTTACCAATTCTTTTGTGCCTTCTTTATTGGTGTGGCTTGCGGAGAACACATATTTGGTCAGGTCTGCATCTTCAGGGAGACCTAACTGCTCTTTAGAGAGTGTAACAGTTACTTTTCCAACAGGATGTACTGCTTTTGCTTCTTCTTCCGGATTTTCCGGAACCAGCATAAGATTTACATCGACTGCTGTTGCGGTTACATCTTCCAAATCCTCTGCACTGACAGCACCTTCAGATGCTTCAATAAAGCCGTTCACCACAAGAGTCTGTGCTGCGGAAATTTCTTCAGGTGCTTGCTCATTTTCAGAATTTTCAATGGATAAGGTAAGAGTTGCTTCGCCAGTTACTTCTACAGGATTTTTCTCATCGTCTAAAAATGTGGTATGGTCAATATCGGTTAACACCACGGGGCTTTTATCCGCGTTGTCTGTCATAATATCCTGTGCAGTTACTTCTGTAGTGCTGTTTACGCTGCATTCTGCAGCAGCTTTACCTTCATAGTCTCCGGTTCCGGTGATTTCTGCTTTAATGGTTTTACCCATATCAAAAGCAGTGACCGTATAGGTGGTTCCTGCAACGGTAATTTCTGTGCCGCCTACTGTCCATTTTACCGTTCCGGTAGCGTCTTTAGGATTGGTTTTGAAGGTCAAAACATCTCCAACATTTGCAGTGGTAACTTCCGCATCATTCACTAAGAATTTTGCACCGGTAATAGAGGTTGTGGAGCTTCCTCCAACGCCGCCTCCGCCGCCGCTGAAGCTCTGGCCTTTGAAGGTGTATTCAACAACTAAAACGTCTTTGGAAGCAACGCCGTTTAACACTGCGATTGCTTTTAATGTAGTAGTTTTGGAAATGGAAATTTCTTTTTTATATTTGGTGCTTTTTACAGTAGGAGTTTTGCCGTCTGTAGTATAGTAAATGTCAGCACCTTTCGTGGTTGTTGTAAGCGCAACCTTCTGTGTTTTGGTATATTCTCCACCAGTTACAGATGCTACGGGAGTTGCAGGGATTATAGAATTTTCAGCACCTGCCAAGCCATTATAAGCCATCACCGCGATATCTCCACGGGTAGCCGGAGCACCTTTCACACCTTTTAAGCCGGTAGAAATACCTTTTTGGGAAGCAACTTCCAAATATCCTTTGGACCAATCAGCAGGATCAACAACAATGCCGTCGCCAAAGCCCAAAGCACATACAACCATTTTGATTGCTTCTTCGTATTTCACCTTATCTTCCGGGCGGAATTTTCCATTTCCGTCACCGTTGATAATTTTTTCATTGGAGGCAATATTGATGTAGCCGCTTGCCCAATGGTCGCTTGCCACATCGAAAAATTTGGTTTCGCCAACCGCTCCTTCAGCGGCGGTTTCTTTGTCAATCATTCTGCAAACAACAGCTGCCATTTCAGCTCTTGTAATGGACTGTTCTGCTCCGAAGGTTTTGTCCGGATAACCTTCTAAAATTTGCATCTGTGCTAATGCAGTCGCAGCTTTTGCATAATAGTCAGTTTCTTTCATATCCCAAAAAATCGTACTATTTTCATCAGCTGCAAAAATATTCATGGGTACCAATGACAAAAGCATCACAAGTGCCAAGAATATGCCAATAAAACGTTTTATCTTATTTGGTCTTCCTTTCTTAAATGAAATTTTGGTTGCTGTTTTGAAACAAAGTTTCGCCCATCAAAATGAAAAGCCTCCAGTTTCACTTTTTATGGGAACCCCATCAGTGTTTTCAAAGCAACAAATGAATATATTTTATATTTTTTATGCAAAAAAATCCTCTCTGTGGCACTTGCTCGGTAACAGCCATTGCAGAGCAAGAACAATACGATACCTGAAATTTATGATAATTCTGCAAGGATATCAACTGTTAAAAATAGTATATCATATAGTAAGCGCCATTGTCAATTAACTTTGATATATTTTCCAATTTTCTGTTAGCAAAAGTCACAAAGAAAGAAATGCAAAAACTTTTGGCAGCAGGAGTCATTCGCCTATACCAAAAAAACTGTAAAAAATGAAAAAGAGAAACAGGGCTGCTGTTTCTCTTTTTCCTCGTTTTGTGTGGTTGCACAAAGGAGCTATTTTTCAAATAAGCAACTTCATAAAAAAAGTGCGCAGCAGAAGCCACGCACGAAAAATGCATTGCTCCTTGTCGCCAAACAAAACTTTACAAAACAAACACAAGATATGCGTATGCAAAGCAGAGCATGCATTTTTACCAAAAAAGGTATAAAAAAAACACACATCTAAGCGTTTGTTTCCTATTCAGTTTTGTTTGGCATTTTTAGTATAGCATTTTTGTCCGCATTTGTCAAGGAAAATAAAAAGACGAAATTCTGTTAGGAATTTCGTCTTTTTATTTTACGTTAACATAAGGCGCAGAGAAGTGCTGCGCACGGCATAAGCTGCGCACGGCATAGGAAACAATGAGCAATGCAGAATGCACCATTCATAATTTTGGTGGCAGGCGTTGTCTGCATTGAAAATATGCGGGTCGTCGAGGACGCCGACCCCTACAATGCTGCATGCAATGCTACGGCGAGTGATGAGGTTCATCCATTTGGCGCCTTTTATCAAAACCACAAACCAAGGCGCAGAGAAAAGGATGCAGAATCCGGAAATCGAAAGAAAACCACCGGTTTTCTCTTCCCGAAGCTGTACCGTGTGTACAGCGAGTGGTGAGATTAACGGATTGTGCGCCTTTTATCAAGCCGCAATTAAGCTTGTTTGTTTTTGGTAATTGCTTTCATCACAAACAAGGTTGCAACAGTGAGCACAATACCAACGGGGAGCAATACCCAAGCGTTGGGGATAAATGCTGCCAACAGGTATACCACGAAGGAAATCAGTGCTACGGTGATTGCATAAGGCAGCTGAGTAGACACGTGATTTACATGGTTAGACTGGCTTCCTGCAGAAGACATAATGGTGGTATCGGAAATGGGAGAGCAATGGTCACCGCAAACCGCACCTGCCAGACAAGCAGAAACGCCAATGATTAAGAATTCGCTGTCACCCGGGAACATTGCAGTTACAATGGGAATCAAGATACCGAAGGTTCCCCAGGAGGTACCGGTAGAGAATGCCAGCACACAAGCAACCAGGAAGATGATTGCGGGTAAGAAGCCAGCCAGACCTGCTGCTGCAGAGTTCATTAAGCCTTCTACAAATTCAGCAGCGCCCAGTAAACCGGTCATATTTTTCAGGGCAGTTGCAAAGGTTAAGATTAAAATTGCAGGAACCATTGCATTGAAGCCCTTGGGGATACATTCCATTGCTTCTTTGAAGGTGATTACTCTTCTTGCAATTAAGTAAATAATGGTTACCAAAAGTGCTACAATAGCGCCCCAGGGTAAGCCAACCGTTGCATCGGTGTTACCAAACGCATCAATAAAGCTTGCGCCGGAGAAGAATCCGCCAACATATAATAAACCGATGATGGAAATCACAACCAGAACGATAACCGGCAGAATTAAGTCGATTACTTTACCTTTGGGATTTGCGCCTTCGTCAGCATCCGGAAATTCTTCTTTGCCGGAGGTAAACAGGTCACCTTTGGTCAAAGCGTTGTGTTCATGGAGCTTCATAGGGCCGTAATCAAATTTCATCAAAGTAATGGCAATAATGAACACTAAGGTTAAAAGAGAATAGAAGTTATAGGGAATTGCACGAACAAACAGCTCAATGCCGGAATAGCCGGTGCCTTCTGTAAATTCGGAAACGGCAGCTGCCCAGGAAGAAACCGGAGCAATCATACAAATAGGTGCAGCAGTTGCATCAATTAAATATGCAAATTTTGCACGGGAAATGTTATGACGGTCGGTTACCGGACGCATTACACTACCAACAGTTAAGCAGTTGAAATAGTCGTCAATAAAGATTAACACACCCAAAACAAAGGTGGCAAACATTGCACCCACACGGGATTTGATGTTTTTTTCTGCCCATCTTCCGAATGCGGCAGAACCGCCTGCTTTGTTGATTAAGGCAACCATAGCGCCTAAAATCACCAGGAAAATGAAAATGCCTGCGGTGCCGGAAACTGCAGAAATGAGCCCGTCGTTAACCACTTTGTCCAAAGCGCCAACGGGGTTCCAGTTTACAGCCAGAAGACCGCCCAGCACAATACCAATGAATAAAGAAGAATACACTTCTTTGGTAATGAGGGCAAGTGCGATTGCCACCAACGGCGGAACCATTGCCCAGAAAGTTGCGAAATAATTGCTAACAGGAGCTTCGTCTCCGGTTGCAAATGCCACCATCGCAGTGCCCAGCATTAAAAACAGGGTCAAAAGCGAGGTCAGCACACTTTTCTTTTTGAAAATTTTCATTTTCAAATACCTCCTAAATTGATTTCCTCATAATTTGGAAATACGCTTAGAATAATGTTACCATATCAAGAAAAAAATGTCAAGAAAATACGACAATCTTCTTCCTATTTTACCAAGTTCTCCTCTTTTTTGTCTGCCTTTTCGGGCAGCTGCACCAAAAGAATGGCACCAAACATCAACACACAACCCCAGATTTCACGGGAAGACAACGCACCTCCGGTAAGGTCCCACCCCCAGGAAATTAAAAGAACGGTAGTTAAGGTTGCAAACACAGATTCCAGGCTCATCAGAATGGAAGCGGAGGTGGGGTCGGTATATTTCTGCCCCACAATCTGCAATGTATATGCCACACCGCAGGACAACACTCCTGAATAACCGATGGATGCCCAAAGAGAAAGCACCTGTTTTAAGGTGGGTGTTTCTCTCATCAGTACCATGCCGATTAAATTCAAGATGCCACACACAAAAAACTGCAGACAGGCAAGCTTTACCCCGTCTACCATGGGGGAATATTTATCAATGGCAAGAATATGGAAGGCAAACACAAAGGCACAGATGATGGTTAAAATATCTCCAACATTGATTGCAAGAGAACCGTCCATACACATTAAGTAGAGCCCGCCCAAGGCAATCACAACCGAAACTGCAATGACTCCACGGGGCTTTTTGCCCATAAAAAGACCTAAAACGGGAACAATCACCATATAAAGGGCTGTTAAAAAGCCGGATTTTCCGGGGCTGGTATACACCATGCCGATGGTTTGAAGAGTGCTTGCCACACAAAGACAAACACCGCAGATGACTCCGCCTGTCAAAAGGGTTTTATCTGCTTTTTTCACACCAATGCCCTTTTTCTTTTTGGAGCGGTCCAAAAAATAAATCACCGGCAACAGCACCACGCCGCCCAACACACTGCGAATGCCGTTGAAGGCAAGAGGAGAAATTTCTTCCACCCCTTTGCTCTGTGCAATAAAAGACACACCCCAGATAAAAGCGGTGAGCAGCAAAATCATATTTCCTTTGAGTTTTTGAACATTCATAATGCTTCTCCTACACTATATTTTGTCGAATTTTCTTCGACAATAAAAGACAAATTTTGCCCAAAAAAAGCATCCTTGCGGATGCTTTTTTCCTAACTCCGACTAAATTATACATATATGCAGCTAAGTCTGAAGAAAAGTACACCATTTTGATACTTGCAAATAGGAATTTATTTTTCTTCTTTCTCCATGTTCTCTTTGCTCTTTTTCAAAAATAATGAACCAAGACAAAGAAATGTCGAACCAAGGCATAACCATACAATGCCTATAGAAGTATTGTTCCCACCAACAATGTTTATAATTGCTGCCAAGTAGAACAATACGGCTGATACATAGAAAAGCGTAGAACTAATTTTATATTCTTTCGATTTTTTCATTTTTCACCTCGCCAAATGCTTATTTATCTGAATTTTGCTTTGCGGTTTTACAAGAAGCAATCAGCATTACCTTAAGAGAACTACATTTGGAAGAAAGCGATTTAAAGGTGGTTTCATCAATATATTTCGTTCTACATAACAATTCAAGCCAATACCCTGTTTCACTTGCTTCTTTCAAGGCGATTTCGAGCTTTGAAATAAAATCTTTTTTTCCTTGTGCATACTGTGCTTCATGAATATTGGCACCAATAGAAGTACCGCTTCTACCGATTTGATTAGAAATAATGGATTCGTGATTAGATTTCAAATGTTTCACAAGATTTATAATTTCTACGGAAAATTCCATAGAAAGTTCGGTAAGTTTATTTTCTTTCAAAAAATTGCTTCCTTTTATGAAATTATATCCCATGATTGTATATATTTTAATGATGCATCGCCGTTGGCGATATGATGTATAGCTTTCGCGTAATGATGTTGTTCGTTTCACTCACAATGAGGTGATGTTTGCCATAAAATGTGGCGAAGCCATACATCATTCGCGAAGCGAACATCATTGACGAAGTCAACATCATTTGCCACAGGCAAACATCATTCAAAAAAGTCACCTTTGTCTTGG
The DNA here is from genome assembly GCA_017468465.1 of Clostridia bacterium. Lineage (GTDB taxonomy): Bacteria > Bacillota > Clostridia > UMGS1840 > UMGS1840 > SIG452. Next base: position 22,460 of record JAFUIN010000004.1, read on the forward strand.
TAGACAAAAATGACTTCTTTTGTTGGTGGAGACAACTGGGATCGAACCAGTGACCTCTTGCATGTCAAGCAAGCACTCTGACCAGCTGAGCTATGCCTCCGTGCAAAAACAACTCTTATTATACATCATTTCCCGAATTTGTCAAGCAAAAAGCTAAACAGCCAGCGAAAAATATTCTGCCACGGTTTCCGGCGATTCCTTCATTCCGTGATCCACCCACCACCGCACCGTTTCCACAAAGGTTGAAGCAATGTGATTGATCCAGAAATCTTCGGGAAGAATGGTGCTTTTTCTTTCTTCAAACAAAGAAAGCTGACTTTTTATCAAACGAAGCAGACCTTTTTTGAAATATTGCAAAAAAAGTTCGTTGTTTTGCCCTACCAACAATTTTAAGATGTTGTTATCGTTGTTTTTCAGATGTTTTAACAAATGCAAAAAGACGCTGTCACCCTCCTCGCAGGTGAAAATGTGTCTATGCTGGATTTCCGGCTTGGAAACACTGTCAAAAATGTGGCAAAACAGCTCTTCACAAAGCTCTTTTAACAAAAAATCTTTGGTTTCAAAATGGGCATAAAAAGTAGCACGACCTACATCTGCCCGTTCCAGAATTTCACCAACGGTAATTTTTTCAAAGCTTTTTTCCGACAACAGCCCTGTAAAAGCCTGAAAAATTGCTTCCCGTGTTCTTTTTTGCCGTCTGTCCATACTGTTTTCTCCATACATTTTTTCAAATTTGTTCCATACCGAATCATTTCAGGATTTCATCTGTTGATTTTTTGCCCGTCTGTTCATATGATATTATTGAACACTGTATTCGGTATCGAACATAGGATACCATATTTTTCGGTCAAAGTCAACAGGAGGATTTTGAAACATGGAAAAAAATATGCTCATTGCATTTTGTTTGAATTTTCTATTTTCGGTTTTTGAATTTATCGGCAGCATCTTTACAGGAAGTGTTGCCATTGCATCGGATGCCGTTCACGATATGGGAGATGCTGTGACCATTGGAATTTCTCTGCTGTTTGAAAGAAAAAGCAGAAAACACCCCGACGAAGCCTACACCTACGGCTACCGAAGATATTCGGTTCTGGCAGGCATTTTCTCTACCGTGGTTTTGCTGATTGGTTCTTTGTTTGTTATCTACCGAGCTGTGGATAGAATTTTCAGCCCTGCTCCCATCCACTATAACGGAATGATTGGGTTTGCAATCGTGGGCGTTTTGGTCAACGGCTGTGCTGCGTTTTTTACCCGTGAGGGTGATTCTGTCAACCAAAAGGCAGTCAACCTGCATATGCTGGAGGATGTGTTGGGATGGGCTGTGGTGCTCATTGGCGCCCTTGTGATGAAATTCACCGACTTTCCTCTTTTGGACCCGCTCTTATCCATCGGAGTGGCAGGCTTTATTTTGTTTCACGCGCTCAAAAACTTAAAACGCGCAATCGACTTATTTTTGGAAAAAACGCCCCGGGGAATTTCGCCCGCTCAAATCGTAGAAAAGCTGTCTCAGCTGGATGGTGTTTTAGAGGTTCACCACCTCCACCTAAGAAGCATTGACGGTGAAACACATTCTGCAACCATGCACGTGGTGACAGAGGGAGATTTTGCGCAGATTAAAAAATCTGTCCGTGAAACGCTCTCCTCCTGCGGCATCAGCCACGTAACGCTGGAGCTGGAAACGCCCCGGGAGCATTGCCCCGATAAGCACTGCACCGTGGCAGAACAAAAGCATTGTCACCACCATCACCATCATTAAAAAATCATTCTTCCAAGTGAATTTTGGGAAGACTCCAGCGATATTTAGTTGCCAACAGACGAATCAAAACCACCAACGTCATGGGAAGTGCAAAGGTCCACACATCTGCAAAGAAATATTTTCTGGAAAAATAGTATACAATTCCGCCAAAAATGGTGGCAAGTGCATACACGTGCTTCTTAAAAACGTAGGGAGTGGTATTGGTTAAAATATCACGGAAAATGCCGCCTCCCACTGCGGTAATCATCCCGATTGCCACAACTAAAAAGCCGTTTTCGCCATATCCGCTCATATAGGCAACCTCGGCACCCGTAACGGTAAATGCGGCAAGCCCCAAGGCATCAAACACGTTGTTGATTTGCTCAATCCGTGTGCGGAAGTCGTAAAAATGACGTCGGTTCCGATAAGCAATCAAAAAAACTGCCACAGAAACCGCCATTGCAATGATACACACGCGGCTGTTCATAAAAATAGCCGGCGGATGAATGCCAATCAGAATATCCCGCACAATTCCGCCGCCCACCGCTGTAATGCAAGAAACAAATACCACGCCGAATATGTCCAGATTTGCACCGATTGCCACCAATGCTCCCGATACCGAGAAGGCAACCGTGCCCACAATTTCCAAAATACGCATAAATTCGGTCATAGATGGGTTCTCCTTTTTTTTGATTTGTTGTTATCAGTATATCACAAAATATATCATCCGTCAATTCATAAAATACTTTTTTGAAGATTTTCTCTCCAAAAGAAAAACAGGCACATTTTTTCAAAAATTGCATAAAATATCCAAAAATGATTGCATTCTTCCGAAGAATGTGTTACAATACATTTGTTTCTGTGAAAATTCTTGGAAAGGACTTTGATCCATGATATATAACAACATTTTAGAAGCCATCGGCAACACGCCCTTAATCCGTCTGTCTCGGATGGTGGAGGAAGATTCTGCCGAAATTTTGGTAAAATTTGAGGGCTTGAACGTAGGCGGCTCCATTAAAACCAGAACTGCCTACAACATGATTTTAGATGCAGAACAAAAAGGTCTCATCAACGAAAACACCATCATTGTGGAGCCCACCAGCGGAAATCAGGGCATCGGGCTGGCATTGGTGGGTGCAGTAAGAGGCTATAAAACCAAAATCATTATGCCCGATTCTGTCAGCGAAGAACGCAGAAAGCTGGTCAACCATTACGGTGCGGAAGTGATTCTCATTCACGATGCGGGCAACATTGGTGACTGCATTGACGAGTGCTTGAAAACTGCTCTTAAAATGCAGGAGGAAGACGAAAACGTGTTCGTTCCCCAGCAGTTTGAAAATCCTGCCAATGTTGACATTCAGCGCAAGCAAACCGGCATGGAGATTTTAGAACAGGTGGCAGGTCCCATCCACGGCTTTTGCTCGGGTATCGGCACCGGCGGCACCATCACCGGCATCGGTGAAACCTTAAAAGAAAAAAATCCTGACATGGTCATCTGGGCAGTAGAACCTGAGGATGCAGCAATTTTATCCGGCGGCTCTATCGGAACCCACTTGCAAATGGGCATTGGCGATGGGCTGATTCCCGCCATTTTGAATCAGAATATTTACGACGACATCTGCATTGTAAAAGACGAGGAAGCCATCCGCACCTCCAAAGAGCTGGCATCCATGGAAGGCATTCTGTGCGGCATTTCTTCGGGCACCAATGTGGCAGCGGCAATCAAGCTTGCCAAAAAGCTGGGCAAAGGAAAAACCGTGGTAACCGTGCTTCCCGATACAGCAGAGCGGTATTTCTCTACCCCCTTATTTGAAAAATAAATTGAAAAAGGCAACGTGCATGTTGCCTTTTTTTGTAAAATTTATTTACATTGTTTGCACAGTGTGGTACAATGATTTTAGAAAACTTCTAAAAAAGGAGTAACTTTTTATGAAAAAACAAGTGCTTCCGAACACAAAAAAGACAGACCTTTCTTCCTTTTTGGTGATTGCTCTTTCTATGCTGGCGGTATACTGGGTGGTGTGGTCATTTACGGGAATGTGGCCCTGGACCAAAAATTTCTATAATTCCTACACTTTGCAGGCTTGTCGGTGGTTAAGCGGACATCTTGATTTGGGTCAAAATTACTCCCATTTGGAAATTGCCGTTTTTGAAGGCAAGTTTTTTGTGAGCTTTCCACCCTTTCCCTCTTATGTGATGCTTCCCTTTGCGCTGTTGTTTGGGGAAAATACGCCTGACGGCTGGATTGCCCTTGGGGTGAGTCTTTTTGGCGCGTGGTATGTGTTCAAGCTGTTTAAGCACTATGAAAAATCTGATTCCTCTGCAATTTTCTGGACGCTGTTTGTGACCGTTTGCTCCAATATGGTGTTCATTTCGGTGAACGGCTGGGTCTGGTTTTTTGCGCAGAATTTATGCTTTTTGCTGTCGGTTATGGCAATTTATTATGCCGTTTTGGGAAAGGGCGGGCGTTCACTTGCATTTTGGGCAATGAGTGTAGGCTGCCGTCCCTTCAATGCGCTGTATGCCCCCATTTTGCTCCTTATTTTATATCAAAAACTCAAGGAAACCGAAGGTCTCTCCTTTGGAAAGCAGATTTTGAAATATTGGAAATGGGCGATTGCCCCGGTTGTAATTGCGGCAAGCTATATGCTCTTAAACTACTTTCGTTTTGGAAACATTTTGGAATTTGGTCATAACTATTTGCCCGAATTCACCAATGCACCAAAAGGACAGTTCCATTGGGATTATATTAAAGAGAATTTTCCCCTTTTATGGAAGCTTCCGCCTATGGGTGAAACGGGAAGACTGCAATTCCCCAAATTCAACGGTATGGCAATCTGGCTGGCGACTCCGTTCTTTTTATCCTATGGAATCTACACGGTTGCCTCCATCCTTCAAAACCGCAAAGGCAACGGCCTGATTCGGCTGTTGATTCCCATTACGGTGATGGTGCATTTTCTGTGCCTCACTGCACATAAAACCATGGGTGGCTTCCAATGGGGAAACCGCTATCCTCTGGATGCACTGCCTTATGTTCTGTTGGGACTGATTTTAGCCAGTGAAAAGGATGATATTTTGGAAAAATATCAGATTCCCCTTGCAATTTTGGGGCTTGCTTTGAATGTTTCAGGGACGATTATTGTCTACAACAACTGGATATAGAATAGTATGTTCATTTTCTTTGGTGTCAAAGAAAACGAACCAAAAGAAACCACCGCCCAGAATTTTTGCAATCCCAAACATTCGTCTTTCTAAAACGATAGCGAATTGCAAAAATAACGGCGGAGTTTTTAGGTATCCCGTTCGATGACAAATATTAAAAAGACGAAATTCTTTACGAATTTCGTCTTTTTTTAGTTTTTAACAAATGCTGTAAGGCGCAGAGAAAATGGTTCAAAATGTTGAAACCGAACCCGCAGGGAAGTTCCCGAAGCCGTACCGCGTGTACGGCGAGTGGTTCGGTTGCGGCATTATGGACCATTTTATCAAGCCGTAAGAGTCCAAGCCTATAGTTTGTCGCGTAAAAACCGGCCGGTATGTGACTTTTTCACCTTTGCAACTTCTTCCGGTGTGCCCGTTGCCACAACGGTACCACCCTCGTCACCGCCTTCGGGCCCCATATCAATGATGTAGTCGCCCACTTTAATCACATCTAAATTATGCTCAATAATCACAATGGTGTTACCACCGTCACAAAGACGGTTCAGCACGTCGATGAGCTTTCTCACATCGTCAAAATGGAGACCGGTTGTGGGTTCGTCTAATATATAAATTGTTTTGCCTGTGGGACGTTTGGAAAGCTCGGTAGCCAGCTTCACACGCTGTGCTTCCCCACCCGAAAGGGTTGTGGAGGGTTGTCCTAATTTGATATAGGACAGCCCTACATCATATAAAAGCTGAAGCTTCCGTTTAATGGAGGGGATATTTTCAAAAAATTCCAACCCTTCTTCCACGGTCATATCCAGCACTTCGTGGATATTTTTCCCCTTATAGCGAACCTCCAGGGTTTCCCGATTGTATCGTTTCCCTTTACACACATCGCAAGGCACAAACACATCGGGCAAAAAGTGCATTTCAATTTTCACGATGCCGTCGCCCTCGCAAGCCTCACAGCGACCGCCTTTGACGTTAAAGCTGAACCGTCCCGGTCCGTAGCCTTTCATTTTGGCGTCGTTGGTAGCAGCAAACAGGTCACGAATCAATGAAAACACGCCGGTATAGGTTGCAGGATTGGAGCGTGGAGTTCTGCCGATGGGTGACTGGTCGATGGCGATGACCTTATCCAGATGCTCCATCCCCTCGATAGACTTATGAAGGCCGCCCCGGCTTTTTCCGCCGTTTAAGTGATGAAACAGCTCCTGATATAAAATCTGATTAATAAGAGACGATTTTCCCGAGCCGGAAACCCCTGTTACAATGGTCATACAGCCCAACGGAATGGAGACATCAATGTTTTTTAAGTTGTTCTGTTTCGCCCCTTTTACAGTTAAGAAATTGCCGTTGCCCTCTCTTCTTTCTTTGGGAACGGGGATTTGCTTTCTTCCGGAGAGATAGTCACCTGTAAGAGAGGTTTTGCTCTTCATAATTTCTTCAGGGGTTCCCTCTGCTGTGATATATCCGCCGTGAATCCCCGCACCGGGGCCAAAATCAAACACATAATCGGCGGCACGGATGGTATCTTCGTCATGCTCCACCACCAGAACAGAATTTCCAACATCACGAAGCCGAAGCAATGTTTCGATGAGCTTTTCGTTGTCCCTTTGATGGAGACCGATGCTGGGTTCGTCTAAAATATATAACACGCCCATTAAGTAAGAGCCAATCTGAGTTGCCAGCCGGATTCGCTGCGCTTCACCGCCGGAAAGAGAACCTGCCGAGCGGGACAGCGTAAGATAGGAAAGCCCCACCTTATCCAAAAAGCCAAGCCGTTCTTTGATTTCTTTCAAAAGGCGTTCGCCAATTTGTGCTTCTTTTTCGGTAAGCGAAAGTTTTTCGAAAAACGCAATCAGTTCTTTTACGGGAAGCTTGGTCATTTCGTAAATATTGATGCCGCCAACGGTCACACCCAGCACTTCTTTTTTCAGCCTTGCACCCTGACAGACATGACAGGGCTTCTGACTCATAAAGCTTTCAATTTCGGCTCTTGCCCAGGAAGAAGATGTTTCCCGATAGCGACGCTCCATATTGGTCACAACGCCCTCAAAGTCGCTGAAATAGGTGCCGGTAGAGCTTCTGCGGCGGTAGTCTATTTTTAATTTTTCGCCCCCGTTTCCGTAAAGAATCATTTCCAGAAACTTGGGATCCTGTTTGGAAATGGGTTTCGTCATAGAGTAGCCATAGTGCTGACAAACTGCCGTTAGCAAATTGTATGCAATGCTGTCCGATTTATCGGCAGAATACCAACCGCTTCCACGAATGGCACCATCTACCACGGATTTTTCGGGGTCCACCACCAAATCGGGGTCCACCTTCATCAAATGACCGATGCCCCCGCATTCGGGACAGGCACCATAGGGATTGTTAAAGGAAAATGCACGGGGCGATAATTCTTCCATAGAAATATCGCAATCGGGACAAGAATAATTTAAGCTGTAGGTATTTTCTTTTCCTGTGTCATGCTCTAAAACAGTCACCAACCCATCGGTTAAATCTACTGCTGTTTCCAGAGAATCGTTCAAACGGGAACGAATTTCTTCTTTTACCGCCAAGCGGTCTACCACAATTTCTACGGTGTGCTTGATATTTTTATCAAGGCGGATTTCTTCGGACAAATCATATTGATTCCCGTCCACTCTGACACGGATAAAGCCGCTTTTTTTCGCGTTTTCCAGCACCTTCTGATGCTCTCCCTTTCTACCACGGACCACAGGTGCTAAAATGACAATTTTGCTCTTTTCGGGAAATTTCATAATTTTGTCTACAATCTGGTCAATGGTTTGCTTATGAATTTCCTTTCCGCATTTGGGACAGTGGGGAATGCCGATTCTGGCATATAACAGTCGAAGATAATCGTAAATTTCAGTCACAGTTCCCACAGTGGAGCGAGGGTTTCTGGAGGTGGTTTCTGGTCGATGGAAATAGCTGGCGAAAGCCCCTCGATCAAGTCTGCCTGCGGCTTGTCCATCTGCCCCAAAAACATACGGGCATAAGAGGATAAGGACTCCACATAACGACGCTGCCCCTCTGCATAAATGGTATCAAAAGCAAGGGAAGATTTGCCCGAACCGGACACTCCCGTAAATACCACCAGCTTGTCTCTGGGAATTTTCAAATCTATATTTTTTAAGTTGTGCTCTCTGGCACCTTTGACGTAGATGTTATCTCTCATAAACGATTTTCCTTTTTTTGATTGCTTTTATAAACTATTGCTAACCGTAAAACCCTATAATTTTGCTGCCTTTACACAAGTAAATGAGCATTTCAGAACAATCCTCCATCCGAAGAAACGAAGTAAATGAAGAATAGTGAATAATTTCGGTGCCAGTCGTTTGCCTGCATAAAAAATATGCGGGTCGTCGAGGACGCCGACCCCTACAATGCTGCATGCAATGCTACGCCGAGAGGGGGTGAGTTTTGCTCTAACCAAGGCTCCTTTTATCAAGCAGAAAATAGGCGCAGAGAAAATTGACGAAAATTCGTCAACCGAACCCGTAGGGGTTACCCGAAGGCGTACACAGGTACGCCGAGAGGTGAGGTTGGCGGATAGCAAAAGGCATTTTTATCCAAAATTTGCAAACTGCAAATTTTCACTTTATAAAATAATATAGAATAAATCCCTATGCCTTTTGCGGTCTCGGCAATTTTATCAAGCCTAAGATTGGTAGGCTTTGATTTTGTCACGCAACTCCGCCGCTTTTTCAAAGTCTAACGCCTTTGCTGCTTTGTTCATTTCTTCGGTTAAGCGCAGGATTTCCGTTTCCAGCCAGCCATCGTCACGACGCTCTTTTTTGCCTGTTTTTGGTGTTTGTGCTTTTTTGGTTGCCTCGATTACGGCACGGATATCTTTTTTGATGGTCACGGGGACGATGCCGTTTTCTTTGTTATAACGGTCTTGAATGTCCCGACGTCGATTGGTTTCCCGAATGGCTTTTTCCATCGAATCGGTCAAGGTGTCGGCATACATAATGACTTTGCCCTCTGCATTTCTTGCGGCACGTCCGATGGTCTGAATGAGAGAGGTCTCGCTTCTTAAAAATCCTTCTTTATCTGCATCTAAAATGGCAACTAAGGAAACCTCGGGCAAGTCCAGCCCCTCACGAAGCAGATTGATGCCTACCAACACGTCGAATTCTCCCATGCGCAAATCACGGATGATTTCCATACGCTCCATGGTGTCAATATCCGAATGGAGATATCGCACTCGTACTCCTGCCTCTGTAAAATAGTCGGTCAAATCTTCTGCCATCCGTTTGGTTAAGGTGGTTATCAATACGCGCTCGTTTTTTTCGGTGCGCAAATTGATTTCCGAGAGCAAATCATCAATCTGACCGTCGGTTGGACGAACAGAAATTTCCGGATCCAAAAGTCCGGTTGGACGAATCACCTGCTCCACAATGCGTGTAGAATGCTCTCGCTCGTAATCGGCAGGCGTGGCACTGACAAACACCGCCTGATTGATTCGTTCGATAAATTCGTCAAAATTTAAGGGGCGGTTATCATAAGCCGAGGGAAGTCGGAAGCCATAATCCACCAAAGAGGTTTTTCTGGCACGGTCCCCTGCATACATTCCCCGCACCTGCGGCAATGTAACGTGAGATTCGTCAATCACCAACAGAAAATCTTTTGGAAAATAATCTAAAAGGGTGTAGGGCGCGCTGCCGGGTTCTCGTCCGCTGATATGACGGGAATAGTTCTCAATCCCCGAGCAGAAGCCGATTTCCGCCATCATTTCCAAATCGTAATTGGTGCGCTCGGTAATCCGCTGTTTTTCTATCCATTTTTCCCGTTCATCAAAAAACTGTATGCGTTCCTCCAATTCTTCCTCGATAGTTTTGATGGCACGCTCCATTTTATCGGTAGTAGTGGCATAATGGGAAGCAGGAAACACTGCAATGTGGCTTCTTTCTCCCAGAATTTCGCCGGTTAAGGGATTGATTTCGGTTAACCGATCAATTTCGTCTCCGAAAAATTCCACACGAAGCACCATTTCGTTGGAGTTTGACGGGAAAATATCCAGCACATCCCCATTCACACGGAAGCATCCTCTGTGAAAGTCGATGTGATTTCTTTCGTATTGAATTTCGATGAGTTTTTTTAAGATTTCGTTGCGGTCCTTCTCCATACCTACCCGCAAGGAGACACACAAATCAGTGTAATCCTCCGGGTCACCAAGACCGTAAATACAAGAAACCGATGCCACAATGATGACATCTTTTCGCTCAAACAGCGCTGTGGTTGCAGCATGACGGAGCTTATCAATTTCATCATTGATCTGGGCATCTTTTTCAATGAAAGTATCGGTGCCGGGAAGATAGGCTTCCGGCTGATAATAGTCATAATAGGAAACAAAAAATTCCACCGCATTTTCAGGGAAAAATTCTTTGAATTCACTGCAAAGCTGTGCCGCTAAGGTTTTGTTGTGAGCAAGCACCAGCGTGGGCTTTTGCACTTGTTCAATCACATTGGCAATGGTAAAGGTTTTTCCCGAACCGGTTACCCCAAGCAGCGTTTGATATTTGTCCTTTTGCAAAATCCCCTCCGAAAGCTGTCGGATTGCTTGAATCTGGTCGCCTTTGGGCTTCATTTCGGATATGATGCGAAAGGGTTTTGACTGCTCCATTCTGATGCCTCCTCTCTTTTTGGATTAGGTGCAATAAGGGCAATCGGCATTGCCGACAGCCCTTATATAAAATGAAAATTGAAGAATGAATGATGAATCATTTTGGCGCAGGTCTCCTGTCATTCTGAGGAGTATAAGCGACGAAAAATCTCTCTTTTTGAAGTTTGTGATAACCTTATATAGAGATTCCTCGACTTCGCTCGGAATGACAGTAGAGGAAGTCATCACCTTACGTTGGGATTCCTCGGCGCCTGCATATATCATTGGTACCTCGGAGCGACACCTCTCGGGCGCTTGCACCGGTGCCAGTGTTACAGCTTGGTTTTCTGTTTTTTCCATTCTCTATGGGAATCATAGGAAAATTGATTCAGCAATTATGCGCAAATTTTCAAAAATTTCTACATCTTCTTCTGGAACATAAGCCCAACTAAGCCCGGGCCGATATGAACACCGATGGTAGAACCAACCTGGTCGATGTGAATTTCTTCTCCGGGGAAGTTTTCATGCACCATTTCTATAAATTCATCGTAGTAGGAGGCCTTGGTGGAATACACAATCATGTAGCGGTAGCCGCCCTCTTTGGTGGCATCTTTTACCAGCTCCATAATTCTTGTCATAGCTTTTTTGATGCCGCGCACCTTTTCTGCGGGGGCAACCAAGCCATCTTTTACGGTCAAAATGGGTTTAATGTCCAGAATGGTTCCCAGAAGGGCGCTTGCACCGGTGATTCTGCCGCCCCGTTTTAAGTATTCCAGGGTGCCATTTACCAAAAAGATATTATTGGATGCACAGCAATTGTCAATGATTTTCACAATTTCATCTGCAGATGCACCGTTTTCATAAGCGGTGATGCCTTCCCTGATGGCATAATAGTAGCAAATGGTGTAAAACTTGGAATCAACGAGACGAACATCCAGCTTGATGCCTTCGTCTTCCAGATTTTTGAGTGCAATTTTCACATTGTTATAGGTGGGACTGCCGGCAGAAGAAATACAGGTGAAAATGTAGGTGTCATATTCATTTTTTGCCGCCTGCTCCCGAAAATATTCCTCAATGGTAAAAGCAGTCACCTGAGAGGTGGAAACGCTTCCCTTATTTTCTTCCATAAAGGCGAACACTTCATCGGCTGTGATATCCACTCCGTCCAAATATTCCTGTGCTTCGCCATCGTGGGGTTTTAAGTATACATGAAAGGGCAACACATCAATGTTTTTCTCTTTGACATATTCTTTCGGGAGATCCCCTGCAGAGTCGGTTACAAACTTAATTTTTGCCATTGTTTTCATCCTTTCTATCCTTATTCAACCGTAATTTCATAATCCTGGAAGGTAACAACGTCACCGGAGCGGATTTTTTTGCCCCGACGGCTTTCCGGTTCGCCGTTGACCGAAACCAAACCGTCTACAATCACATATTTGGCTTCACCGCCTGTGGCTACCAGATTTTCTGCCTTGAGTAGATTTTGCAGAGTGATAAATTCGTCTCTTAATTGAAATGTTAATTTTTCCATCATTATTTTCCTTTTTGTTTCAAAACTTCTTCCAGTGTTTCGGTAATAATCCGAAGCACTTCGATTCGTGCATACCGCTTGTCGTTGCCGGCAATGAGATGCCATGGCGCAATTTTGGTATGGGTTTTTTCAATCATTTTTTCAATGGTGCAAATATAATCGTCCCACTTTTCACGGTTACGAAAATCCTCATCGGTTAATTTCCATGCTTTGTGAGGATTTTCCCGACGGTCTTCAAACCGTTTCAGCTGCTCATCTTTGGATATGTGCATAAAGAACTTCATCACGATTGCACCGCTGCCTACCAGGTGCTTTTCCATATCGTTGATTTCAAAAAATGCTCTGTCATATTCTTTTTGGGTGCAAAAGCCTTCTACCGCCTCCACCATCACTCTGCCATACCAGCTGCGGTCAAAAATGGCAATGTGGCCGGATTTGGGAATGTTTTGCCAGAATCGCCACAAATAATGGTGCGACAGCTCCTCTTTGGTGGGTGCCGGTGTGGAAAACACCTGATAGCCTCTGGGGTCCAGCGCAGTGGTAAGACGTTTGATGGCTCCGCCTTTTCCGCCGGCGTCCCAGCCCTCAAACACAATCACAACCGGTTTTTTCTTAAGATACAACCGATTATGCAAATGCTCCAGCTTGTCCTGATAAAAGCTCAGCTTTTCCTGATATTCTTTTTTTCCCATGGAAAGGCTCAAATCCACCGAATCCAGATAATTGGTGGAAACATTCCGGTCCAGAATGGGACGGGGAGATTTTTCTGACTGCTTTTTCATGGCGATTTTCTTTTCCAGCTGGAAAATCAAAATTTCAAAAATACGCAAGGTGGCATAGGCAATATCGTTGCCGTTTACAATGTGCCAGGGCGCATTTTCTTTGTCGGTGGCTTCAATCATTTTTTCAGAAACCGCCAAATATTTATCGTATTGCTTATTATGCTTCAAATCGTCCTTGGAAACACGCCATTTGGTTTCTTTGGAGTCCATCAGTTCCTTCAGGCGACGTTTCTGCTCGTCCTGAGAAATGTGAATAAACAGCTTCACCAGCAGATTATCGTCATCGGTCAAAAGCTTTTCAAAGGCGTTAATTTCGTCCAGGTCATGATGAAAACGGTTTGTTTTTACCTTTTTGTCAATGTGGTCATTAAGCACACGGCGATACCAGCTTCGGTCGAAAATGGCAATTCTTCCTTTTTCCGGAGTTTTGGTAATGAAACGCCGCAAAAAAGGATATCTGCTTTCTTCCTCGCTTTCGTCCTTAATGGTATAAACGGTGAAGCCACGAGGGTCCAACGGAAGAATAAAGTGGTTAATCAGCTGACCTTTTCCCGAAGCTCCCCAACCTTCCACCACCACAATCACGGGGATTTCCAGCTTTCTTGCTTCTCTTTGCAGTGTTGCAAGCTGTTCCTGATATTGCTCTAATTTCTTTTTAAGTTCTTTGGGAGACAAATCCCCCAAAGCCAGTTTTTCGCATTTTCTTAACATAGTTTTCCCTGCCTTTTGTTGCCTGTTCCAAATGGAGTGTGTTTCTCTAAAAGCAAACGAGGGACAGCACCCTCAATTTGTTGGGGGCGTTGTCCCACAATTTTAATCCTGTAAGCTTTCTACAAAATGTGCCAGCCGTTCCATGCCTTTTTTGATGCTGTCCATACCGGTTGCATAAGACCAACGGCAGAAATCATCGGCACCAAAGCCGGAACCGGGCACCAAAGCAACCAGTTCTTTTTCCAATAAAAGATTGCAAAAATCGTCAGAGGTATGGATGGTAACTCCGTCAAACTTTTTGCCTTTCAGCTTGGAAATGTTCATCATAATGTAAAATGCGCCCTTGGGCATTCTGCAAGAAAGCCCTTCGATTGCATTGATTTTTTCATACATATAGTTTTTACGTTCTTCAAAGTGTTTTTTCATGTCATAAACACAGTCCAAAGAGCCGTCCAATGCTGCGATTGCAGCCGCCTGTGCAATAGAGTTGGGGTTGGAGGTTGCGTGTGACTGAATGTTTGACATCACCTTTGCCAAGCCTTCCTCACAAGCAGTATAGCCGATACGCCAGCCGGTCATTGCATAGGTTTTTGACACAGCATTTACGGTAACGGTGAGCTTCTTGATTTCTTCTCCCAAGGTTGCAATGCTAACCGTATCGCCTTCGTATATCAAATGCTCATACACTTCGTCGGAAATCACCATAATCTGTTTTTCTACACAGAAGTCGGCAATTTTTTTAAGCTCTTCTTTGGAATATACAGAGCCTGTGGGGTTAGAGGGACTGCACAGAATCACCGCTACGGTTTTCTCGGTTATTTTTTCAGCCAGCTCTTCCACAGTAAATTTGAAGTCGTGCTCTTCGGTGGTATCTAAAATCACGGGAACACCATCTGCAAGCTTCACCATTTCGGGATAGCTTACCCAATAGGGTGCCGGCACAATGACTTCGTCACCGGGGTCACAGATTGCCATGAAAATATTGGTTAAAGAATGCTTCGCACCATTGGAAATCACGATGTTTTTCGGTTCGTAATCTAAATTATTTTCCCGTTTTAATTTCCGCGCAACCGCCTGTTTTAACTGCAAAGTTCCGGATGCGGGAGTATATTTGGTCATTCCCTTGGACAGCGCGTCAATCGCTGCCTGCTTGATATGGTCGGGGGTATCAAAGTCCGGCTCACCGGTGCCAAACCCAACGGCATCAATGCCCTCTGCTTTCATTGCCTTGAATTTGGAATCAATGGCAAGGGTGGGAGAAGCAGAAACTGCTCCGCCTTTTTTGCTGATTTTTAAGCTCATACTATCTTTTTCTCCAATCTGTTATGTTAACCCTGAACGAAATCGAATTTCTCTCAAAAAATGAAAGTTCTTTTTTATTAAATTTCATATCGAATTCTATTTTACTATATTACGCCAAAAAAAGCAAGGGTTTTTACAATAATTCTGCAAGTTTTTTATTTGCTTCTGTCATTTTTGACAATTTTAGTCCAAACTGTTGAAAAACTCTCCTTTTACTCCTCTGCGGAACACATCCAGAGTCTCGGGGGTTTCGTCTAAAAAGTAGGGTCTGGCAACAATATGCTCCATTCCCTCCCGGAAGTCTTTATCTCCCCAGTTAAACCAAACTGCCGCTTTGATGTTTTTGTAATCGCCCATATGGGTGAACATTTCTTTCATCCATTGCACCTTATCACCACCGTAGGAGCTGGAAGCAAACTCGGTAACAATCCAGGGAGTATCGGGGAAGGTTTGCAAATATAAATCGTTCAGCCCGTCAAAGGAAGGCTTGAAATCGTTCCATTCCTCGTGATAAAGCTCATAGAAATAGTTTCCGGTGTTATATTTGGTCACACCCAGAAGCTGAATTTTATCGTTGCCGGGATAATAATTCATATAATGATTAAAACTTGCAGGAGGATAATTGCCATACTGGGGATTGAAAATCCAGATGACATTGTCTACCCCTTCCTCTGCAAAGATGTTGTAGATACGGTCAAACACCATTTTATAGATGTCCGGATCCTGCAGTGTAACCACACCGCTGTAGGTGCACCAGTCCGTATTCATTTCATTATTCACACGGAACAAAATGGGGTGAGAAAATTCTTTGAATGCTTTGGCATATTTGCGAATCTGGTCATCCCACAAGCCGTCGATTACTTCAAAATTGGGGTTTTTTGCAGAATCCAATGCGGAATGGTCAATGGTGCATACCTGAAGAGTCATCTCGGTGATTTTTCCGTCGGCATAGGCTTCCTCCAGCCCTTTCATCGGCGGTTCTTCCATGAGATAGGTGTAGCCCATACACAGCTCAAACCGATAGTCCAGCTTCTGCTGCAGCTCTTCCATGGTGGGCGCCATACCCTCCACAGTAATCAGCTTATAATTGTATACGCCCCAAAGGATATCCTCACGGGTGGAAAGCTCTTCGTAAAAGCGCTTGGTTTCTTCGTTCCACTTTGGCAGGATGGGCTTGGTTTCTATAAAGGTCATATTTCTGCCCTTTTCCGGGAAGGTCACAAAGGAAGAAAGAATTTTGTCAATCATTTCACGGTTATATTCTTTGGCTTTTACCATAATTCTATGATACATCTGCCCATATTGTTCATCAAAAACATAAGCAAAGGTGTAGGCATTCAACTCCACCGTGCTTCCTTCTGCCGGCTGGCGTGTCATGCTGAGAATCCGCACAGGACGGTTTCCTACATAACGGACGGTATCTTCGTGCAAGGTGATGTTGTTGGATTCCTGATAAGCAGGATTTGCCACATATTTATTGATATACTGGTCAATATACATCAGCGTTTCCACGTAAGGAGATGCCTCTCTGGTAAGAAGCACTTCATATCCGTCGCCATAGCCCTTGGCACCGCCTTCCCCACGGGAAAAATCAAAGCGGACATCGCCGGGCAAATCCAGATAAAACCCGTTGGGAAAATCTACCACACGGGTGTGGGTTTCGTTTTTGTATACTTTTTTCACATCATAACGATAATCTGCTTTGGTCGGATTGGCAAGCAAAACATTCCCCTGATATGCCTGAATTGAGGTGATATGGGAAAAATCGCCGGTATATTCATGCAATTTCGGCTGAACGTTTTGTGCATTGGGATGATAAAAGGAAATGGGAAACAGCGGTTCTTCCTGATTCAACAAAGAACAACCTGCAATGGCACCCAGACAAAGCACCAACGCCAACACAGCCGTAATCAAATTACGCTTCATAAAAGACCTCCGTCTTTCTCTTCATAAGACTTACATACTCATTCGCATTTTATTATAGCAAACAAATCTCTATTTGTAAATAAAATTTTATAATTTTGTTGATTGTTTTTAGGTTTTGTGATAAACTACAGAAAAAGGAAGTGACATTTATGAATGTGTTGGCATTTGGCGAAATTTTGTTTGATTGTTACCCCACTGACGAAAAAATCGGCGGTGCACCGTTTAACTTTTGTGCCCATCTTGCACAGCTGGGTGCAAACAGCTATCTATACAGCGCTGTCGGTAATGATAATCTTGGGAAAAAAGCCTTGGAAAAAGCTTTGTTTTTCGGTGTGAATACCCGCTATATACAAACCTCAAAAGCCCACCCCACCGGCATTTGTAAAGTGTCCTATCAAGGTGACACCCCCACCTATGATTTGAGCCGGATTTCTGCTTATGATGCCATTTCTTTTCAGCCGCTCCTCCCAACCCACTCCTTTGATTTACTTTATTTCGGCACCTTGGCACTTCGTGAAGAACGCTCAGAAAAAACTTTGGAACAGCTTCTTTCCCACGGAAAATTCGGCACGGTATTTTTTGACATCAATCTCCGTCAGAACTACTTTTCCAAAGAAACAGTAGAAAAAGGGCTGGTTGCCTCTGACATTGTGAAAATGAATCGGGAAGAATTTGCTTATGTAAAAGAAATTTCAGCTACAAAAGCTACCGATAACCAAACTGCATTGCAGAAAATCAGCACACTTTACGGCATCAAAACCGCCATTCTCACTTTAGATAAAGAGGGTGCCTGCGTTTATGACAAAGAAAAAGGTTTTTTCTTTGCACCGCCAAAGGAAACAAGCTTTGTTTCTGCAGTGGGTGCCGGAGACAGCTTTTGTGCCTGTTTTTTGTATCACCTGTTCCATGGTGCGTCCATTTTAACCGCATTGGATAAGGCAAGCACTCTATCCTCCTATGTGGTGTCCCGTGAAGAAGCAGTGCCAGCCTATCCCGACTGGCTGAAACAGGAATTAAAAAGTGTTTGAAGTTTTTTTGCTCAATTCAGCAATCTATTTTTGTGCGTAGCTTCGGCTGCGCATTTTTTTATTGGGAAAGACTTGTTTTTTTCAATAAACTATGCTACACTATAAATAACCACACAAATCAAATCGCCTATGATTTGACACACAAAATATTTCAAAAGTATGCAGATTTACTATTGGTAAAAATGCATGCTCTGTTTTCGCATACTTTTGGTGTTTTGTGCTCAAAGATGTTGAATTTGTGTGGTTACAAAGGAGCTATGCATTTTTCATGCGTAGCTTCGGCTACGCATTTTTTTATTGGGAAAGACTTGTTTTTTTCGATAAAATATGTTATACTGATTTTGCAACATAGTTTCATATATGCAAAACGAGAGCATACTTTTGTTAAAAATGTATGCTTTGGTTTCATTTATCTCGTTTTGCAGGTAAACTATGTTGCAGTAGTGACCGAAGTGATACATTTTTAGTGCGTAGCTACGGCTACGCATTTTTTATTTGGAGGACTGGAATAAAATGATTATTGATATCACAGGAATTGAGTTGGTTCCCGGAAACCACGGGAAAGACTGCCCCGGAAACGGTGAAAACGGCAATGAATGCTGTTGCGACGAATGCAATTACTTATGTTGTTGTTTAGAATATTTTAAGCCGCAAGACTGTAAAAATTGTGTCCATACAGAATGTCCTCGAAACGAATCGCAGAAATTGCGTTGAAAAGTGTGTAAAGTTTTTTCCTATGTCATTCTGAACGTAATGGCTTGCCATGCAGTGAAGAATCTCTTTTTGCATGATTTTCTCCACTCTTACATCGAGATTCCTCGACTTCGCTCGGAATGACACCCGTTGTGTGTTTTAGTCATTGGCTGTTCTGTCACTCGTTAGGAAACACCCTTATGACAGCTTTATCTATCGGCTTACTCCCGTCTCCCATATAAAAAAAGATGAAATCCATAAGGATTTCATCTTTTTTATTTTTTCCACTAATATAAGGCGCAGAGAGTGCTGCGCACGGCACATGGACGAATGAATCATGAATAATGAATAGTGAATAATGGATCAATGTCAATAAAGTAGACAGTAAAAAGAGAAAAAATTATACAGACATAAGCAATGCCTCCTTTTGGTTAGGAGTAAGACCATTATTGTGTGAGTGAGGTCTGACAGAATTGTAAAAACCATTTATGTAAGTAAAA
>JAFUIN010000005.1 GCA_017468465.1 Clostridia bacterium
ATTACAACTGCAAAAATCGGAATACCGAGCCATTTATTGGTAAGAACAGCATCGATTTTATCCCCAAAGTTCTTATCTTTTGTGAGAACCTTACGGGTTTCAACAGCTTTTACAATTTTATTCACGAATTCAAAACGTTTACGGTCAGCGGCTTCCACTGCATCTTTACTTGTAAGGTCAATGTTTCCCTGTGAATAAACTGCCTTTTGTGATGTTCCTGCCGCGCTTGCAGCAGCTTCAACAACTGCCTGCAAACCGTTTGAAGAAATTGAAACAGTTTCGATTACAGGGCACGCAAGCTTTTCCGAAAGCTTTTCCACATCAATCTTTGTACCTTTCTTTTCGTTGATGTCGCTTTTGTTAAGAGCAACAACAACAGGTACGCCAAGCTCTAAAAGCTGTGTTGTGAAGAAAAGAGAACGGCTAAGATTTGTAGCGTCCACGATATTGATAATAACATCGGGATTTTCTTTCTTCACATAGGAGCTTGTGATACTTTCTTCAGATGTAAACGGTGACATCGAATAAGCACCGGGCAAGTCCACAGCGATAAGTTCTTCGGCTCCTTTGTAGTAAGCCTTTTTGATTGGGTGTTCTTTCCTCTCAACGGTAACACCTGCCCAATTCCCCACTCTTTCGTTACAGCCTGTTATGGCATTATACATTGTGGTTTTTCCGGAATTCGGGTTCCCTGCCAATGCAATTCTCATGATACATTCCTCCTGATACTTCATCCTTCAATGATTATATTTCAGTTAGGCTTAGCTAACTGTTCGTCAAAAAAATAAGTCGTATGGAAGCTATCATCCAACAATGATAGCCTCCGCCAACTGATTATCTATATTATATCTTCCGTCTTTAATTGAAACGGTACATCCACCTTTTCTGAATGCAATAACTGTGATTGCTTCTCCTGAATAGCATCCAAGAGAGAACAAAAACGCATTGAGTTCTTCGTCATCGGTTTCTACTCTTTTAATAATATATTCCTGTCCCTCAGACACTTCCAGTAAATTCATAAATCTCACCTATTCTTTTAGAAAAATCATCAGACAACCATCCGTTTCTTTGGTTAGCTTTAGCTAACTCCGAAATAGAGTTTAACATAACTAACCGAATTTGTCAAGTGAATTTTCCAAATTTTTTCAAAAATTTTTATGATATATTCCAGTTTTTCTGTGTATTGACAAAAAAAACGTTTTATGATAAAATAACTCCAAGGTCACTTGTAAAGATGCGAGGTAGCAGAATTATGAATATTAAAGAATCCGCCCAGAATTATCTGGAAACCATTTTAATATTACACAAAAAAAACGGCTCTGTGCGCAGTATTGACGTTGCCAATTATATGAATTATACCAAAGCAAGCATCTCGGTTGCCATGAAGCATCTTCGAGAAAGCGACTACATTGCGATAGCTGCCGACGGCAAAATCACCTTAACTCCAAGCGGCAGAGAAATTGCAGAAATGCTTTACGAACGGCATCAGGTGATTGCCGACATTCTGATTGCTTTGGGCGTCAACGAAAAAACTGCCTACGAAGACAGCTGTAAAATTGAACACGATTTAAGTGAGGAAAGCTTTGAAAAAATTAAAGAATGCCTTTATAAGCATCACACACAATTTAGAAAATCATAAAAAATAAGCTGTTGCAAAATGAAATTCATTTTGCAGCAGCTTATTTTTAGTCTCTGTATTAGATAAGTATTGGTATGCATAAATGACCTTTTTATGAATACATAATAGAAAATGAGAGGGAGCAAGGTGTATTTCAACCTTGCTCCTTTTAGAATATATGTGCTGTTTAGTTCAACAAATTGGAATTCACTTAATTTCTACATTCTCAATCTTGACCTTGAACATAATAAAATGTTCCATACCAACAGCACCAAACCTCTGCTGTAAGATAGGACATTCAACGAGCATTTGTTCTTTCAAATCCTTGTCATCACATTCTGTTGCAATGCCCGTTATTCTAATCCACTCTCTCGAATCGGGTTTCTTTGCAACAATTTGTATTTTATTATGTTCTCTCATTTGCTTATGAGCACTATTCATATCATTTGTAGAGAGATATAAATAATCACCAACTTCCATAACTGCACCAAATGGTCTGCCTGCAGGATAATCACCGTTAATGGATAAAACAAAGAAAGAACCACACTCTTTCAAAAAATCATATGCTTTGCTCATACCAAAAACTCCTTTTTCAAATTCTTATTTGTCGAACCCTTTCTATCTATATAGATTGTAAAAAGTTTCAATATCTAACTATATTGTAGCATTTTTTTGCCTATTTGTCATCTATTTACGCATAATTATCTTAAAAAATGTATATTTTTTGTTCACCAATACTCATGTAGGACAGAGACTATTTTTATTCTGCAATCTGACGATACATCAATGCCGCATCGTCTTTTTTGACAACTTCTTTTACCTCCAGCACTTCTACCGTAACGGTTTTGATGCCAAACTGCAAGCTTAAAATGTCGCCTACCTTCACCTCGGAGGAGGGCTTTGCCACCTTGCCGTTAATCGTCACTTTTCCACCCTCGCAGGCTTCCTGTGCAACAGTGCGGCGCTTGATAATGCGGGAGACTTTCAAATATTTATCAATTCTCATACTATATCCTCTTTTATTTTTTCAATCCGTTCTGACAAATTGCGGCAGTCACCGTGTTTTTCATCAGCATCGCAATGGTCATGGGACCCACACCGCCGGGAACAGGAGTAATGGCGGATGCCACTTTGGATACAGCTTCAAAATCCACATCGCCGCATAAAGTTTTATCTGCCAGACGATTGATGCCCACATCAATAACCACAGCACCCTCTTTTACCATATCTGCGGTAACAAAATGGGGCTTACCGATTGCTGCAACCAGAATATCGGCACGTTTGGTCACTTCTTTTAGGTTTTGTGTACGGGAATGGCAGATGGTAACCGTTCCATTCTGATGAAGAAGCAGCATTGCCTGCGGTTTTCCCACAATGTTGCTTCTGCCTAAAACCACACATTCTTTTCCGCTGACATCAATGCCGCTTTCTTTGATAAGCTCCATCACTCCGGCAGGCGTGCAAGGCAGAAAATCATAATTTCCAATCATAATTTTGCCCACATTCTGCGGATGAAATGCGTCCACATCTTTTGCGGGGTCTATGGTATTGATGACTCTTTCTTCGTTGATATGTTTCGGTAAGGGCAACTGGACCAAAATGCCGTTGACCTTTTCATCTTGATTCAGTTTTTCAATTAAAGAAAGCAGTTCTTCTTCGGTGGTATCTTCAGGCAAGGCAAATTCCTGAGAAACAATCCCCAGCGCTTCGCAGGCTTTCCTTTTGGAATTTACATAAACACGGGATGCCGGGTCATCGCCCACGATGATTACCGTAAGCCCCACGCTTACCCCCTGATTTTTGAGATTTTCCACTTCTTCCCTGAGGGCGTCCTTGATTCTTTGTGATACCAGTTTTCCGTCTAAAATCATTGTTTGGTTTCTCCTTTTTAGTCTGTTTATGGTAAGGCAGCAGCACTGCTGTCAAATGCTGCATTCCTGCCTGCTCCAAGGCTTTTTTAACCAGGTCACGGTTTTCTGCCTTATAGGTCTGAAGCAGCGCTCGTTGCATGGTTTTTTCCTGATAAGTTTTTGCTACATACACTTTTTTTCCGGTAAAGGGATCCAGCTCGGTGTAATACATAGCGGTGGAAACAGTTCCCGGTGTGGGATAAAAGTCCTGCACCTGCTCAGGCACCATTTTATGTTTTCGCAAAAACAATGCCAGCTCGATGGCGTCCTTGACATCACAGCCCGGATGAGAGGACATGAGATAGGGCACAAGATACTGCTCTTTTCCGACCTTTTTGGTTAAGATGTAGAACTTTTTCATAAACCCTTCAAACACTTCAATGTTGGGTTTTCCCATATAGTGAAGGACACGATTGGAGGAATGCTCCGGCGCCACCTTTAACTGTCCCGAAACGTGATGCTCTACCAGTTCTTTGAAAAAGGTGTCGTTTTTATCCGCCATTAAGTAATCAAACCGGATGCCAGAACGAACAAACACTTTTTTCACTTTTGGAAGGCTCCGAAGCTTTCTTAAAAGCTCCAAATATTCCCGATGGTCTGCTTTTAGGTTTTTACAGGGTGTGGGAAACAGGCATTGCTTATTCTTGCAGGCTCCCACCTTCAGCTGATTGTCGCAAGCGGGAAACCGAAAGTTTGCAGTAGGCCCACCCACATCGTGAATGTACCCTTTGAAATCCGGCTCTGCCACAATTTTTTTGGCTTCCTCCAAAATAGATGCTTCGCTTCTGGAGGTGACAATTCTGCCCTGATGAAAGGCAAGAGAACAGAAATTGCAGCCACCAAAGCATCCACGTTCGGAGATAATGGAAAACTTCACCTCGCTGATAGCGGGAACGCCTCCCTCTGTTTCATACATGGGGTGATAGGTTCTCATATAAGGCAAACTGTATACGTCGTCTAATTCCCGACGGGAAAGGGGTCTCATGGGTGGATTTTGCACAACATAGCGGTCAATATGATGCTGAATAAGCGTCTTTCCAAGGTATGGATTTTGTTCGCCAAAGCTTTCTTTGGTAAATTTTGCATAAAGCTTTTTATCTTCCCGCACCTCTTCAAAGCTGTTTAAGATCAGGGCATTCGGAATGTGGTCAATCACTTTGGTCTGATAAACAATGCCGGGCAGTTCTTTGATTTTTTCGGGAGTGCCGTCTCTTAGAAAACGGGCAACCTCTCGGATGGTAAGTTCCCCCATCCCGAAAATCAGGTAGTCTGCCTTTGCATCCACCAAAACACTGCGACGAACCTTATCACTCCAATAGTCATAATGTGCCAGACGGCGCAGCGATGCCTCCAGTCCACCAATTACCACGGGAATTTGTCCATATGCTTCCCGAATGCGATTGGTATATACAATTACAGCTCTGTCGGGACGCTTTCCCATCACACCGCCGGGAGAAAAAGCGTCGGTGCTTCTTTTTTTCTTATTAACTGTATAATGATTCACCATGGAATCCAAATTGCCGCTATTGACCAAAAAACCAAGCTTTGGTTTTCCAAACCGCATAAAATCGTTTTTGGATTGATAGTCGGGCTGAGAAAGAATTGCCACACGGTAGCCCTCTTTTTGCAGCACACGGGAAATAATTGCGGTGCCAAAGGAGGGGTGGTCCACATAAGCATCTCCCGTTACCAGAACAAAGTCTACTTCCCCTTGGTAACGGCTGTTTACTTCTTCCATGGTTACAGGTAAAAACTGATTCATACTCTATTCCTTCGGTTCTGAAAACAACTTCATAATTTCCTGATTGGTCTGTTGATAGATTTCTTCAATGTGCTCCTGAAAAAACTGACACACGCGGATGGCATGTTCCCGACTGGGCACCAGCACATTGATGGAAAACTGTTCCTGATCGTTTTCCAAAATTTTAATTCCCGCCAGGAATTCTCCGCCCTCAGGCGTAAAATCTGCAATTACTGCAGTTTTTGGCTGTCGACTTTTTTTCTTTTCCAGAATGGCATTGTCTAATTTTTTGCGGATTAAAAGAGGAATTTTTGTCTGAAAAAAGCCTGCTGCCTCCTTACCCTCATCGGTCAGCTCATAATAATGCTTCCCATTATCCATAAACATACGAAGCTGCTCCATTTTTACCAGCTCGTAGATGTTATACTGCAATGTAAAATAATCTACCTCCTGCCCCTCCATAATCAGCTTGGTCAGCTCCGGATTGGTCAGAGATTCGCCATATTCTCCGGCAACATACAAAATAATGAGCCGCAAAATAAAATCATCTTGCAATATTTTTTCAAAAGGCATTGTTTCTTCCTCCTTTTTTCGTCTCAAAATTGAGTTATTCTTCTTGTGAAAGTGTCTCCCAGGTTTCATAAAGAGCGGTTAATTTTGCCTCCAGCTCTTCTAACAAATCGCATTTTTCTTTTAAGATGGTAAAATCGGATGCAATTTCAGGAGAGGCAATCTCTGCCTGGAGTGTTGCGATTTCGTTTTCTGTTTTTTCAATTTCTTCTTCGGTTTTTCGGATGTCGTTTTTCCGCTTTGTCTGTGCGGCACGGTCTTTTTTGGAACGGTAAAAATCGTTTGCTTTTTCCGTTTTTTTCGGCGCCGTGTCGGAAAGCGTTTCTTTATGCTTTTCTAAATAATAGTCATATTTTCCGTCATACACCACCATACCGTCAGGCGTCATTTCCACAATTTTTGTGGGAACTTTATTCAAAAGATAACGGTCGTGAGACACCATAATGACGGTGCCTTCATAATCGTCGAGGGCTTTATCCAACACTTCTTTCGATGGTAAATCCAGATGGTTGGTAGGTTCGTCTAAAATAAGCACATTGCCCTCTTCCAGCATCATAATGGCAAATTTCAGCTTCGCCTTTTCGCCGCCGGAAAGCACCTCAACCTTTTTATAAACATCTTCTCCTGTTAAGCGAAGACTGCCCAGAATCCGTCGCAGCTCCTGTTCATATACTGTGGGAAAACGGTCCCATAATTCGTTGAGTGCCGTTTTTTCGGGATGAAGATTCCACGTTTCCTGCTCAAAATATGATTTTTTGACACCGCCACCCCAGGAAACATTTCCCCTTTCATAAGGAAAGATGCCTAAAATAGCCTTCAAAAAGCTTGTTTTTCCGACGCCGTTGGCGCCCACGATGGCAATTTTGTCGTTTTTGCGAACGTGTAAATTGACGTCCGGATTCAAAACGGTATCCTTCACCTTCAATTCCAAATTGGAAACCGAAAGCACGTCTTTGACCGGCTCGGTTTTGAAGGAAAAGTTCAAATGAATGGTTTTTAAGTAATCGGAAGGCTTTTCCATCACTTCCATGGTATCTAAAATGTGCTGCCGGCTTTTTGCACTTTTTGCTGTGGATGCCCGCACCTGATTACGCGCCACATAATCTTTTAAGGATGCAATTTCTGCCTGCTGTTTTTCATATTCTTTTTCCAGATATTCCAACTGTTGCGCCTTCAATACCACAAATTTAGAATAGTTTCCTTTATATCTGGTTAATTTTCCTTTATAAATTTCACAGATATCGGTGACACAGCGATCCAAAAAATAACGGTCATGAGACACCAGAACCAGAGCGCCTTTATAACCTGTAAGATATTCCTCCAGCCATTCCAGCGTCTTAAAATCCAGATGGTTGGTGGGCTCGTCCAAAATCAGCAAATCGGGCTCGGAAAGCAGCAGCTTTGCGAGCGCAAGCCTTGTTTTTTCTCCACCGGAAAGGCGGTCAACCGGGGTAGATAAGTCTCGCCCCATAAACCCCATTCCGTTTAAGACCGTATTGATTTTTACATCAATATGATATCCGTCTTTTTGTTCAAATATGGTTTGAAGCCTTGCATATTCTTTTTCATTTTCGGGGGAATCAGAGATTTTATGATACAAATCTTCTAATTTTTTCCCCATGGCAATCAAATCGGAAAACACGCTTCGCATTTCTTCCAGGATAGAATTTCCCGAAGAAAGCCCGGCATTCTGATGAAGGTATCCAACAGATTTTTTGGAAAAAACCACTTCTCCTTCGGTGGCATCCAGCTCCCCGGTGAGTAAATTGAGCAGCGTGGATTTCCCCGCTCCGTTGGCACCTATCAGCCCGATTCGGTCTCGGTCTTCAATTTTCAGTGAAATATCGGTGAGAACTACTTCGGCTCCGAAGAACTTCGACACCCCTTCTAATGCTACAATCATATCGTTTCCTTATGCTTAAAACAGCCATAAGAGCATTTGTTCTCTATGGCTGTTTTCTCTCTATTATCTGTTGGAAAGTGCCTGTTTTAATGCTTCTACTTTATCGGTTTTTTCCCACAATACGCCCAAATCTTCTCTGCCCATATGTCCGTATGCGGCAAGCTGTCTGTAAATGGGTTTTCTTAAATCCAATGCTTCAATAATGGCTGCAGGACGAAGGTCAAACACTTCGTTTACAATGTCGGCAATGATTTCATCCGAAACAACCCCTGTACCGAAGGTGTCCACCATAACAGAAACGGGTTTTGCAACTCCAATGGCATAAGCAAGCTGAATTTCACAGCGTTTTGCAAGCTTGGCTGCCACAATGTTTTTGGCAACCCAGCGGGAAGCGTATGCCGCACTTCTATCAACTTTTGTGGGGTCTTTTCCGGAGAAGGCTCCGCCGCCGTGACGGGCGTATCCGCCATAAGTATCCACAATGATTTTTCTGCCGGTTAAGCCGGAATCACCCTGAGGTCCGCCCACAACAAAACGTCCGGTGGGGTTTACAAAAATCTTGGTGTTTTCATCCATCATAGAAGCGTCGATGATGGGAGCAATCACATATTGTTTCATATCTTCACGGATGGTGGAAAGCTCTACTTCGGCAGAATGCTGGGTAGAAATGACAATGATATCAATCCGTTTGGGAATGTCGTTTTCATATTCCACAGTTACCTGCGTTTTTCCGTCGGGACGAAGATAAGAAAGGGTGCCGTCTTTTCGCACATCGGTGAGTTTTTTTGCCAGGCGATGTGCCAAAGAAATGGGAAGCGGCATCAGCTCGGGAGTTTCGTCGCAGGCGTAGCCGAACATCATGCCCTGGTCCCCTGCACCGGTAGATTTGTCGTCGCCGGATACATCAACCCCTTGTGCAATATCGGGTGACTGTTCATCAATGGAAGTGATGACAGCACAGGTGGTGCCGTCAAAGCCGTATTTTGCACGGTCATACCCGATGTCCAAAACCACTTCTCTTGCAATTTTGGGAATGTCCACATAGCCTGTGGTGGTAATTTCGCCCATCACCGAAACCATCCCGGTGGTACAGGTGGTTTCACAGGCAACACGTGCCGAAGCATCCTGTGCTAAAATCGCATCTAAAATCGCATCGGAAATCTGGTCACAGATTTTATCCGGATGTCCTTCTGTTACAGATTCCGAAGTAAATAATTTTCTCATAATTCAAATCTCCTTTTCCCATGGCAAACTTTTACTTTTTGAAAATAAAGAACACTGCTCCCAACATACAGAGGAAAGCGTAAAAATAGTTCCAGGTGAATTTTTCTTTTAAGTACAGCACTGAAAAAACAGAAAACACCGTTAACGTGATGACTTCCTGAATGATTTTCAGTTGTGCTGTGGTAAAGTAGCCCGACCCCATACGGTTTGCCGGAACCTGAAAAATATATTCAAACAAGGCAATTCCCCAGCTTGACAAAATCACAATCCAAAGAGCTGTGCTTTTGAATTTTAAGTGTCCATACCAGGCGAATGTCATAAAAATGTTGGACACCAAAAGCATCAGAACAGGAATGGCAGGTCTTAAAAATTGCATCGTATTTTCCTCCTTATCTGGTTACTATGCGAAGAAGCATTTCCAAATCTTCTTTGGAAAAATGATATTTCTTATTGCAATAATGGCAACAAACTTCGGTGGTTTCGTCTTCCTCTATCATCTTTTCCACTTCTTTTTTCCCCAAGCTGATGAGTGCTGTTTCCACACGGTAACGGCTGCAATCGCAACGGTACAAAGGCTCTTTTTTAGAAAGAATCTGATAATCAAAGCCTACAAGCAGCATTGATAAAATTTCTGCCGCATTTTTCCCGTCTGCAATGAGGGAAGAAATGGATGCAGGAAGATTTTTTACATTTTCTTCGATTTTATCAATCACATGGTCCGGTGCACCGGGCAAAAGCTGAATCATAAATCCCCCCGCCGACAAAATGGCAAAGTTCTGTGCCACCAGCACTCCAAGGCCCAAAACAGTGGGAATCTGCTCCGACTGCATGTAATAATAAGAAATGTCTTCCGCAATTTCGCCCGAAATCAGCTCTACCGTGCCAACATAAGGCTCTTTCATTCCAATGTCACGGACGATAGTTAAGCTTCCCTTATGTCCCAAGGCACCGCCAACATCCAATTTGCCGTCGGCACGGGGCGCAAGCACCACATTGGGATTGGACACAAAGCCTTTCACTTCGTTTTTGCCGTTTGCTTCGGCAACCACATTGCCAATGGGTCCTTCGCTTCGGAATTGCACGGAAACACGGTCCGTTTCATTTTTCATATCATTTGCCAGAATCAATGCCGCAGTCAAGGTTCTGCCCAAGGCAGCTGAAGCAATTTTTCCGGTGCCGTGAAGCCCCTGGGCTTCTCTTACCACCTCGGTGGAGTTCACCACATAGGCTTTTACATAGCCGTCTTCGGTAATCGCTCTGATGATTTCATCCATAGTGTTTTTGCCTTTCTTCTTCTGAAACGTGTGATCTTCTAAAGAACTTCTTCTGCCTGAGGCTCGTCCTGCGTAAGAAAGCTCTTTTCCACAGGAAGGGTAATCACCACTTCTGTTCCTTCATTCACTTTAGATGCCAAGGTGATTTCTCCTGCATGGGCATTTACAATTTCTTTGGCAATCGCCAGACCGAGTCCTGTGCCGCCCTGCTCACGGGACCTTGCTTTATCTACACGGTAAAACCGTTCAAAAATTCGTTCTACATCTTTTTCCGGAATGCCCATTCCATTATCAGCAATGCGGATAATGGCATTGTCGGACACATAGCTGGAATAAATTTTAATGTCACCGCAATTTGGTGTATACTTAATTGCATTGGAGACGATATTGATAATCACCTGCTGCATTCTGTCATAATCAATGGGAATTGCGGGAATTTCATTGAGCATCGTATAGGTGAGACTCTGGTTTTTCTTTTTCGCCTCAAACTGCATTTTCTCTGCAATGTCTCGCAAAATCGGCTCAAGGCTCATGCGGGTGAGATTCAGTTTGACCCCATTATCCAGACGGGACAGTATGAGCAGGTCAGACACCAGACGAGTCATACGGTCGGTTTCCCGGTGAATGGTGTCCAGAAATTTCTCTTGCATTGCTCCGTCTACTTCGCCGCTTTCCAGCGTTTCGATATATGCTTTTACGGTGGTTAAAGGGGTGCGGAGCTCATGAGACACATTGGCAACAAATTCCCGGCGGGAAAGCTCCAGTTTTCTGCTTTCCGTCACATTTTGCACATCCACAATGACGCCGCCAACCGAATCGTCGGAATATTTGAAGCTGCCGAAATGAAATTTCAAATAATAGTTGTTATAATCGGTCTCTTTGATGATTTGCTTATCCTGATTGAGATACAAAAAGTCGCCCAAAGAAATATCGGAAAAAACAGGGGAGAAAAACTCATCAAACCGAATATTTTCTTCTCGGATAGATAGGTATTTTTTTGCCGAGGGATTGATATGCAAAAGCTCTCCGTTGGTGTCAAAAGCCACAATACCATCGGTGGAATATTCCATGATTTTTTCCAGCTTGGTATTCTGAGAGGCAACCTCCTGCACAGTTTCCCGAAGGCGCTGTCCCATGGTGCGGAAGGTGTTGGCCAACACCCCGATTTCGTCTTTGGAGGGAGATTCTTCGCCAATTTCAAACTCGCCCACTGCAATTTTTTCTGCACGGTCGGTTAAGTTTTTAATTGGCGTGGTAATGGTTTTGGAAAGCAAGTATCCCAATACCACAGAAATTAGCAACGCTGCCAGAAGCGCCTGCAAAATTACCGACAGCATACTGCCGGAAAACTTGTTCATTTCCTCTTTGGTTTCATAAATGTATACAATATAAACAGGTCCGTTTTCTCCCATAATGGGGTAAGCATATTCCATATATTTGCCGGTAGAATCGGCAACATTTCCTACCTGACCGGACAATGCTGTCAAAATATTGTCCGATACTTCAATTTGAGTCAAAAGCTCGTCTGAACCGGCCAAAAGGCCTCCGTCCTGACCGTCTAAAATAGCATAGTTACGGTACGAATCCACTCCGATTCGTCCCGATGCCGCCTCCAACAGCTCCGATAGCTTCTGAAATGACTCTTTTGATTCTGCTGCTTCCTCCAACTGGGGAATAAAATCCTCGGTGAACACGGCAGTGCTGATTTGCGACATGAAATCAGAATAATAAAACCGTGTTACATTGGTAACAATGAAGGTTCCCACCGTCAGCATTACCGATAAAATAACAAGGATAAAAAGCAAAACTAATTTTGTTTGAATACTTTTGAACATACCATTCCCCAACTTTTCTAAGCTGTGTTACTTACAGTTTTTGTTGAAATAATAGCCAATGCCACGCTTGGTTACCACAAAATCGGGCTCGCCCGGATTGTCTTCTAACTTTTCGCGCAAGCGACGGACCGTAACATCCACAGTTCTCAAATCGCCATAATATTCATACTTCCAAACGTTTTCCAAAAGCTTTTCTCTGGAAAAAATCTTATCCGGCTGACTTGCCAGATACTTTAACAACTCAAACTCACGGACAGTGATATCCACAGGCTTGCCGTCTTTGGTCACTTCAAACCGCTCGGTATCTATGGAAAGTCTGCCATAGGTAATGGTGTCAGCATGTTCCGAAGTGCTTGCCACCTGTGCTTTTTTGGTACGACGCAAATTTGCTTTGATTCTTGCCAGAAGCTCTCTGACACTGTATGGCTTGGTAATATAATCGTCTGCCCCAAGCTCCAGCCCCAGCACCTTGTCAACCTCTTCTTCACGAGCAGTTAACAGAATAATGGGAACCTGAGATTTCATGCGAATTTCTTTACAAACGGTAAATCCGTCCATTTCGGGCAGCATGACATCCAAAAGAATTAAATCCGGATTTTTTTCCAATGCTAAATCCAGACCGGTCTGCCCGTCATAAGCTTCGATGGTGTCGAAGCCTTCTTTTTGCAAATTGAATTTCAAAATGTCTACAATCGGTTTTTCGTCATCTACAATCAGAATCAATCGTTCTGCCATGATGATGCTCCTTTCTGAAGCGTTATGCTTCGGTGGAAGATGCTCCTTGTGCTGTCTGATTCCGGCGACTGTCCAGATAAATCAACAATACCGAAATATCTGCAGGAGATACTCCCGAAATACGGGACGCCTGCCCGATGGATGAAGGACGAAGCTTGGAAAGCTTCTGCCGTGCTTCTATGCGAAGGCCGTAAATATCGTCGTAGTTGATATCCTCCGGCAGTTTTTTCTGCTCCAGCTTTTTGAATTGATTCACTTGAGACATCTGTCGTTTGATATAGCCTGCATATTTTATGGTGACGGTTACCTCCTCCTCAATATCTCGAGGAAGGATGTGCACCTTATCAGAAATTTCTTTGAGCATTTCGTAAGAAATTTCCGGTCTGCGTAGCAAATCGGTAAGGCGGATGCCTGTTTTAATCGGTGTGCTTTCATACTTCTCCAGGGTGGCAATTACATGCTCGGAGGGTGGCACAATCACCGATTCCAAATATTTAATTTCTTCTTCTATGATGGCTTGTTTTTCTAAAAAGTCCTGATACCGCTCCTTGGAAATCAGCCCCAATTCATACCCCAGAGGGGTCAGCCGCTGGTCCGCATTATCTTGCCGCAAAAGCAAACGGTACTCACTGCGGGAGGTCATCATACGATAGGGCTCGTTGGTGCCTTTTGTAACAATATCGTCAATTAAAACGCCAATGTAGGAATTGTCACGGCTTAGGTGAAACTCCTCACGGTTTTCAATATATCTTGCGGCGTTAATACCGGCAATCAGCCCCTGTGCTGCCGCTTCCTCATAGCCGGAGGTTCCATTAAACTGCCCTGCTCCGTATAAGCCTTTGATTTTCTTAAACGAAAGTCCTAACGTTAATTCTGTGGGGTCGACACAGTCATATTCAATGGCGTAGGCAGGACGCATCAACTCCACTTCCTCCAACCCGATGACAGAACGGTACATCTGCACCTGAACCTCATAGGGAAGAGATGATGACATCCCCTGCACATACATTTCTTTGGTGTTAAGCCCCATGGGTTCAATAAACAGCTGATGCCGCACCTTATCGGGAAACCGCATGATTTTGTCTTCAAAAGAAGGACAATATCTGGGTCCGATTCCTTCAATCACGCCGCTGTAAAGGGGCGATAGATGAATGTTATCCAAAACAATTTGTTTTGTTTTTTCGGTGGAATAAGTAAGGTAGCACTCCACCTGATTGGCAAGCTCCCGTTTGGTGGTAAAGGAAAAGGGAGTAATGATATCGTCACCCTTTTGAATCTCCATTTTGGAAAAATCAATGGTATCCCGATGGACTCTGGCAGGCGTTCCTGTTTTGAATCGCATCAAGCGGATGCCGTGGTTTTGCAAGCTTTCGGTCAGTTTATTGGCTGCAAACATTCCGTCCGGACCACCGGGTTCAAAATAAGTACCCACAATAATTTTTCCCCGTAAGTAAGTTCCGGTGGCAATAATTGCGGCATTTACCCGATAGTAATTCCCCAAAGCATCCGTAACACCGACTACCTTGCCGTCTTCTGCATCAATGCTTACAATCTCTGCCTGCTTCAAATGAAGATTGGGCTGATTTTCTATTCTTTTTTTCATTTCCTCCTGATAGGCACGGCGATCCTCCTGCACACGAAGAGAATATACAGCCGGCCCTTTCCCGCGATTCAGAACACGGGACTGGAGAAAGGTGTCATCTGCCAGTTTTCCCATTTCGCCGCCTAAGGCATCAATTTCCCGAACCAAGTGCCCCTTTCCTGTTCCCCCGATGCTGGGGTTACAAGGCATATTGGCAACTGCGTCCAGATTGATGGAAAACAGCACAGTTTTATGCCCCAGTCTTGCCGAGGCAAATGCCGCTTCACAGCCGGCGTGACCGGCTCCGATAACAGCAACTTCAAATTTATCTTCTATAAAAGCCATAACGGTTCCTTATAAGTCATAATATTTTCTGCCGGCAACCGAGTTCGAGTCGTCGGTGAGAAGGTGCATCTGTTCCAATGCTTTGCCGGTGCCAAGTGCCACACAGGTGGTGGGGTCATCCGCAACGGTAGCCTTAATGCCGGTACGCTCGGTAATCAGCTGCGGGAATCCTCCCAAAAGTGAGCCACCGCCGGTCATAATAATGCCGCCGGAAGCAATATCACCAACCAGTTCCGGAGGTGTTTTTTCCAAGGTCTGATGCACTGCATCCACAATGAGATTTGCGGTGTCAATCAAAGCTTCGTGAATTTCAGTAGAAGTAACAGTGAAAATCTTGGGAAGGCCAGTCAAAAGGTTTCTGCCCTTAACTTCTGTGGTGCGTTCTTCTTCGGGAAGGTATGCACAACCCACTTCGTATTTAATCTGCTCTGCGGTACGTTCCCCGATTAACACATTGTGTTTTTTACGGATATATTTGATAATGGCATCGTCAAATTTATCACCGGCAACCTTGATGGATGTGGAAACAACCACGCCGCCTAAAGAAATCACCGCAACATCAGTGGTTCCACCGCCGATGTCTACAATCATGGTGCCGTTGGGCTGTGAAATATCCACGCCGGTACCGATTGCTGCCGCAATGGGTTCTTCAATGATGAAGGACTTTTTCGCCCCTGCCTGAATGGCTGCATCCTTTACCGCACGTTCTTCTACATCGGTAACGCCGGAGGGCAC
The DNA here is from genome assembly GCA_017468465.1 of Clostridia bacterium. Lineage (GTDB taxonomy): Bacteria > Bacillota > Clostridia > UMGS1840 > UMGS1840 > SIG452. Next base: position 15,473 of record JAFUIN010000005.1, read on the forward strand.
ACAAATCATAATATTCGGTTTGAAAATCTTAGAAATATTCACCTTATTGAGAAAGCTTTTGAGCATCTGTTCGGTAACATCATAATCAGAAATTACCCCATCACGAAGCGGACGCACCGCAACAATATTACCGGGGGTTCTTCCAATCATACGCTGTGCTTCATATCCAACAGCAAACAGTCTGCCGGTCAGCTTGTCTACTGCGGCAACTGAAGGCTCTTTCAAAACAATTCCTTTCCCTTTAACGTAAATGAGAACTGTTGCTGTTCCCAAATCCACACCCACATCCTGTCCGAAACCAAACATTGGGCACCATCCTTTCATTTCTCTGTATGTTATCCTATCGTAATCAGCATTTTGCGCCGGGTAATCATTGCAACTTGACGGAGCAATAGCCACTACCACTCCATATTATACTAATTATAGTACAAATTCAAAAATTTGTCAACTATATAATACAATTATATCCCCAAAAAAACTGCCGCAGAATCTCTTCTGCGGCAGTTTTTTGAAAAATTATCCTTGGGTTTTCAAAAAATGATATAAAATGCTTGCTGCTTCTGCACGGGTCAGCTCCTTTTCGGGATAGAAGTTTCCATCCGTGTCCCCATGGAAAATGCCGAATCCTGTCAGAAGAGCAATATCCCCTTTCCACTGCGCTGCTCCGCTGTTGGCATCTCTGAACGGATACTGAAAAATCTCATCCAACTTTGCAACCTTTTGATATCCCATCCGATATACCAGGTACCCTGCCGCAATCTCCTTGGTCAGGGGTTTGCTGCAATCTGCCAGGGAAGGCTCAATTTCTTCGATGTTTGCAATCAATTCATTGACTTGAGCATCCTCCTCGTTTCCAACCATTTTAACAAATGTCAAAAACTCTTTTTTAGTCACCGTATCATCAGGTCGAAATGCTTCTTCCGGGAAATAATATCCATTATCCAACAGTGTCAGAATCATATCCTCTGCCCAATGCCCTTGGATATCCGTATATTCCGGAAGTATATTTTCTTTTTGTTCGGTTCCGTCGTAATTGAGTACCTTTCCGGTAAAGGGGTCAAACATCCGGCTGTCCGCACGTAAAAAAGTATATGCCGGGATGTGTTCCGCTTTCGTAGGCAGATAAGTAAGCGCAAACTTCATTTTCTGACCCATCGTTTCAAAAATTTCTTCCTCGCTCATACAACCGGAAATATCGGAAAATGTGATGCCGTCGCTGTAGGTTCGCTCAAAAGCACCAACCTGTTTTGTTTTGGCATCCACCCGCACGCTAAGGCCTTCACCGTTCACAGGGATTCCGTTTTCTGTGCGACGGTAGGTAAGCCAGTAATAATCCTCTGTTGCATCATCGTTTTTCAACGGAACATAAGAGATTTCTTCTTCGGTATACATCGTTTTTGAGAATACATCAGAAGCCTCTTTTTTTAAGAAAACCTCTGCAATTTTTTTCGCATCCTCACGGGTAAAGCTGTTGTTTTCGTAAGTATCTACCGGCACGGAAAAACTAATCAGCTGTGCTGATTTTGCATCCAGACAAACATAGGCGCTGCCGGCTTCTTCCTTTTTCAATCGGAACTGCCAATAAATCTTGGTTTCGTCGCGGTAATCACGCTGCAGGGAGGCAGTCGACAATGAATACTTCTTCAAAGCCGGAACTTTGGAGGTTGCAATTTTCAAAGCCTCTTCTTTTTCATAAACACCCTCCAGATTGGACAGTGCTTCCATCTCTGCCGGGGTAAACTGCACGCCGGCAGATTCATTTTTCGTTGCTGCATCTTCCATCATATCTCCGCCGCCGTATACTCTGAAAAGGTAAGAATCGGGAAAATAAGGCTCTACGACCTGTCCTGTCACCGCATCAACCGACTTTCCGGACGTGTCCTTCAGCCGATATGCCGGAAATACCTTGTATTCTTTTTCTTTGTAGTCATAATACAACCGGTATTCCAGTTGCACACCAATCTCCTTTATGTACGCCTCTTTTGCTGCTTCTTTGGTAAGGATTTCTCCGATTTCAGCAACATCTTTGGTTTTTTTTGCGCCCACATAATTGCGCACAGTGCCGTGGTATCTGTCAACCGTTACCGAAACCGTGTTCTGATAAACCGGAACATCCCCAATATATTCCCCGAATAAAAACCGTTGGGTGCGGGAATTGCGATTTTCCCCATCCGGCGTGATTTCCCGCAGATTGGGGAATAATTCGGGATTCACTTTTTCAAGGAACCGAAGCGCAATTTCTTTTGCTTCCTGATAGGTATAATCAGCAATAGAATCATCATAAGATTCGCTGTAAATCCAGGAATAGTAGCTTACCAAAAAGCCATCCTCGGAAAGCGTTGCTTCCATATTTCCCTTTTTGTCGCCGGACCAGTGAAAATACCAATACACCGTTCCGTCTGTATCGGTTTCTGACTGATACGAAAATTCGGTATAGTCCTCCGGCACAGTCAGGATGGTTTTTGCTTTGGTCAACGCCGCTTGCATCTGCTCGGATTCCGTTTGTGCCAAAACCGGTGAGCATAAAAGAAAAAAGCATAACATCAGCGAGAAAGCAGATTTTAATTTCATAAAAATTGCCCCTTTCCAAATGGCATATCAAAAAAACTTTTTGTTTTTTTGACGGATAAAAAATAAAAAAGTTCCGAAATTTTGGAAAACTTCGGAACTTTTTACTATATTTTTATTCCAAAAAGAAACAAATCGCTTACGCTTTTCCAACAGAACCAAACAGTTCCATTTTTTCTTTTACGGTAGCTTTGATTGCTTCAAAGCCGGGAGCCAGCAGTTTTCTGGGGTCAAAGCCTTTGCCTTCTAAATCCTTGCCTGCTTCAATGTATTTTCTGGTAGCTTCTGCAAAAGTCAGCTGACATTCGGTATTTACGTTGATTTTGGAAACGCCCAGAGAAATTGCTTTCTGAATCATTTCAGCGGGGATACCGGTACCACCGTGAAGAACCAGAGGCATTTTGCCGGTTTTCTGCTGGATTTTATCCAGCGCTTCAAAGTTTAAGCCTGCCCAGTTTGCAGGATATTTGCCGTGAATATTACCGATGCCTGCAGCCAGCATATCTACGCCTAAATCTGCAATCATTTTGCATTCATCGGGGTCAGCCACTTCGCCTGCACCAACAACGCCGTCTTCTTCGCCGCCGATGGAACCAACTTCAGCTTCTACAGAAATGCCTTTTGCATTTGCCATAGCGATGATTTCTTTGGTTTTCTGAATGTTTTCGTCAATGTCGTAGTGAGAACCGTCAAACATAACGGAAGAGAAACCTGCTTCGATACATTTGATTGCACCTTCATAGCTGCCGTGGTCCAAATGCAGAGCAACCGGAACAGTAATGCCCAGGTCTTCCACCATCGCTTTTACCATAGCGGTAACAGTTTTGAAGCCGGTCATATATTTTCCTGCACCCTCAGAAACGCCCAAGATAACGGGAGAGTTACATTCCTGTGCAGTTAAGAGAATTGCTTTGGTCCATTCTAAGTTATTGATGTTGAACTGACCAACCGCATATTTTCCTTCTTTTGCTTTTTTAAGCATTTCGCTTGCAGAAACTAACATTGTAAAAATCCTCCTCGATTTTTCGTGTATATGATATAATTTTAATACAATTTTTTACATCGGAATATATTATACTACATTGTCAAAAAAAAATCAAACATTTTTTCAAAAAAAATCCCGATTTTTTTATTTTCTCCGTTTATGACGAATTTCGGAAAGAATTTGAATGTTTTTCGTGTATTGTCACAAAAATGAAATTGACAGTCTGCCAAAAGCCATTAAAAATTCAACCAACAAAATGCTTTTGCTCCCGCCGTCTCAAACAAACAGCTATCGGCTGAATTTTCAAGATAAAATTGTCGCGAATGATTGACAATTCTTATATTATATGGTAAATTATTATAATAGGTATATTATGTAATTATATATATGAAAAATAAAGGTATCCATTATGAAAAAATCGATTAAAACCGTGGGCTTTATGTTTGTAATGATTCTGCTCTCCAAGGTGCTGGGTCAGGCAAGAGAAATGCTCATTGCACAGCTATACGGCTCCTCGGGAGATGCCTCCGCTTTTTACGGCGTATCGGCATTGCCCTTAAATTTATTTGATATTGTGTTTGCCTCGGCGGTAAGCTCTGCGTTTATCCCTGTTTACAACACTTATTTGGAAAAAGACGGAGAACAGGAGGGGGACCGTTTTGCCTCCGCATTCTTAAACGTCATCTTTCTGGGGTCGGTTGTATTCACGGGAATTCTGATGCTTCTTGCCTCCCCCTTGGTCAGCATTATGGCAGGCGGTCTTGTGGGACAAGTCCGCCAAACTGCAATTAAGCTGTTAGTCATTATGCTTCCCATGACGGTGTTTGCCTCCCTTGCGTTTTCTCTGGTCGGGCTTCTTCAGTCCAAGGGAGAGTTTACCATTCCTGCAATGATGAGTCTGATTTCCAATGGCGTGGTGATTTTATATTTATGCTTGGGCAACCGCTATTTCGGCATTGAAGGGTTGGCGGTGTCGCTGGTCATTGGCTGGGCACTTCAGTTTGCCATCCAGATTCCCGTTGCAAAAAAGAAGGGCTTTCACTATCAGCCTGTGCTTCGCCACGAGGGCTTGAAAACTGTGGTAAAGCTGGCACTTCCGGTTATGGTTGGAACCTGGATTCAACCCATTTCCACCATCATCAACAACGCTTTCGGATCTTCCATTCCCGGTGCATTGACCACGTTAAACTGGGCAAACAAGCTGTATCTCATTGTCTCCAGTGTGTTTACCGTGAGTCTGACCAACTATATTTTCCCCCGTCTGTCACGGCAGTCTGTGCAGGAGGACAGCGAAGCTTACAAAAACACGCTGAAGGTTTCGTTTTTACTGATTGTCACCGTTTTAATCCCCATTACGGTGTTGATGCTTGCATTCAAAACTCCCATTATTGAAATTGTTTATAAACGTGGTGCTTTCACCGAGAAAGACTTATATCTAACGGCAGGCGCATTCTTCTACTATTCTTTGGGCATCCCCTTTTACGGGCTGCTGGACTTGCTCAACAAAGCCTACTATGCACGAAAAAATATGCTGATTCCGTCTGTGACCGCAGCGGCGGCGATTGTATTTAACATTGCTCTATCATTCTTCTTAAAAAGTGTCATGGCATCCTTCGGGCTTGCCCTTGCCACCAGCCTGACAGCAGTATTCATGTCGGGCATTCTGCTCATTCTGCTGAATCACGAGCTTGGATTCTTACAAAAAACAGACTTTTTTGCCATTGTGCGTTATGTCATATACGGCGCTCTGATGTTCCCTGTCTGCATTCTGTGCTACAAGGTATTCCCCGGAAAAGAAACCCTTTTAGGAAACATCGCTGCAGTGGGCATATCTGCTTTGGCAGGACTGCTGCTATACGGCAGTTGTGTTCTGGCATTTCAACGTGATGTCAGAGAATTTATTAAGAAAGGAATTCTGAAACGATGATAAAACTCTTCCAATCCTCTAAAATTTATGAAATCATCAGAAAAATTTATCTCTTTTTACTGATTCCTTTTCGTGATACTTTTGTGTATAAACTGTTTATGACCGATTTGGGAAAAGACCTTTGGCAAAATTCGTTGGTTTACAAACTGATTCTTGCCATAAGAGCCCTTCTTTCCAAAATCAGCGGCTTCCTTACAGAAAGCGTAACCGTGACCTGTGTGCGGAAAGTGTTTTCCAAAACTACCTTGTCTGAAGTAATTTCCACCAGTAAAATTTTAGGTTGGTTTGGTGTGTCGGGAGAGGGCTACAGCTTCAACTTTTTTATTTTCCTCTTGCTTCTGTTCCTGGCAGGAATTTTGCCTACCATGGCAGTAGTGGGGCTGGTGCTTCTGACGTTGGCGTTCTCCTTCTTCGATTCCGACTTCAAACAGAATCTTTCCAAAACGAAACCCATCTTCACCGATGCGCTAATTGGCTTATATTTAGTTTCTTTGGTTTGGGGCTTGTTCCTTTCCAAAGACCCGGGTAAGCTCCAAATCTTTTTGGTCTACTTTGTGTTTGTAGGATTGTACTATGGTGTGCGCTACTACATTTCTTCCGAGCGTCGGTTGATTTTAAGCGTTTCTTACTTTACCCTCTCGGGCATTTTTGTTTGCGGATACGGATTTCTGCAGTATCTTACCGGAAGCTACGAAACCACCACCTGGACCGATACCCAGCTCTTTTCCGATATTTCGGGCAGAATTTATTCCACCTTCCAAAACCCCAATGTGTTTGGGGAATATCTTCTGTTTTTAATTCCCATTTCCATTGCCATGTTCTTAATTTCTAAAAACAAATTTCACAAAGTGGTATACGGGGGTTGTGTTCTTGCCTCCCTTGCCTGCCTCATCCTCACCTACTCCAGAGGCTGCTGGCTGGGGCTGATTGCCGGAATGGGTCTGTTTTTACTCCTTCTGTATAAAAAAACGCTGATTCCGCTGTTCTTTTTAGCTCCCTTTTCCATCTTTGTGATTCCCCAGAACATTATTAACCGCTTTTTAAGCATCGGAAACTTAAAAGACGGCTCCACAGCATTCCGCGTGTATGTATGGAGAGGCACGGTGGATATGCTCAAAAAGCTCTGGCCCACCGGTGCAGGTCTTGGTAATTACTCTTTTGAAGTTTCTTATGCACCCTTTGCCTATATGGATATTATGGCGCCCCACTCCCACAGCTTATATTTCCATCTGCTGTCAGAAACCGGTCTGTTCGGATTTTTAGTCTTTGTATTGTTAGCCTATTTTATTTTACGCCAGCTGTTTTTAGTATATAAGCATCCCAAATCGAGAGAAATGCAGATCCTTGCCATTGCATTGGTTTCGGGCTTTGTGTCTTTTCTCATTCAAGGGTTCTTTGATAATACCTTTTATAACTACAGAATGTATATGCTGTTCTTTGCTCTGTTGAGTCTGGCGGCATCGCTATATGCAGTAGGAGGGAAAGAAAAAGCATGAAGATTTTAATGGTGATTTCCGATACCAACATCGGTGGTGCGGGAAAATGGATTTTAGAAACCTATCGCTCCATTGACAAAGCACGCTTTCTGGTGAAAGCGGTCATCCCCATCGGCTCCAAGCTGAAAGAGCTGTATGAGGGAGCCGGATTAAGTGTGATAGAATGCGGTGGAATTGATGACAAAAGCTTTTCCAAAAGCGGTGTGAAAGAGCTGTATCGCATCTTCCGGCAAGAGAAGCCGGACATTGTGCATTCCCACGGCACCATGTCGGCAAGAATTGCGGCAAAGCTCCCCTTTGCAAATGTGAAAAAAGTAATTTACACGCGGCACAGTGTATTTGAACCAACCGGCTTTTTCACCACACCTGTCGGGAAACCAGTGAATCGTGTCATTACAGCGTTGACAGCTGACCGCATCACAGCGGTATGTGAAGCCGCAAAGAAAAACCTCACCGACACCGGTGTGAACCCGAAAAAAATCACAGTGGTATACAACGGTGTATATGCCTTGCCGGCACCCACACCCGACCAGATAAAACAAGCAAAGGAAAAATTTGGTGTTTCGGAGAATGAAACTGTATTTTCCATCAGCGCAAGGCTGAACCCTGTGAAAGGGCACAAATATCTGGTAGAAGCGGTTCACAATATGAAATCGAAAGAAAATGTTAAATTTTTCATTGCAGGAACCGGCTCGGAAGAGGCTGCCTTAAAAAAACAGGTTGCAGACTACGGACTGGAAGATAACATTATTTTTACCGGATTTTTAGACAATGTGTCCCAACTGCTTTATGCAACCGATGTTCTGCTTAACTGTTCCTATGGAACCGAAGCCTGCAGTCTGGCAATTTTAGAAGCAAACTCCCTTGGGATCCCCTGCATTGCCACCGACTATGGCGGAAATCCGGAGCTTGTGAAGGATGGCATCAACGGCATTTTATATCCCACCAATGATGTGGCTGCCTTAACTGATGCATTGGAAAAAATCCAACAAAACCCGTCCCTGATAAAAGCATACGGCAACGCCGCAAAGAGAACCTATCAGGAAGGGTTTACTGTTCAGATTATGACAAAAAATATTGAGAAAGTATATGAGGAACTGTTGTATGAATAAAGTTATAAAATATGTGATTGAAATCATTGTAGTTGCCGTGGTTTTGCTGGCAGCAATTTACGGAATCACCAAAATTAACACCTCTTTGACCCGAAGCAACCAAAAGGAAGTGCTCATCACCTTTGAAGCACAGGATGTGGAAGAAGCGCTTCTTCAAAAGGTGCAAATCGGTGACAACATCACCGACAATGCAAAAACCACTTATCTGGGTAAAATTGTAGCATTATCTGACCCCTATCCCTACACAGACTCTGTGGAAAATTATGAAACCAATGCCTATGTTGCGGCACAGGTTCCCAATCGTTATAACAAAGATATTACGGTTTCGGTAATGGCTGATGTAACCGACTCTGCCATTATGGTAGGAGAAACGGAATTAAAAGTGGGTTACACCATTCCCATCATTAACGAAAAGTATATGCTGAGCAGCATCATCACACATTTGGAAATCAAAGAATAACAGGGGAGGAATGATACAATGCTGAAAAACGGAAAACTCTTTGGCAAGCTCAATATATTTGATTTTGCTGTCATCTTGCTTTTATTGGTTTTGGTATTCGGAGTGGGCTATAAATTTCTGGTGTTGAATCGGGAAGAACAAAAAAACACTGTACAAATTACTTACGATTTATCTATTGAAGCGGTGCGTGATGTTACCGTAAACGCCTTTCGTGTAGGCGACACCGTATATCACTATAAATTAGACGAAGCCATAGGCAAAGTGACTGCAATCAGCACCGTCCCCGCGACCAAAGAGCTGGAAGCTCTTGACGGAACCGTGGTAATGGCTCCTGTGGAAAACCGCTACAATCTGACTGTTTCTGTGACAGGCACCGCTGTGCTGCAAGGTGACGGAAACCTGATGATGGGCAAAGCAAAAATTGTGGAAGGCACAGAACTGCGCGCCTCTACTCAACTGGCAAACTGTACTGCTGTGATTAAAAACGTACAATGGCAGTAAGAACTTCTCTTACCTTTCCCGCAAAAACAAGCTATAAAAAATTGGACTTTTTCTTACGCAGTAAAGGGATTTCCCGCAGATTGATTACCGCTCTCAAATATGTTGACTGTCTGAAAATCAATGGTCAACCTGCCACAACCATTACTCCTGTTTTCGCGGGAGATGTGGTAACTTTGGTATTCCCGCGGGAAGAAGCACTTTCCTGTGAAGCACAAGCCGGAGAACTGCATGTGCTCTATGAAGACGACGACATTCTGGCGGTGTGCAAACCCCACGGCATTGCCACCCATCCGGCACTGGGCACAGCAAGCGGAACACTTGGAAATTTTGTGTCATACTACTACCAATCCCAGGGCTGTCCCCTTCCCTTTCGCCCGGTCAGCCGATTAGACAAAGAAACCGAAGGCCTTTTGATAATTGCCAAGCATAAGCTGGCTCACCATTCCCTTTCCCAACAGCAAAAAAACGGCTCTTTTCAAAAGAAATATCTGGCATTGGTTGAAGGTGTTCCAGCCGAAGAAAAGGGAGAAATCGACCTCCCCATCGCAAGGGAAGCCCAAGCCTCACTTCGCCGTGTCGTAAGATGTGACGGAAAGCCGGCACACACGCTCTACCGAGTGCTTTGCAGTGGAAAACACCATTCTTTGTTGGAAGTGGAACTAAAAACCGGCAGAACCCATCAGATTCGTGTTCATCTAAGCCATATCGGTCACCCCATTGTAGGAGATCCCCTTTACGGAACTCCCGGAAAACGCTTATATCTTCATTCTTATGCTGCAAAATTTTTGCACCCCATCACAAAAGAACAAATGGAGCTGACTGCACCTTGTAACTTTGAAACCATTTTATCCAAAATAGAAAACGAGGAACCCATATCATGATTATTTATCCCGCAATCGACATTAAAGACAACAAATGTGTCCGCCTTTGCAAAGGTGTTTACGAGGACACCACCGTATATTTTGAAAACCCTCTGGATGCCGCAAAAAAATGGCAGCAGGAAGGCACAAGCTATCTTCATCTGGTAGATTTGGACGGCGCACGCTACAAAAAGCCCTACTGTAAAGACATTATTTTAGAAATTGCCAAGGAAACCAATCTTTTCATTGAAATCGGTGGCGGTATCAGAAGCTTTGAAACCGCAAAAGAATATTTGGAAAACGGCATCAGCCGTGTTATTTTTGGCACTTCAGCCGTAACCGCACCCGAAGAAATTGAAAAAACTGCGCTTTGTTTCCCCGGAAAAGTTGCTGTGGGCATTGATGCAAAAGACGGCTATGCTGCAATCGACGGTTGGATTGACACCAGTAAAATCAGCGCATTGGAGCTGGCAAAAAAAGCAGAAGCAATGGGTGCAGATACCATTATCTATACCGACATTGCAACCGACGGAATGCTGTCAGGCCCCAACTTAAAAGCAATGGAGCAAATGAAAAACCACGTTTCCATCGATGTGATTGCCTCCGGTGGTGTCAGCTCTCTCACCGATTTAATTCACTTAAAAGAAATCGGTGTAGACGGTGCCATCGTAGGAAAAGCCATCTATACCGGAAATGTCGACCTAAAAGAAGCACTGCGCGTTATTTAATTCAGTAAACAAAACGGAAAGGAGTATGTTAGATATGGTTCTCGAAAATTTGAAGCTATCACAATTTCGAAGCTATGACTATCTGGATATTTCCTTTTCTCCCAAAACCAACATCATTTGTGGAAAAAACGCTCAAGGAAAAACAAACATCATAGAAGCCATTCATTATTTTTCCACTTTGAAATCCCATCGATTTGTTTCTGACAAAGAACTGATTTTAACCGATAAAGATGCAGCCAAAATGCAGATTTCCTTCCAAAAGGAACAAAGTGAGCGTCTTCACAAAATGAAAATCCTATTGTCCAAAAATGCAAAACGAGAGCTTTACCATAACGAGGTGAAGGAAGATAACGCCTCTTTCCTGGGACAATTTCACTCTGTTTTGTTTTCGCCCGAAGATTTGAACCTCATCAAAGGCGATAAGGAACAGCGCAGAAAATTTTTGGATGCCGATGTGTGCCAGATTCGTCCCCGCTATTATAAAATCTTAAAATATTACAACTCGATTCTGCGTAACCGAAACAAGCTCTTAAAAGAAGAATCTCCCGACCCGGCGCTTTTTCAGGTCTATACCGAAAAGTTGGTGGAATTCGGCACAGAGGTGATTATTTACCGCGCCTTGTTTGTAGAGCGCCTAAAAGAAACTGCAAAAAAAATCTACCGTGAAATTTCCAACGGAAACGAAGAACTGACCTTGCGCTATGAAAGCGAACTGTTTGACGAATTTGTAGAGGATCGAACTGCCATCCGCGGCTTTTTTCACGATAAACTGGAAAAAGTGCAAAAAGAGGAACAGTTGTTCCGCACCACAAGAGTTGGCCCTCACCGTGACGATCTGGAATTTTATCTGGACAATAAAAATGTAAAAATATATGCTTCTCAAGGGCAGCAGCGCACCATCATTTTGGCATTAAAGCTCTCGGAACTCCTTTTCATCAAGGAACTCACCGGCTCCTATCCTGTTCTCCTGTTGGACGATATTTTATCCGAGCTGGACCGGGAACGTCAGGAAAGCCTGTTTTCTTACATCAAAAACTGTCAGACCATCATCACCATCACCGATGCTCAAAAATTTGATGTAGCAGGTGCAAAAATCTTCACTGTAGAACAATCGGTAGTCACCGAAAATTAAGGAATCTTATTATGACAAAAAAAGAACTGTTTTTCAAATTAAAAGAAAAATTGGATACTCTTTACGAAAATCCCCATTGCACCCTGGATTATACCACGCCTTTCGAACTTCTTGTGGCAACCATTTTGTCTGCCCAGTGTACTGATGCAAGAGTGAATATCGTCACAAAAACCATTTTCCCAAAATATAACACCCCCGAAGCCTTTGCCTCCCTTTCGGAAAACGAAATTTCAAAATTGATTCAATCTACAGGATTTTACCGAAATAAAGCCAAAAACATCCGGAACTGTGCAATCACCTTGGTGAACGAATATAACAGCATTGTGCCGGATACCATGGAAGAACTGACAAAGCTTGCAGGGGTAGGCAGAAAAACTGCCGGTGTTATATTGGGCGAAATTTATAAAAAACCGGCAATCGTCATTGATACCCATGCGAAACGTCTTGCCAACCGTATGGGCTTAACCAAACAAACCGATCCGGTAAAAATTGAGCTGGAGCTGGCAAAATTCATCCCTCCGGAGTTTCAGTTTGACTTCTGTCATCGGTTGGTGGCACATGGCAGAGCAGTCTGCAAAGCCCAAAAGCCTGCCTGTGAAACCTGCATTTTGAAAGAAACCTGTAAACACGGCATCAAAACCTTACAAAAAGCAAAATAACCACCCCATTTTTTTGAAAAAATACTTGACAACCCCAAAAAAGTATGATAGAATATAAAAGCTGTTTGAACAAGCTTGCTTGAAAAACAGCGTTATATAGTGTGCGGATATGGCGGAATCGGCAGACGCGCTAGCTTCTGCTCGCGTCACATCGGTGAAAAGTTGTTGAATTCGGTTTAAACGTTTTCATATTTGAGGATTAAGCGGTTTTGCTCCTCCTCGGGGTTACCTCTCCCGTGTAAAAATTATGAGGTTATAATTTAATATGCAGGTATGGCGGAATTGGCAGACGCGCATGGTTCAGGTCCATGTGAAAGCAATTTCATGCAGGTTCAAGTCCTGTTACCTGCACCATTTTCCAAGTGCTTACGAGATTTCTCCCGTAAGCACTTTTTCTTTAATTCTTCACTTCTTCGAGAGGTATCGGTTTGTAATCTCCGTTATGTGCAAGGGTTACATTTCCATCATCATCGAATATCTCTCCGTACTCGCCAAATGGTGCATTCATTACTATCACCAGGGCAAGCTCGTTGTTCTCCATATCGAGAACTATAATTTCTTTTACGAGAAGCCGTAGGTTTACATTGCTGATTGCACCTTCTGCTATGATTCCGTCAAGTATATCGATGCTTTCCTTGATTTCTTTTTTACGCTTTTTAACCGTCTGTTCCATATTCAGTATGTCTTGAATTTTCGTTTTAAGGTTTTCTATTTCAACCTTTCTTTTTTCAAGTATTCTGTCGTATGTAGCACGGTTTTGCATATCTCTGATTCTCTCTATCAGGATATTTTCTTGCTCAAGCTCAAGGTTTTCAATCATCGCTCGATAGTCCCTGATTTTCTTGTCGGTATTTCCTTTGTTCGATAACCACTTTTTAACCTCATCTTCAATGGCAAGCCAGTTGTCCTGTGCCTTTGATTTTAGTCTTGACAACTCTTTATACACAAGAGCATCCAAGTCCTTTTCCTGAACTCTGTGGGATGTGCAGTAGCCTTTGTATCTGTGATAACCATTGCAGACATATTCTACTCTGTCAGGCTTGTCGCCCCATTTTCTTATCTTTGCGACAAAGGTGCATCCGCAGTCACCGCATTTTAGTAGCCCTGTGTACCTGTGATACGGATTTCCCGAGCTTGCACGGACATTGGTTTCTTTCTTACTTTCGATAAGATTTTGAACCTTATCCCATACTTCCTTGGGTATAATCACAGGGGCATAGTTTTCGTGCCTGAACTGTTCTTCCTTTGGCACTTTTCTTCGTATCTTTTTCGCCTTGTCTGTTTCTTCAATGTGACATACAAGTGTGCCTGTGTAGAACTCATTTGCAAGGACCCGCTTTACTGCTGTCGGGTCCCATAAGTACCTGAATGTGATTGCCGGCTTGTTGTAGCCCTGATTTTTGTTATTATAAAGCTTTTGATAGTATGACGGTGATTTCTTGCCGTCTTTATTAAGCTTTTCTGCAATGGCTTTGAAACCGAAGCCGTCAAGGTACATTGTGTAGATTTCTCTTACGATTTCAGCAGGCTCGTCCATGATTACGATTTCGTCTTTGAGCTTGTCCTTGTAATATCCCATTGGAGGCATATTGCAAACACCCTTATCTTTCTGTTTTTGACGATAACCGTATCTTACTTTCTTGCTCACATCTCTGGCATACATATGGTTGATGAATTGATTCATGTCCATACGGAATTCATCGTCCTCATTGAAGCTGTCTGTGTTGTCGGTTACACTTATAACCCTGATGTTGTGGCTTCTTAAGTATTCGATGAACATTGCTGTTTGAATCTTTTCTCTGCCGAGTCTTGATAAGTCTTTTACAAGTACGACATCCATTCTATGCTCCGCAGCGGCTTGATAAATTTCCTCGATTCCGTTTCTCTCGAAGGTCATTCCGCTTACATTGTCATCGAATGATTCTCCTGCGAACTGATACCCATTCTTTTCGATGTAGTCCATCAAAATTTGTCTTTGGTTTTTTAATGAATTCATTTCCTTGTCGTCATCTCTTGACAATCTGTAATAAATCCAAATTCTCCATGCTTGCATGATATTCATAATAATTCTCCTTCCTTAGCAACAAACAATACCACATAAGTTTTAATATATCCAGCTAAAAATCTAACGAAATTCCGCCGTCATTTTCTTGCATATCATCCTCGGGTTCATGAACTTCCGTTTCCGGTTGTTCAAGCCCCTGGCTTATGTAGTCTTTAACAACTGATTTGAGGAAATGATTGAATTCCTCGTTAGTTCCTGAATGGTAATAAATCACCTGAGTGATTTTAGGTTCATTGTTTTTTCTTGACATAAAATTTCCTCCTAACTTATTAAAAATTTGAGTTGTAAAGCATCAGAACGGATTTTAGCTAATCCTCACAGGAATTCCACCTTCGCTCATTCTTATGACCGACCGTCCAATTCAGTGACGAGTTCAAGACGGGAGTATCATTATCGGCAATAATGGTCTTGGCACAACGGTTTGCTATTCCGCCTCGCTGCATGAAGTTTATCGCTCGCTTCCGTTTGGAAGGTTATGGCGTCTTTGCAGCCTTGCTCTCATTATTGCTTATGTATCCTGATTCTTAGTATTCAGTTGTGTTTTTATAAAAAGTCCTTCATCTTATGGAAGATAAAAGCTATTTCTATACCCCTGTTTTGAAATTTTTTCAAAAACCCCTTCACTAATTATCATTTAAAACGCATTTCTACCAGTGTGTTTTGAAAAATTTCCCCTCTACTCTTATATACAGCAGACTTTTTATGTATTTTAGCAAATATTTTTTCTCTACTATTCTATATAGGGAGGTTTTTTCGATTTTTATGAACAAAATTTAAAATTTTTATAATTTCCCCTTCACTCTTATATAAGGCTGACTTTTTTCAATTTTTACAACCAAAATTTTATATTTTTTTAAACTCCTCTCATATAAGGACAAAAAACATCAGTTTCTAAATCCTCAAGATGAAAATTTTACAAAATCATAATATTTATCCCTTCACTAATTATCCGTAAAAAGGTATTTCTACCACCCTGTTTTGAAAATTTATCCCTCTACTATTCTATATAGGGAGGTTTTTTTGATTTTGAGTAACAAAATTTACAATTTGTTAATATTTCTTCTTTTACATAATGCGGAATTATAAGATTTTTACAAACTTATTGCGAAAAATTTATAAAAACCTTCTCACTAATATATAAAGCGAACTTTTTCTGATTTTCAGCAAATATTTTTTGAATTATCCCCCTATTAATATATAAAGCTGACTTTTTTGCGATTTGGAAACCATAATTTTCATTTTATAAAAGTCCTCTCATATATAAGCAGAAAAAATTGCATTTTCTAAACCCCCTAATTGAAGGTTTTACAAGATTGTAAAATAATTCTCTTCACATATTGCCGTTTTGAACACGATTTTTAACCCCTATAAATCAAAAAACATCCCTCTATTAATATATAAGGCTGACTTTTTTGGAATTTCACCAAAAAATTTTAAAAAAATATTGATTTTCCTTTTTTGAGGGCATAAAAAAAGAGCAGGTGGGTAAATTACCCTACCTGCAGTAGTTTTTCTCTGTAACGGGCTTTTACTGTCGTTACATTCGACTATAAATTTGATATTATTCCATTGTGCCAACCATTTTATTTATATCTCCGTCTGAGTCTACGATGATGGTTTTGGTTTTACTTGGTGCCATATAGCCAAAGCCTTCGATGTAGGCTTTATTTTTCTCTTGTATTATTTCATTTCGCATTTTTGTTTCCTCATCTGTGAGGTAGCAAGTGTCTTTGCTCATGATTTCGTCATTTGGATTTATGGGTTCTTCCGGATTCTTTTCCCATTTCGCATATAGGACATCAGGCTTTGTGAATTTGAATGTTGTTACCTGATTCTGCTTTGTTCTGGGGTCTGTGAACCATCCTTTGAATGTATATCCGTATTTTGTCGGGGCATAACTTTCAAGGCTGATGCTCTCGCCATATCTTTTAGTTATTGGTCTTATAAAGCTACCTCCATCCGATGCGAAGGTTAAGGTTACATTGCCTACGATTCCAAGTTCGTTGTCAAAGGTAACTCGATACTTACTGAGCCACCAAGGTTGTGCAGTTGCCGATGCCGTTGATGATAGCAACATCGTTGTGGCAAGTGCCGTACATATTATTCTCTTTTTCATAAGTTCTGCTCCTTTCATTTTGGGTATAAAAATACCGACATACTCGAATTTCATTCATCGAATATGTCGGCATCGCTTTCGAAGCATTCTATAAAGAACCTTGCTCCTAATTTGAAGCCTTTTATAAAGGTTTGACATTCTGTAATTTGTATCATTTCGTCATAACAGGCTTTGACTTTATCAAACAACTCTTTTTCTTGCTCATTTAAATTCTTAAGCAATTCTTCTTCATTTTTGGTCAATAACCTGAATACCTTGTCAAACTTCCTTTGGCTTTGGAACGGTCTTTCCATTGGGTTAATATTCCCATACCAGAATTCTTCAAGCACTTTCATTTGATTTCACCTCCTTGCGACACAAACAGTACCACAAGAAAGTTCATAAGTCAACGAAGGAATTGAAAGAATTGGAATGATAATATTTTGTGAATTTACTATGTTCTATCCATTTTTACAGAATATTTTATTTGCATTCATTGATAGCAATAACATATCTGATATCGATACATTTTCTGTGTGTTTTCTAAGGAATTCTTTCATTTTATCAAACCAATTATTTTCCTTTGCGATGCTTTTATCGTCAATGTTGATTCCTTTATACTCGTAAGCAAGAATTTCTCCCATGAGATGCATAGTATAATAGATTTTCAAATGATAGTCTTCATGCCCGTTAAATAGCGTGTTAAAATCTTCGATTCTTTTCATACTATCATTGATATACTGCTGAAAATACGGCTCGGGTAGCCTTTGAGCAAATTCCAACATATAGACATATCCTTTATATCTTGCGTGAAATTCTGTCCAATACCAAAAAGGAATATTATGTAACATCTCATAAAAGTTATTTTCTTTTATAATTGGTAGATAATCATTAAAATCTTTGACATGTGTTAGTTCATGAACCAATGTTTCTATCCAAAGAAAGTTTTTTGTGAAATCATCATTCTTTATCAAAACTGTAGCTGTATTGTTTTTAAATAGAAGTGTATAACCGGTACACTCAAGTAATTGATTTTTATTAAAATGCTCTTCTGTAAATAGGGTTGGTTGTAGTTCTTTTACCTTTTGAAATATGTTATCAGTAAGAATAATATCATTCAACGGGAAATTAATACCAACCTTTTCCTTTTCAAAAAACAATTCAATTATTTTATTAAAGGTATTACTTGAACTTTCGTCTGTAATTTGCATTTGCTTTATTATCCACCTTACATAATTTTCAGATTTAATCCTTTTCCATTTTTTCTTTAAGACATGCATCGCAGATACATGACTCTGCATTTTTCATTGGTCTATCACAGTCAGAACAAAAAGATATTTCATATCCCGAAAAATTGGAATCGCAGTGAAAACAATGGTATTTGTCCGTTTCACGGTCATATACTAATTGATTTTCATCACAATCCGGACAGTCATATAGTGGGAACTCACCTCCGTCTTTCACACATTCATACCCACTTATCCCAAGTTCTCTCTCAATAAATTCATCTGCTTTATCTCTATATTTGTAAAGCAAGTACGAATCTTCTATAGGGCAAGCATCTTCATCATTGCCTGTCATCCTATTGTAATAGTGACAAAGGGCTATATGTAAGTCTTTGATATGTTCATATCCATCATATTCCTTAAAGGAAGATGTTTTAATTTTGCGTAGCCAATTAAGTTCAGTTTGAGTTAATGAATAAATATTTATAAACTCTTGTGTTATTTGATCGTCTGGATCATAATAGCCTCTTATTTCAGGATCATAAAAATCCGAATTAGTTAATGTTTCAACATACAATTTAATTATTCCGTCTTTCAAGAGATCGAAAATCTGTTCAATTTTGCTATTGTACTGTTGAATTTCATCCAAAAACAAGTTATCAGAAGTAAGAAGTAATCGACCATTTGCATGAGCATAGATGTTTCTTGATTTAACAAATTTTTTGAGTTCTCCCAAAATTGAATCGTTTAAACCTATCACGCGCAACAACATAAACACATCGCTTTCACCTATGATAGCAAAACTGCCAAAATAGAGTTCTCCTCTTTTGGTATTTTCTTCGCTGTAAAATTCACTTTTCCGCTCTTTAAGCAAATAATAAATAGCCTTGTCCATTTCTTCTTTGTGCAACATATATATCTTGAGTAGCACAAAATATATAGAAGTCATAAAAAGCATATGATATTGCACATAGGCAAATTGGTATAGTCCGTTTCTATAGCTTGTTTCAAGTGCAAGATACAGGGCTTCAATATACTTCTTTTCACTTTCATCTTGAAATACTTGAGGTAAAAACTTGTTAATTTCGTGAATTTGTTCAGGAAGTTCATCTTTTATAGTATAATCCTTTAATGAACTCAATGGTAGATGCCCTACTTTTTCAAGCATCTTTGAAACATATTCCTTGCCAATTTCAATGTTGTTCATATTAATCCCCCCAAACCTCGGAGATTTTATCTGAAATTTTCTGTTCAAAGATTTCTATTAGACGCTTGTTTTGTTCAACAATATTAATTTCAGTATTTATACTATCAACTATGCGTTTTTGTGTTTCCATAGAGGGGACAGCAATTTGTGCATTCAAAACATAATCTTTTGTAAGTCTTCGCAACCCACCCGTACCAGTCATATGTTCTTTTCCGTTATTGATAAAACGATCACTATTAATAGTATAATAAATGATTTCAGGCAATATTTTAGTTTTGTCTGGTCTCAATACATAAAATTCACTTGATCCAAATCCAATTCCGTTGCACAAATTTCTTGCAATGCCTGATTTCCCATTTTCAAAACAAGGTGTGACTTTTGCGAGCAATACATCTTCGTCTCTAAAATATGTATATCCGCTGTAAACCTCAGATAATGTTGCAACATTCTGTGGCATAAATAACATATCTGAATCACTGACATCTGACATCGGAACAAATGATACAAGAGTATCTGACGATACTTCTTTAACTTCAGATTTGACAGGGTTAAGTGAACATATTTCTTTTATAGTTGTAATTTCCCAATCAGAATCAATTTTGATAATAGGCTTGTAATTATCAACTATTTGCTTTGCACCATCAATAATCTTTTGATAGCTTTCTATTTCTTCAACGATTTCTTTTTGAACAGAAAGTGGAGGTAATGGTACAACAAATTGCTCTACCGTTGTTTTTCTGATAGAAGGAGGATTAGACTCTGAAGCCCATTGCTTTAAATCAATAGGTTTTAACATATAGTATAAATATTTTTTTTCAATTCTTTCATTACATACTATGCCCATAACATTGTTATCAAACAATGATTTTTTTGTGAGCATCCTTTTTTTGTTAGTAGCTATTGCTGCTCCTATTTTAGGAAAAATAACTGTATTTTCAGAGACAAGCATCCAATTTTGCTCGCCAAGCGTCTTTTCAGTTATGTAGTTATTGCTAATACCCATCGCTGATTCATTTCCATGCAAATTCATATCGCTAACTTTATAAAAAGGTATATCCCCTTCAAAATCGCCTTGTAACTCTTTGGGGAATCCATTGCCCGAAATCACTTCAGCTATGTCACATATTTTTACTAATGGCCATTTACTATTAATAATAATTTCTTCTTTATATCTTTCTCCAACAAGAATATATTCCTGTTTAGAAATCTTTTCTTTACTTGCCATAGTAACAAGTGGATTACTACTTACATCTTCACCTTTTTGATATGCTTTCACTATATTAATAATGTCAGGAATATCATTCTGTTTTATTTCTCTACGTTGGGCGCCAAGATCAAATCCATCATTCTTCATTTTAACAAAGAGAATGTCATCACGCATTCTTGCTAAAGGCTTATCAATTAATAAAATACTTGTTTTTACACCGCTGTAAGGATTAAATACACCTGCAGGTAAAGAGATTACAGCATACAGCAATCCATCATCTACAAGATACTTTCTTAATTCTTTATAAGCGTTTGCTGATTGAAAAACAATGCCCTCAGGAACAATAATAGCCGCTCTTCCTGTTGGATTTAAGTGCTCTGCAATATAGTCAACAAACAGTACTTCTGCACGCTTAGCTTTTACTCTGTATCTGTTGTGTGGTATTATACCGCCCTTTGGAGTCATAAATGGGGGATTTGCAAGGATTATATCGTAATTATCGTCCCATTTTTCATCACTTGATAATGTATCATACTCACTAATTTGCGGTTTTGTAAAACGGTGTAAATACATATTCACACGTGCTAATCTTACCATATCAGGTGATATATCATAACCTGCAAAGTTATCCGTTAGACGCTTTTTATCATCGGAAGTCAATGTAGACTTACCATTTTCATCTACATTTGTTTTTAATATATGCTTGTATGCACTTATCAAAAAACCTGCTGTCCCGCACGCCGGATCAAGGATAGTATCATTCTTTTTTGGATTAACAATCTCAACCATCATGTCAATAATATGTCTAGGGGTTCTGAATTGTCCTGCATCGCCCTGACTTCCCATAATCATAAGGAGATATTCAAAAGCATTTCCTAAATCCTCGCTGTTATCATAAGAAAACTCACCGATTTCTTTTAAAAACATATTGAGAGTTTCAGGGTCTCTATATGGTATATATGCACCTCTGAAAATATCTCTGAACAATTGAGGAATATGAGGGTTCATAGACATTTTATCTATGCCTTCTGCATAAACTAAAGCTCTTTGTTGTCCGCTGTTTTCAGAACTCATAAGGTTAGACCAAGCATATTTTTCAAACTCGTCTTTGAAAAACACTCGTTCTCCACCGAATTCCATTGCTTCGATATCCATATCATCCATAAATTTATATATCATTGCAATGGTAATTTGTTCTACCTGAGCTTTAGGGTCTGGTACTTTACCGACCAGTATGTCACGCAAAGTATTTATTTTACGTTTAACATCAAAATTTAACATAATTAGCCTCCTACATAAACCTTGAAACATTTACATTATCATTGACATAATCAACAATACTGAGCATAGACTCTTTGCCAAGTCTTTTTAAGTCGGACATTGTATATGTGCTGACTTCTGTACCTAAAAGCTGATACTCACCGTCTTCAATAGCTCGTCTTACATCTTTATCGGTTATATAAGTTTCAAAGAATTGTTTTATATCCCAATATTTTTCCTGTGGGACTGTTCTTGTGAGCATAAATGATTCAAATTCATCTTCTACAAGTTCCTTTTTACTCTTAAAGAACGGCAACACTCCAAATATCTTGTCGATAATTTCTCTTGCAGTAATTCGTCTGTCACTACCGATTGCCCTACGAAGTTTATCCCAAGTATAATATTCGTTAGGTTTATTCATTATATTTTCATCAATATAAGTAATAACCGCCTGATAATTGCCTTGTTCGTACTGTTCTTTAGCAATCGGATCGTCTTTAACTGTTTCTTCAAATTTATCAAAGAACATTCTGTCAATCTTCATACCTTCAAGACCTATTTTAGTTTCGGTCATGGAAGCTAATGGGTCAGGGTTAAAGTTCTCATAATCTTCCGTCTGTGGAGGCGGATCGCCGGGAATTCCACCTGCAGACTGTGCACGTGGTAATTTTATGATTTCATCGTAATCAAATTTTTCTTCAAAATATTCACAGTTACCAAAGAAATCAAACAACTTAAATGTTGTTTTTTCTTCCTTATGCTCTTCAATAACTCCATTTACCTTTTCCTTATAAATAAAGGTTGCTTTTCTTGTTCCTCTACCTTTTATCTGAATGAAATCGGTAGGAGAAAAAATAGGTCTAAATAAACCGATGTTAAGCAAATCTTCACAGTCATACCCTGTTGTCATCATGCCAACAGTGACACATATCCTTGTTTTTGAAGATTTATACCCATCCAAAAACGTAGTTGTTCCGCTTAAGTTGTTGTTTTGGAAATTCGTAGTATAAGTTTGTGCGTTCATAACATCAGATGTTATTTGCATTGCAAAATCAGAGCAATATTTATCAGCGAACATTTTATCTGCATATTCATTAAGTAATTGTGTGATTTTTGATGCATGTCTACGGCTAACACAGAAAATAATACCCTTACCAATTTCACCAGTTATCGGGTCTTTTAATGCATTATCCATAAAGGTTTTCACAAATACTTTATTAGTTGTTTCTGAAAAGAATTTGCGTTCAAAATCTCTTGCGAAAAAAGTTTCTTCTTGTTCTTCGTCTTGCTCATCTCCGGTTGCTACAACGGCATAACCTTCTTCTGCAAGTAGTTTGGTTGTAATCTCAGTTCTTGCATCAACAACTGTAGGGTTGATCAAATATCCATCACGAACTCCATCTAGCAATGAGTATCTAAATGTCGGTTCGCCACTTTCGCAGCCAAAAGTCTTATAACTATCAAGGAGTTGTCTCTTTTCCCATGCTCTTGGGTCAGTAGTTTTCAGTTTTTCAATATCGACATTCTTTATATAATCTTTTGGGGTAGCTGTGAGACCTAATTTGTATCCTAAGAAATACTCAAATACAGCTCTACTGTTACCATTGATTGAACGGTGACTTTCGTCTGCAATAATCAATGAAAAGTCAGTAGGTTTGAAGAACTTTTTATATTTGTTATTTGCTACAAGTGTTTGTACTGTTGACACGACTATTTCAGCTTTACGCCAATCATCTGTATTCTCCTTAAAAATAACAGTTTGATAATCGGGTGTGAGGTAATTTTGAAAGTTTTTCTTTGCTTGATTTTCTAGCTCTATTCTATCTACAAGGAACAGAACTCTGTTAGCATTTCCGCTTCTCAAAAATAACCTGATAACAGCAGCAGAAGTAAGAGTTTTTCCTGTTCCTGTTGCCATTTCAAACAAGAAACGCTGATTTCCTGCTTTAACTGATGCTTGCAATGCTTTTAATGCGTTAACCTGATATGGTCTTAAGAAACGGAGTCCAGTATCAAAGATAAATTTCTGTCTTGTCTGTTCATTTTTATATTCAGGAGCTTCTGCATAATTAGGGTTCTTTACAACGGCTATGTAATCGCTTTTAATTTCTTCGTTGTATAATCTTGCAGGATTGGTATTAAACGCTTTACTGTCTCTTAAACTCTCATAACTTGGGAATGCAGTTATAATTTGAGGGTTGCCCTTTGTAATATTCCAAAAATAATGCTGATTACCATTTGATAAGATAACATATTTAACATAGGTTTCTTTCGCATATTTTCTTGCTTGTTCCTTTCCAATAAGTGGGTCTTTAAATTCAGACTTTGCCTCAAGCACAACAAAAGGTTTTCCGTTTTCGTCAAGTAGCAAGTAATCAATAAAGCCACCTGTTCTTGATTCAAAATCATCTCCCATGTCATCAATTTGCTTTTTTGTATTCTTTACATTTGGCTCAACTTGGATATTGGCGGCTCCGTTTTCGTCATCAAAGAAACGCCAACCGGCTTCTTCAAGTAGTTTGTTTATTTTTATACGAGCCTTAGCTTCTTTTGCTTTCATAGCCTATGCTCCTTTCTATCGCATATTTTTCAACAAATCTTCAATCTATAACCAATGTTTTTTAAAACAAATCATCGAACTTTTATTTTGGTATATTTATGTTCATAATTTATTTGCCATACTGTTATAGTTCTTCACTAATGTATATCGTATCTCCGTTTTCGTCCTTTTCAAAGCGACCTATTGTATATTCTTGTGCAAATAGATTACAATGCCATTTCCCGGGAATTTTAGATATTTTATCAGATAAGGATGTTATGATTACCACAAATGTTTCTTTATAACGCTTTGAAAAACGATTTTCCAAATATAATTCTATCGTTACTCTTTGGCTTATTAACTCTGTCATAAACTCTGGAGAAGCGTAAAATATAAATGAATCCTTATCACCAGGGGCTAAGGTCATTTTAAGATTTTCTTGATTTATTGCAACTTTTCCCCAAGCTATTTCCTTATTTTCTGATTTGCCACGTCCATATTCAACAGTGATACAAGATTCAGCAGTATTGGTTAATTCTATCTCTAACCCCAAAGCTTTCCCCGTCTTATACTCACCAATTTGGATATATTTTCCCCTCGGATCGTTCAACAGTTGTTCTCTTTCGATTTCATAAGCTTTCCAGTTACTAACTAATGCAAAAGGTCTTAGTTCCAACCTGTACTTATCTTTTTCTAGGTCTATAACTTTTTCTGACAGCTTGTTTGCTTTTTGTGATGCTTGTAATGCAAGAACACCAAGAACAACAGTACCAACAAAAGAAAGCATTGTCCCTACATATCCCAACAATTCGCCAGCTGTCCATTCTGCAACTAAAAATTCAAAACCACTATACCATTTGAAAAGACAATGTATGATTAACAAAGGGGTAATAAAACATATAAAAGTTGTCAGTATAATTTTTTTTTTGTGTTTTTTTAGTGTTTCTAAAACTTCTCTCACTTTTTTCACCCTTTTAACTATTTAATCTTTTTTATAAATAACTTTATTAAAAGAGGTTACTCTTCTGTATTGTAAAATTCATCTAATACATAAGTTTTAACGGGTGTTATGTATAACTCGTATTTAATAACCAACTTTACCAAATCATTTCCGTCAATTAATGTAATAGGCGAACC
Organism: Clostridia bacterium; assembly: GCA_017468465.1. Classification (GTDB taxonomy): domain Bacteria; phylum Bacillota; class Clostridia; order UMGS1840; family UMGS1840; genus SIG452. Next base: position 40,637 of record JAFUIN010000005.1, read on the forward strand.
CTCTCTTGCTGCTTGTCTTGCAGAATTGGTAAATCTTCCATTGGTAATAAAAACGCCATAATCAGCTTGATATTTATTCATTGCACCCAAAAACTGGTTAATTTCCGGTTCTCTTACGGGGGCTACATTATATCTTTTGCATTGAATAACAACTCTAGTTGTTCTGAAGTCATTGACATCAGTATGATAACCATACCCATCAATCCCACCATCATTACTGATTTGAACACCTTTTTCTGTAAATTCCACACCCATACGATTAAGCAACGCTCGTGAAAATGCTTCAAATTTTTTAGGAGACATTTTTGATATGGCTACAAGAAGTTTTTCCTTAAAATCATCTTTGATTTTTTCCTCTTCCTCTGGCTCTTCTTCATTATCGCTAATATCAACAATTTTGTTCTTTTTATTGTTCTGACTAAGTTCTTCCCAATGTTTTTTAGATGTTTCAATAATATCTTTTTGCACATCGAGGTTATCAATATCAAGGCATAATCCTTTGTCAGTCAATGTGATAGGAGAAGAATCTGTATATGTAAGTAACTTGTTAAAATATAAATCCTTAATGGCAAAATTGAATTTAAAATTAAATTCCTTATATTCGCTACCGGTCTTTTTTGATTTCTTTACCATTTCGGCGTACTCAGCTATTTGGTCATCCAAATCAGCAATTCGTTCTTTAATTTCAGACCTTTCTAATTGTCCGCCAGCTCCCTGAAGGACTTTTAATATAGGTTTTATAAGGTATGCAATTTTACCTTCTGAAGATAATTCTTTTATATTCATATCTCTATGCTCCTTTAACTGTTTATCTTATTCATTTCCTTTTCTAATTTCTCAATGCCATCCAAAATCGTATCAAACGGTATCTTTTCACCGAAAATCATATTCTGCATATGATCGTGGTCATCTTTTAATACTCCATCAAATCTTCCATTTTGCAACCCAGGACTTTCGCGAGGTTATTGACAGTTTCCATTTGTGCTTTATTTATATCCTTATTTCTCTGTTCGTACATCTGGATAGAGCGAAGAGATACGCCTGATTGCTTTGCAAGTTCATTTTGGGTTATTCCACAGCTTTTTCTTATTACCTGAAGTCTTGTAGGCTCGTTTTTTTCTTTAATCATTTTCTCTACTGTATCTGCAAACTTTTCTTCAGGTGCTTCGTGGTAGAGGTCGAACATAACATCGATATCGCTCATTTTAACATGTCTTGCTATATTACTAAACGGTCTTTTGGAGTGCCATTGATAGAATGCAAGTATCCATCCGCACCAATAATCTCTATGCTTGTTTATATTCTCGCTGCTTGGCGGAACAAGTCTTTCTATACCTGCTTCTTTTAATACTTCTTCTACAAGTTCGGGACCGGACATTCCCATTATATATTTGGGATTTCCGTTACCAAATTCTTCAGCAATTCCTGTAGATATAAATAATTTCAGGAATTCGTCCTTATCCATATTCAAATCACTTGCGACGTAATCAAAGGCATCACCCAAGTTATTCATGGCACTGTCGACATACATTTCATCGTAAGCGTGAATCATTATTATCAATCCTTTCCCTGATTATATCACGCATAAATAATCCGTTAATATCATCAACCTCTTGCTGAAGTCTGAACTGCTTATTAGCTTCTTCATTTCGTTTTTTTCTCTTGATATAATATTCAGCACTGTCAGCAATTTCATACTTTTGGAATTTGATTGCATCAAATGCTTTTTCACTCTTTAATACAATCTGCTCACCGAGCTTCCCGAGTTTCATTGCCTCGGATAATTGCTCAATTGATATCTGGTTATTCACGAAAGCTCTTGCGAATGAGAAGTATGAGTCATCTGCACGGTAGCCTGTGATTATATCATAGTTTGATATGTCAGGCAGGAAGTTATTTAACAAATAATTTCTGCCTTGCTTCGACACAGCAGTTGATACTCTGAAGTTTCTGTTATTGGCAAGAACAGCAAGCCAGTTAAGTATCGTATATTCATCACCCGATAAATCAAGTGTAGTGAGTCCATCTATATTAAGTTCATAGCAGTTAGCATATCCATCTTTGGCAGGTTTCTGACAAGCCCATTCCTTTGCAAGTTCCAAAGTTTCTGTGCAATAGAATCCTAAGCCATAATCATTATTCTCTTTGCCTAATCCGAATACAGGCTTTTCAATTATTTCCGGAGAGCCATGCCATATTATTTTTTTCATTCTATCACTCCTAACTTTACATTTAACATTATATCACCAAAGTGATAGTTTGTCAATAATATATGAGAAATTGAAAATATATTTTTTTACACTTGACACCACCTAAAACACCATCTAAATCGCTTAACAATCGCACAAATCAAGTCATTTTCACCAAAACAGCACCAATTGCTATTTTTCGACACCACCCGAACGGCACTGCCGGTCGGGGTTTGACCGCACTGGTGGCGGTTTACGACACCAGTGCTTTTTCCTGCTTCAATTTATTTTGACTAATTTTCAGTCTAACTGCAGTGATTTTCATGTATCGTTTTATCATTTTAGCAGTGGCGTATTCTATATGAATTTTATACCGATAGGGTTATTGGATTAAAAATATATTTATTCTAATCAGGAACACACCATCGATTTTAATGCCTCAGTAGCCTTGTTCAACCTTGGTACGAGCGACTAAACTGACCGAGGGTGTGTAATTACCTTACTGCTATTTTTTAACTTCAAGCCTCCATTGTTGAGCCTTGGTACATTGCGAGAGTTTGTATTGAAGGGATATTGGAATAAAAAATAATTAATTTGCGAATTTCTACAAGAAGTGCCAATCAAT
>JAFUIN010000006.1 GCA_017468465.1 Clostridia bacterium
TCCGTTCATCATGTGTAAAATGAATATATGACGACATAGCAATCTCCTTTGTGTTAATTGTTTTGTAGCAAATTCATTTTACACAAAAATTGCTATGTTGTCTATTTTTATTTAGTGTTGCACTTCAAATGATAACATACCAGGCTTCCCCTTGAGGGGAAGGCTTTTTTGTTCCTTGTATATCAAAGTTTAGAAATAGTGAATGATTTAGATACCAAGCTTTTTAGCTGAATTCAACTTTGTTGAATTCATTATACCACAAGTATTTTCAGTTTACAATATTTTTCTGAAAAATTTACGAAAAGAAACGCTTGTTTTTTTAACTTCAAACCCTTGTAATTTTACAAAAAGTGTGATATACTGAATTCAACAAAGATGACGCCATTCACATTTAAGGGAATAGGAGGAGTTTTATTTATGAAAAAAGTAACAGCCTTATTGGTAGTATTTATGATGGTTTTCATGTGTGCATTGCCGACAATAGCTACTGCACAATATGATTCGTTTGAACAGAAAATGATAAAACGGGGATATACACAGGAAGACATTTGGAATATCAATGCGATGCTTTATTTATCTGAGGAAAATGTCAGAGAATTCATATTACAAAAATATCAGGAGCTGAAAAGTTGGGAAAAAGTTCGTGAATATTATGGCGTCGATGCAAAAAAATATGAAAACTACATAAAAGGCATGAAAATGCGCCAAGAAACGCTCGATGCTATTCCGGATTATATTTTTGATGAAATGGAAGATAGAGGATGGACACAATCTGAAATTACGCATTTTGTAAACCAAACAAACATTCTCACAATCAACTGTGAATATGCTTGGCAGGAGTGCAAAAAGGGACGAACAATCGAAGAGGTTGTGGAAGAAAAGAAAGCTGTTAATAAACAACAATCCGAGTTAGCCTCTGAGTTCATATACAAAAATATATCGGTGGAGGAATATGAGGCTCGGCTCACAGAAATACTTGCTCATGATGTTGTCAGAAAAACAGACAATCTGGTTGCCGATGAAGTCGAAAGAATGGTCCAACAGCGTAATCGGGAACACCAAAGAGCAAAGGAGCAGTGCGGTATCACGGAAAATGAAGTAGCATACTGCGAAGCTCAGGGACTTACCAATCCTATGGATATGTATCAGGCGAAAGACATATCAGCAGGAAATAATGTTCCTTTTGAGGAAGTTGTGCAAACCTACCTTGAGGTTGGTATTTGGTCAGTAGTGGTGATTGAAGTTCTGAATATTCCCCCCGAGGAGTACATACAGCATTTAGAGAGTATCATAGCAAATGATCCTTCAGGTACGGATGATAGGTCTCAAACCAAAGAAATGATTCAGCAGATTAAGGACTATTATTCAAAAAACGGAGAAGAACTCGGTCAGGATGTTCATAAAAAAGCCTTTGATATTGATAATTATATCGCCCTGATGGTTGGCAGCAGCAAGTCTTATGTATATGGCGTGCAGAAGCAGATTGATGAACAGAATCCCGATGTATCTGTATTTGTGGAACATGACCGTTCCTATGTTCCGGTTAGATTTTTAACCGAAAGTTACGGTGGAAGCGTAGAATGGATCGAAGAAACCCAGACTGTTAATCTGTTTTTTGGTGATAGCAGAATATCGTTGACAATCGGAGAAAAGGAACTATATGTTAATGGTGAGGCAGTAATCAGCGATGTTGCACCTGTTATCAGAAACGGGAGAACCTTTTTGCCGTTGAGAGTTTGCGTTAATGCGTTAGGTAAGCAAGCATTTTATAGCAATGGGTTAATCCTGGTAAGTGACCTTCAAAGTGACCTTGACGAAACAAAGGATGGTAAGCTGATTGAAGAAATCATCGAAACCTATTACAAATAAAGGCCTTGGCTATTACGGCAGGCGGCGCTGGCGAAACCGTAATGTTGTTTATGCTCTTTGACAGCAGAATGATTTTGATATCACAACGAAGCAGTTGTTATAGTGCATAATGAAGCAAGAAAAACATAACAAAAAATACCGTTTGCTATCAGTAAGCAAACGGTATTTTCAATTTTTATAAATTAGTCTTCGCAGCCACAGTCGCAACCGCAGTCGCAGCCTTCGGGCAGCTCCAATTCAATCTGCTGACGGCAGGAAGGGCAGTATACATCTTCGGTTTCTAAGGTTTCACCGTCAACATAAACTTCTTCTCCGCAGTTGGGGCAGATAATTTCGTATACATCGTCGTCATCGTCGCAGCAATCGCAGTCGCAATCGTCTTCATCATCTTCAAACACGATGTCTTCCACGTCTGCCAGATCGTCAGACAGGTTATCCATTTCTTCCTGAACCATTGCCAAATCGTCATCAATTTCTTCAATGTATTCATTCATTTCTGCTAAAACATCTAAAATGCCGGCAATGATTTTGCCTTCATTGGTAGATTCGTCAACCTTCAGGCCTTCAGCCAGACCTTTTAAGTATGCGATTTTTTCGCCGATATTTTCCATTTTGTATTCTCCTTTCAAAGTGTAAGACAAAAGGAATGGAAAAACTTAAGCTCTTTCCATGTAGCTTCCGTCTCTGGTGTCAATTCTCAATACGTCACCGATGTTGATAAACAAGGGAACGTTGATGGTTGCACCGGTTTCCAGAGTTGCGGGTTTGGTTGCACCCTGAGCGGTGTTGCCGGCAAGACCGGGTTCGGTTTCGGTAACTTCCAGCTCAACAAAGTTGGGGGGCTCAATACCAAACACATTGCCGTTGTGAGACAGAATTTTAACGCATTCGTTTTCTTTTACAAATTTTAATGCGTCGCCTACCTGGCTTGCGTTAATGGGAATCATATCAAAGGTTTCCTGGTCCATAAAATAGTACAGGTCTCCATCGTTGTAAGAATACTGCATATCTTTTCTTTCGATATGAGCTTTCGGGAATTTATCTGTGGGTCTGTAGGTTTTTTCAACCACAGAACCGGTGATGATGTTTTTAATTTTTGTTCTTACGAAAGCGGCACCTTTACCGGGTTTTACATGCTGAAATTCAACAACCTGATAAATGTTTCCGTCTTCTTCAAAGGTAACGCCGTTTCTGAAATCGCCAGCTCCTACCATAGTGAATTCTCCTCTCAATCGGAAAGTTTTCCGTTATTTAACTATTTTATACCGAATACATTATAGCAAAGATTGGTACAAATTGCAAGTAGTTTTTGAATATTTTCTCAATTTCCCTCAAAATTTCTTTGCAACAGGGCGCCGCTCCGGCGCTCTTTTCGTTTCAATGCTCTGATTTTAGCCGCTTCCCATTCCAGCTTCTCGGTTTTGGACAAAAGCTCCAGGGGAGGAATCTCCACCGGCTTTTGCAGACGGTCAATGGCAACCATCACAAGATAGGCACAGTTAATGAGCCGCCGCTTTCCCGAAAGCTCTTCCCGAAAGGTGTCCACACGGATTTCCATGGAGGTTTTCCCCGCATAGGTAATCCGTCCCCGAAGCACCAGCGTGTCACCGGGGAATGCCCCTTCTTTGAAAGAGAGACGGTCAATGGAAGCGGTGGTTACGTGACAGCCCGCGTGGCGTTGTGCGGTAATTGCCGCCACAATATCAATCCATTCCAAAAGTCTGCCGCCAAAGAGCCTTCCCGACGGATTCAGATGCTCCGGAAGCACCAGTTGAACCTGTTTGGTTTCGGACTCTTTCACTGTTTTTTTCAGCAATCTTAAAAACTTCCTTTCGGCTATTTCAGGTAGGTTCCGTCCGGAAAGTGAAGCAGATTGATACCCAAATTGTCATCGGGAGTACGGGCAGTTGCTATGGAAAATGCAGTTATCACAATTTCTGCCGTAACGCTGATGACACAGCGGCTTAAGTGGCCGCCAATCACCCGGTTGGAACGGTCTGCAACATTGATGTGCAGATGCAGATATTCTTCCCCGTCTTTTCGGGAAATATTCCCCGAAAGGGTGGTGATTTCCATATCGCCTGTATAAGTATTTGCAAAATATTGTTTGGATGCCGTGTCAAACAAGCCCACCGTTACCTCATTGGTAGCGCCAAGCCCTGACACCGTTCCCGCAAGAATTTGCTCATGTTTACAAAGCTTTGTAAGAGATTCTACAATTTCTTCGCCCTTCTCCAGCCGGACAAAAAAACAGTTGTCTTGTTTTTTGTATTCCATGGCTTAATACTGTGCAGAAACAGTTTTTACTTTTTTGATGCCGTTATTGTCAACGGTGTAGGTCAGCTCAACCATGCTTCCTTCCTGAATGCCCATTGCTGCCAGGTCAATTTCGGGAGAAATATGATAGGATTTTTCCGGCTTTCCATCTTCGGGATTCGCTTCGATAATCACCATCAGGTTATTGTCTGCCATTCCTAAGTACATGCCCACAGCGGTGTAGGTTTCGCCATCTTTGGTAGGCTCTTTTTCAGTGGTTGCGGGAGGAATGTTAGATGCCGGATTGGGTGTGACCATAGGATCCGGCTCGATGGGGGGTTCGTCCGGAATGTTAGTGGGGTTTTTGGCAGGTCCGCATGCGCTGAGGCAAAGCACCATAGCCAGCAGGAGTGCAAACAGTTTGAATAGTTTCATAAAGAACATCCTTTCTTTTTTCAAAAATGTATTGATTTTGATTATTTTACAAACTATGCTTAATCTTCCACCAGTTTGACGTTTTCTTCGCCCAACAGGTTGTTGAGTTTTTCCGTTAAGATTCGGTTTTCGCTGACAAAGAGCGATTTGGGTGCTTTTGTCAGCCGTTTTTCTGCTTCAAAATACACATAAACGGGGGTGTTTCCCGAAAAGAAGGTAAGCAGTTTCTTCACCTCGTTCATAATGGGGTCTTTTTCCGAGGGAACTCTCAAGTAGAGCTTCAGATATTTAATTTGGGTGGAAAATCGGTCCAGACGGGTGAGAATAAATTTAATGGCATCGTCTTGGTCTCTGGAAAATTTCCCCGTTGCCACCACAATGTTATCTTCAACAATGGCATCGGTGTGACGGACATAAAAGTCGGAAAAAGCAAGACAGCTGATATTGGCGGAAAGCTCCTCCAACGTGAAAAACGCCATACGGTTTCCCGATTTGGTACGGCGGACATCCAAGCCGGAAATTACGCCGATAAAGGTGTATTCCCGTTCCACACCGGTTTCGCGGTATTCCTCCAGTGCTTTGGGGAGAGAATCGGCACCCATGGATTTTAACTTTTTCTGAAATTGTTTTAAGGGATGTCCGGAAATATAAAGTCCCAGTACTTCTTTTTCCATTTTCAAATCCTCATCGTCAGGTTCGTAAGGTTCCGAAAGTGCGGTTTTTTCGGCAGGAGAGAGCTTTTGAGACGGCTCCTGCAACACAGTGCCGAACAAATCCAGCTGTCCGCTGACGTTTTGCTCCAGTTCTCTGGCGTGACGGTCCATAAAATGCTCAAAGCAGTCCAAAAATTCCCGTCGGGAGCCAAAATTATCAAAACAACCGGCTTTAATCAGGGCTTCCATTGCCCGCTTGTTCAGGTGCTTTTGAGGCACGCGCTTGATAAAGTCGTCCAACGAGAGAAAGGCACCGTTTTCCCGTTCCGACACAATGGCAGAAGCCAGCTGTTTTCCGATTCCTTTAATGGCGGTTAACCCAAAAAGAATCTGATTTTTTTCTACCGTAAAGGACACATCGCCCCGGTTGATGTCGGGTGCTGTAACACTGATGCCGTGTTCTGCGGCAGATTGCAGATAATAAGCCACCTTATCGGTAAAAGACATATACGAGGTAATCAGTGCAGCATAAAATTCTGCGGGATAATAGCATTTTAAGTAGGCAGTCTGATATGCCACCACCGAATAGCAGGCAGCGTGAGATTTATTGAAGGCGTAAGATGCAAAATCTTCAATTTCGTCAAAAATGGAGATGGCAATTTCTTCTGATATGCCGTTTTTTTCACAGCCAGCAATAAATTTTTCTTTTTCCCGCAGCAAAACGTCGGCTTTTTTCTTGGAAATGGCACGGCGGATTAAATCTGCCTGTCCCAGGGAGTAGCCGGCTAAACGGCGGAAAATTTCCATCACTTGCTCCTGATACACAATGCAGCCGTAAGTCACTGCTAAAATAGGCTCTAATTCCTTGCATTTGTATTGCACCAGGTGGGGATTTTCTTTATTTTTGATAAATTCGGGAATCTTTTTGGCAGGGCCGGGACGAAACAAAGAAATGGCGGCAATGACATCTTCAAAGGATTTGGGGCGAAATTCTCTTAAAAAGTTTTTCATGCCCGAGGATTCCAGCTGAAAGACACCGTCGGTGTCGCCTCTGGCAATGAGCTGATATACCCTCTGGTCGTTATATTCCATATTCTGAAAGTTGATTTTTTCACCCTTACGGCGATAGATTTGGGATAGGGTGTTATCAATCACCGTCAGGTTCCGAAGCCCTAAAAAGTCCATTTTCAGAAGTCCCAAAGACTCTAAATGCTCCATTTCATATTGGGTGGCAACCGCATCGGTCACACTGCATAAGGGCACCAGATTGGTTGCCGCTTCCCCGCAAATCAGAACCCCTGCGGCATGGACGGTGGTGTGGCGGATATGCCCCTCCAATTTTTTCGCCGTATCTACCAGACGGCGTATGGTATCATCCGAACGGTACAGCTCCGAGAGCCGATTGTCGGTTCGGTTCATGGCTTCTTCCAAGGTTACATTCGGCTCCCGGCAGCGGGATAGCTCTTTTGTGATTTCGTCGGCAACCTGATAGGAAATCCCCATCGCTCTTGCGGCATCCTTCACAGCAGCCTTGGCTTTCATGGTACCAAAGGCAATAATCTGTGCCACACGGTCGGCACCGTATTTGGAAATGACGTACTGAATCACCTCTCCGCGCCGTTCGTTGCAAAAGTCAATATCAATATCAGGCATACTGATTCGTTCTTTATTCAAAAACCGTTCAAATACCAATCCGTAGCGGATGGGGTCAACGGTGGTGATGTTTAAGCAATAGGCAACCAAGCTGCCGGCAGCAGACCCTCTGCCCGGTCCCACGGGAATCCCTTTGTTTTTGGCATAGCGCACAAAGTCCCACACAATTAAAAAATAGTCGCAAAAGCCCATTTCGGTAATGGTCTTAAGCTCATAATTCAGGCGGGCTTTTAATTCGTCGGTAACCGTTTCATATTTTGCAATAAGCCCGTGCATGCAAAGCTCTTTTAAGTATTTTTCCGGAGTGGTATGCACCTCTACGGGATATTTTGGAAACTTAAATTTGCCAAACTCAATTTCCACCTTGCATTTTTCGGCAATTTCCAAAGTGGTTTCCAACAGCTCACGAGGAAACAGCTCTGCCATTTCTTCATAGGATTTTAAGTAAAATTCTTTGGTTTCCAACCGGATTCGATTGGTGTCGGAAACCTGATTCTGCATCTGGACACACATTAAAATGTCCTGAATGTCGTGGTCTTCTTTTTTGATGTAATGCACATCATTGGCACACACCGCCTTCACGCCGATTTCGCTTGCCAGCTTAAGAAGCTTGGGCATCACGGTGCGTTCCTCGGGGAGCAGATGGTTATGCACTTCAATGTAGTAGTCACCGGGGGCAAACATGTCCCGATATTCTATGGCTTCTTTCCTTGCCGAGACGGTATCTCCGGACAGAAGCAGCTGTGAAAGCTCGCCCTGCAGGCATCCCGACAGGCAAATTAACCCTTCGGTGTGGCTTTTCAGCAGTTCTTTATCAATGCGGGGCTTATAGTAAAAGCCGGAGGTAAAGCTTTCGGTACAAAGCTGATACAGGTTCCGAAGCCCCGTTTCATTTTTGGCAAGAAGCACCAGATGATAGTATCCCGGTGTGTTATGGTTGGTGCGGTCTCCCTTGGCTAAGTAAAATTCGCAGCCTAAAATGGGGCGGATGCCCTGTGCTTTGCATTCTTTATAAAACTCCATTGCGCCATACATAGCGCCGTGGTCGGTAATGGCAAGTGCAGTTTGTCCCAGGCTTTTGGCATATGAAACAAGCTCCCGGATGCGACAAAGCCCGTCCAGCAAGCTGTATTCCGTATGGGTATGCAAATGACAAAAATCCATAGGACACATTCCTCGTTTTTACAGTGTTTTCGCAATTTCCATCAGTTTATTCAAGCGGTGGTTCAACCCCGATTTTGAAATCGGTGTGGGAGACTGCTCTGATAGCTCTGCCAAAGAAAGCGTGGGGTTTTGGAGGCGCAGCTCCATTGCTTCCAGCAGTGCGGGAGACAGGGTCTCCAGCTTTTTGCTTTCTTTGAGTTTTTTTAATGCTTTGATTTGGGTCAGGGCAGCATCCAACCGTTTATTTTCGTTGGCACTTTCGCAGTTCATATGACGGTTGATGTCATTTTTGAGTTCCTTTTCCAGCTTGATTTCGTGATACTGAAACAGCCCCCGTTTGATGCCGATAATGCCCAAAAAGTCGCAAATCAGCTCATTATTTTTTAAGTACATCACATATTTATTCTGGCGCTTGATGGTTTTCATCTGGATGCCAAGCTCCTCCACTACCGCAAGAACATCCGAAAATACGTGCTTTTTGTGGGTTGAAATTTCCAGATGATAGGACTTTTTCGGACTGTTCACAAATCCGCAAGTTAAAAATGCTGTTTGCAAAACGGTGCGCTTACAGCATTCCTCCACCGAAAAGGAAGGGTCAATGCGGGACTGAAAAATGTCTGCCTTGTCGGAGACCATTTTTAAGCCCTCTTTCAAAAGTGCAATTTCCTCTTTTCCGCTGACAATCACCGAAATTTGCTTTCTGGTTTTGGAGCGGTTAGAGCGGATGTCGGTTTGAAGCTCCAGCCCCAGCAGCTTTCGGGATAATATGATAATCCGTCTTGCAACGGTGATATTTTCTGTTTTTAAGTGGATTTCGTTTCGTTTTTCCTCCGACAGCAAGGCATAAAGGGTGGCGAGTGCTGCCAGCTCACAGCAAGCTTTACGAGGTGCAAAGGCACTAAGCTCCCGCTTGATTTCTCCGGTAAAGGACATTGGATATGCCTCCTTCCTCGGGGATTACAGGTGCAGGTTTTGTTCTCCCCGTTTATAATATCTGATTTCTGCCTCCAGGGTAACCTGGAAGGCGTCTTTTACTCTGGTTCTTATTTGAGCAATCAGCTCTTTCACATCTTTTGCCGTGGCATTTCCCTTGTTGACCACAAAGCCGCAATGCTTTTCCGACACCTGGGCATCGCCCACCGAAAAGCCGCGAAGCTTACAATCGTCAATAAGCTTTCCGGCAAAATAACCTTCGGGACGCTTAAACGTGCTTCCCGCATTGGGATATTCCAAGGGTTGTGCCTGATTTCTCTTTTTTAAGAGTTCCACGGTTTTCTCTTTCAATTCTTCCCGATTGGCAGGAGCAAGGGTAAAGGTGCTTTCCACAATAATCCAATCCGGACGGGTATGGAAAACACTGCTCCGATAGGAAAATTCGTGTTCTTCGTTGGTTAAAACTTTTTCTTCACCGTCTTCGGTAAGACAAAGGCTTTTGGTTAAGGTGTCTTTGATTTCACCGCCATAGGCACCGGCATTCATGTAGACACCGCCGCCTACTGTTCCCGGCACACCCGACAGCTCGCACAGTCCGCCAAGCCCGTGTTGAAGCGCAGTTTCACAAAGGGTGCTGAGCCTTGCGCCGCAGCCTGCAGTAATGGTGTTGCCTTCCACTTTGATGTGTTTTAAGCCGGTGGTTTTTACCACAATTCCGTCAAGACCTTCGTCGTCTATCAGCACATTGGAGCCGTTGCCCAAAATGGTCAGGCGAATGCTGTTTTCCTTTGCAAAGCTAACCACATTTTTCAGCTCTGTCAGCGATTGTGGCATCACAAGAAAATCGCAGGGACCTCCGATTTTTAAGGTAGTATGGTTGGACATTGGTTCTTCTTCCAAAACATTCGGACAAAGAGACAACAGCTCAGTTCGCACCGTAAAGCTCTCCTTTTTTCAGGCATTATACAACATTGCGGCACCTACAATGCCGGCATCATTGCCCAATGCTGCAATTTTTATGTCTGCATGACGGATTTTGTTGCCGCCATAGCATTTTTGATATACCAGTTTTTTCAGGGGCACCAGCAAGGCATCCCCTTCGTTGCACACACCGCCCCCTAATATGACCGCTTCGGGAGCGAAAATGTTGATGATGTTGGCAATTCCTTCGGAAAGATAAAAAAGGTAGCGGTCCACCAGCTCTTTGGCAACCGTATCCCCCATCCGCATGGCATCAAAAGCAGTTTTTGCAGAAATTTTTCCTGTTTTTTCCATTACTTTACGGAGCAGGCTTTCCGGATGCTGTTCTATGGCGAGACGGGTGTCACGAACCAATGCAGTTGCCGAGGAATAGGCTTCCCAGCAGCCGGTTCTGCCGCAGGTGCATGGTTCACCGCCTGCATCAATCACCATATGACCGATTTCTCCACCGGAGCCTTCCATTCCGTCCCAGGGCTTTCCGTTTAAGATGATGCCGCCGCCGACGCCGGTGCCTAAGGTTACCATAACAATGCTGCGATATTCTTTTCCGCTTCCGCTCACAAATTCGCCGAATGCGGCACAGGAAGCATCATTATTGAGTAGCACCGGTTTTCCCAGCGCTTCACTGACGATTTTGCCCACAGGAGCGTCATCCAAGTGCAGATTGTTGGCATAAATTACCATTCCGGTTTCTGCATCAACCGTACCGGGAATGCCGATTCCAACCGATGCTATTTCATCCATTGAGATGCCGGCTTTCTTGCAAACCTCGTGGCACAAGCCGACAATTTGCTCCGAAATGACGTTGGCATCTCCTGCTTTATTGGTTTTTACAGAGTATTTTAAGAGAATTTTTCCCTGTTGGTCTGTTACGCCGGCTTTGATGTTTGTGCCGCCTAAATCTACGCCCAAATGGTATTTCATGGTCAGTTCCTCCTATGGTGTCTAAAATTTCAGCTTTGCTTCTTTTAAGTAGGCAGTAAAGCCCTCTAATGTGGAATTTACAATCAGCTCCTTGGGGAAATCCACTTCTTTGAGCATTTCCATAACCAGCTTATAGTTTCCGATACAGCCGGAATAGTGAGCATCTGAAGAAACGGCTACCCGACAGCCATGTTTTTTACAAAGGGCTGCCACATTGGTGCAAAGCTCCTTGGAGTCTTGGCGGATGCCTTCCAGCGAATGATTGTTGAGTTCGATAATTTTGTTTTGTTCTTTGGCAGCCTTCACCACGGTTTCCCAATGACAAAGGTAGTTCATTTGCCCGATATGCCCCAGGCAGTGAACGTAAGGGTTACAAAGCACCTGCAGATAGGTGTTGGTGATTTCCTCTACACTGCCCGGTTTTAAGCAGGGGCCGTGAATGCTGGCAATTACCCAGTCCAGCATGGCAAGAACGGTGTTGCCTAAATCTAATGTTCCGTTATAATCAATGATGTTTGCCTCTGCCCCTTTGAAAAAGCGGATGCCGTCGATTTCACCGGGCAGATATTTCAAACAGGTAAAATGCACCTCAGGAGGAGCATCGGGAATAGCGGGTGCATGGTTGGTCATACATAACCCCTTCATCCCTGCATCCTTTGTGGCTTTGATATTTTCCTGTAAGGTAGAGTAAGCGTGATTGCTCACAATGGTGTGGCTGTGTGTTTCCACTTGAATCTGATACATGGCGTTCTCCATAAGTTTATCCTTTTTTGATGGCTGTGCCGGTTAAATCGTAATGGTCACAGCCGGTGATTTCTACCATAATATATTCCCCGATATCCACCGGAAAATCCGCTTCAAAATAAACAGTGCCGTCAATTTCGGGAGAATCCATATAAGTTCTGCCGAAATAGATGTTGTTTACGGTGTCAATTCCTTCCACCAAAACCAGATAGGTTTTTCCGATTTTATCCTGATTTTTTTTCAATGAAATTTCTTGCGACAGCGCCATAATTTCTTCTGCCCGTGCGATGCGGATGGCTTTTTTCACCTTGGGAGCAATCCGGGCAGCCTTGGTGCCCTCCTCCGAGGAGTAGGGAAACACACCCAACCGGTCAAAATATCCTTTTTTCACAAAGGAAACCAGCTCCTTATGCTCGGCTTCGGTTTCGGTGGGAAAGCCGCTGATCAGCGAGGTTCGCAAGGTGGCGTGTGGCATTTTTTGTTTGATTTTTTCAATTAAAGTGACAATTTCTTTTTGATTGGTGCGACGGTTCATAAGCGCTAAAATGCGGTCATTTGCATGCTGAATGGGAATGTCAAAATAAGGAAGAATTTTCTTGGATTCTGCCATCACACAAAGCAGCTCGTCGGTAATCGCTTCGGGATATAAATAATGCAGGCGAATCCAGCGGATGCCGTCCACCTTTTCCAGTTCCAAAAGCAGTTGATCCAGCTTTTTTTCGCCGTATAAGTCCAATCCGTAGCGGGTGGTATCCTGAGCAATCACAATGAGCTCTGTCACACCCTGCTGGGCAAGCGATGTTGCTTCTGCCACCACCGATTCTATGGGGCGGCTTACATATTTTCCGCGGATTTTCGGAATGGCACAATAGGAGCAGCCGTTGCTGCAGCCGTCGGCAATTTTTAAGAAGGTATAGTAAAAGGGAGTGGTTAAAATCCGGTCCTTATAGTTTGGCTCGGTTTCTTCCTTTTTACTAAAATATGCACATTTTTCTCCTGATAGCACTGCCTTTACAGCAGATACAATTTTATCGGTATCGTGAATGCCCAAAAGACCGTCAACTTCGGGAAAGTTTTCAAAAATTTCTTCCTTGTAACGCTCTGAAAGGCAACCGGTTACCACAATTTTTTTGCCAAAGGACACTGCATTTAAGATTTCCGAAATAGCTTCCTCCTTGGCATCCTGAATAAACCCGCAGGTGTTAATGACAATGACGTCGCTTTTTTCCTCGGTATCTACCATCGAAAAGCCGGCATTTACCAGATTGGTAATCATAATTTCGCCGTCTACTTTATTTTTGGAGCATCCAAGCTGGATAAATAAAATGTTAGCTTTCATAATCGTGAAACTCCTCATATTCCGGTTCTTCTGTGGTTTGACAGACTTCTTGTAAGGCGGACACAACATCCCCATACCGAAAGCCCTTGGTAAGCAGCCGACGAATGATTTTTTGCCGCTCCACATTCTGAGAAATCAGCTTTTTCACCAGTTCTTTCAAGGTTTTTTGTTCTTCTTCTTTGTCATATTCTTCTTCCGAAAGAGCAATTCCCTTTCGTGCCAGATCCTGACGGATTTTGTAAAACCCTTGTTTGTGATAAAGCTGTCTGCTCCGGACAAAGCTTCTTAAAAATTCTTCATCCGAAACGAGTTTTTCTTCCTGCAGACGGGCAAGCACTTCGTCTGCCGTTTGGGAAGATACATTCCGCTGGGCAAGTTTATCTCTTAATTCTTTGGAAGAATATCCCCGCCGTGACAGAAGCTCCAGACAGTAATTGTACTGCTCGGGAAACTCACATTCCTTGCGGAAGGCTTCCACGCTCTCTCTTTGTACGGTTTTCGGCTCTCCCAGCTTCCGATAGGTGTAGCGGGAAAGGGAAAACAGATATTCTTCTTCCAAAAACACCGAAAAACGGTCTTTTCGCTTCATTTGGGGGCGTATGGTCAGTGTTATCATAATAAACGAAAACCCGAACGCAAAAAGTCGCTTCCTTTTTTTAGGAAGGAGCCTCTGCCTCCGTGTTTTCTGATTTCTCCTATTCTGTTTGAGAGTGGTCGGCTTTCTTGCCGAAATAGGTGGTGAAAAGTTCTTCTGCCTCTGCCGATTTCATAATGACATAAGGGTCTGCAATGGTAACAGGCAGTTCAAAGGTTTCCACCGTTTTTTCGTCCATTTTGTTCACAGCATTCAAGTAGCTCAAAAGCTCGGCTGCATTCAGGCTGGACTTGATGTTTTCTTCCACCAGCGAGAAGAGGGTGGGCACTTTGCTGATATATTTTGCCCGTAGCTTCTGTTCTAATGCAGCACGGAAAAAGTCCTGCTGCACCTGATTTCTCTGTAAGTCGCCCATAGGGTACTGGCGGAATCGGAGCACCTTGACAGAATCTTCCCCATTCAGCACCTGCTCCCCTTTGGGAATGTTGATGTATAAATCCTGGTCGGGGTCACGGTATTTCATGGGGCAGGGCACGTCAAAGCGGATGCCGTCCAGCTCGTCAATCACCGTTTCCACCGCTTGAAAATTCACGGTGAGGTAGTCGTGAATGGTCAGCCCGGTCAAATCCTTCACCTTCTGAATGGCAAGGCTTTCTTCCCCGATAGACAGTGCCGCATTGATTTTTTGATAGCTTCCGTTAATTTTCACTCTGGTATCTCTGGGAATGGAAAGTAAGCTCAGGCGATTGTTTTTGGGGTCAACCGAAAACACCATAATTACATCCGAGCGCAGTCCGCTTTTATCGGTGCCAAACACGATAAGGTTTCGCTGTTCTCTGGCAGATGCCTTGTCCAGCTCGTCAAGATTTTCGCCACCTCCGATATTGCGATTGCAAAGAATCCACACACCGATGACCAGAAAAATGAGTAGCGACCAGAAAAAAGTCTTAAAAAAAGTTTTGACAGCCATAGTTTTCCCTCCTGATGGCTTATGACACACAGATTTACTGTTCGTAGCCGGCTAAAAACGCCTTTTCGTTTGCTTCTTTGAATTTTTCGGGAACGGTGGACAGCACTGCATCCACCCAATCCTGTTTGTCAAATTCCAGATATTTTGCCAAAACACCCAGCAGAACCACATTGGTCACTTTGGAGTTGAGGATGGATTCTGCAATTTCCAAGGCATTTACCGAAACCAAATCCACGTTTTCTTTGGAAAGGGTTTCTAATATATCAGCCGGATATTCAGCTGCACCGATAATCACCGGCATGGGCATAATCTGCTGCACGTTGGTGATGAGCTTGCCGCCTTTTTTCAAGTACGGAAGCCAGCGAAGTGCTTCTAATTCTTCAAAGGAAATAATAATGTCTGCTTCTCCCTGACAAATCACAGGAGAATGCACAACTTCGCCATATTTTACATAGGTCACCACGCTGCCGCCTCTCTGGGACATGCCGTGCACCTCGGATACTTTTACCTGATAGCCCTTTTCCATGGCTAAATTTCCTAAAATTCTGCTGGCAAGCAAGGTTCCCTGACCGCCAACACCTACAATCATAATGGATTTTGTGTTCATGTTATGCTCCCCCTTCCTTACAGCGTAATGGCATCAAATTTACAGATGTTTTTACATAAACCGCAGTTGGTGCATAAGGTTTTGTTAATCTGAGGCTTGCCGTCTACCAAAGAGATGGCAGGACATCCGATTTTCATACACATTTTGCAGTTTTTGCATTTGTCTTTGTCAATGGTTACATCAAAGTCATATTTCACGCCTTTTAACAAAACGCAGGGACGGCGTGCAATGATGAGAGAAGGCTCTTCCACATTGATTTCTTCTTTGATGACCCGTTCACATTCTTCCACATTGAAGGGGTCTACCACTTTAATGCGGGTGTAGCCGAAGGCTTCTGCCAGTTTTTCTAAATTCACAGCCACGGTGGGTTCGCCTTTTAAGGTTTTGCCGGTGGTGGGATTCTGCTGATGGCCGGTCATACCGGTGATGGAGTTATCTAAGATAATTACGGTAGAAGTTCCTTTATTATAGGCGGTGGAGGCAAGGCCTGTCATACCGGAATGGATAAAGGTGGAGTCACCAATGACTGCAACGGTTTTCTTGGACAGCTCTTTATTTGCTTTGGAAATGCCGTGTGCCGCGCTGATGGATGCACCCATACAGATGGTGGTGTCCATTGCAGACAGGGGTGCCGCTGCACCTAAGGTGTAGCAACCGATGTCACCGGAAACAACCAGTTTCAGTTTGGACAGCACATAGAAAATACCTCTGTGGGGACAGCCGGGGCACATCACCGGAGGTCTCATGGGAGGATTATAGTCGGGGTAAGTGGGTTCATCCTTTTTGCCGGAAATGGCTTCTCTTACGCTGACATTGGAAAATTCGCCAAACATGGAGAAGGTGTCTTTTCCGTGGACTTTGATGCCCATTGCTTTGATGTGGTTTTCAATGTAGGGGTCCAGCTCTTCCAAAACATAGAGCTTATCTACCTTGCTTGCAAAGTCCCGAATCAGCTTTTCGGGCAGGGGCCAGAGCATTCCCAGTTTTAAGTAGGATGCTTCCGGGAAGGACTCTTTTGCATACTGATAGGGTGCACCGGCAGTAATAATACCGATTTTGGTATCATTGAGTTCCACTTTGTTAATGCCGGAGGTTTCTGCATATTCTACTAACTTTTCTTTTCTGCCTTCAATAACCACACGGCGTTTTTTTGCCATGCCGGGCATCATAACATATTTCATGGCATCCTTTTCGTATGCTTTCAGGGGAACTTCCACTCTGTCTGCTTCTTCCACAATGGACTGGGAATGTGCAATTCTCGTGGTTAAGCGGAGCAAAACAGGGGTGTCAAATTGTTCTGAAATTTCATATGCCAGCTTTGCATATTCTTTACATTCGGTGCTGTCGGAAGGCTCCAGCATGGCTACCTTTGCCGCATTGGCATAGTTACGGGAATCCTGCTCATTCTGTGAGGAGTGCATACCCGGATCATCTGCCACGCCAATGACCAGACCACCGTTTACACCGGTGTAAGACACGGTAAACAAGGGGTCTGCCGCAACATTCAAGCCAACGTGCTTCATGGCACAAAAGCTTCTTGCACCGGACACAGCCGCACCAATGGCTACTTCCATTGCGACCTTTTCATTTGCTGCCCATTCTGCATCCACTTCGGGAAATTTGGCAACAAATTCGGTAATTTCGGTGGAGGGAGTACCCGGATAACTGGATACCACCGTCACACCTGCTTCATATAACCCTCTGGCAACTGCTTCGTTGCCAATCATCAATCGTTTTTTCATGGAAAAAGCCTCCTATATTTCGTTCTGCGCCGCAACTAAGCTTTCGCCGCAGTAGATTTCTCTGAGCTTGGGTTTTTCAATTTTGCCGGTGGGGTTTCTGGGCACATCGGCAAAAATAATTTTGCGGGGACGTTTATATTTGGGCAGTGCCTTACAGAAGAGGTCCATTTCTTCTTCGGTGTAAGACACCCCTTCTTTCAGTTCAATAATGGCAGCTGCCATTTCGCCAAGACGGGGGTCGGGCAATCCGATTACCGCAACGTCTTTCACGGCGTTATTGGTGCGGATAAAATCTTCAATCTGCACGGGATAAAGGTTTTCTCCACCGGAAATGATGACATCTTTTTTTCGGTCAACCAGGAAGATAAAGCCGTCTTCGTCTTCCTGCGCCATGTCGCCGGTAAAGAGCCAGCCGTCTTTTAACACTTCGTTGGTGGCCTTTTCATCATTATAATAACAGGTCATCACACCGGGGCCTTTTACAGCAAGCTCGCCAACCTCGCCTCTTTTCACGGTGTTGCCGTGCTCGTCTACAATTTTCACTTCCCAGCCGTAGCCTGCTTTTCCAATGGCACCCACCTTGTGAATGTTTTCCACACCCAAATGCACACAGCCGGGTCCGATGGATTCAGACAAGCCGTAGTTGGTGTCATACTGATGATTGGGGAAGACTTTTTTCCAGCGTTTGATTAAGCTGGGGGGAACAGGCTGTGCGCCAATGTGCATCAGACGCCACTTGGATAAATCCATTTCATTCACTTTGATGGTGCCTGCGTCAATGGCATCTAAAATATCCTGTGCCCACGGAACCAGGAGCCACACAATAGAGCATTGTTCGTTTGCGGCGGTTTCCACAATCCATTCGGGCTTTACTCCTTTTAAGAGCACCGCCTTGGCACCCACCACCAAGCAACCGAACCAGTGCATTTTTGCGCCGGTGTGGTAAAGGGGCGGAATGCACAGGAACACATCATCTTTTTGCTGACTGTGATGGTTTTGCTCGGTTAAGCAAGCGTGCACCAGACTTTCGTGATTATGTAAAATCGCTTTGGGGAAGCCTGTAGTCCCCGAAGAGAAGTAAATCGCAGCGTTATCTTCCGGTGTCAGCGGGATTTCGGGAGTTTTGGAGGTGCAGTAAGTGGTGAGCTTATCGTAGCTTTCTGCAAAGGAGGGACAATCCTTCCCAACATAGAACAGCTGCTTCACTCTGGGAATCACATCGCAGATTTCTTCCACACGGCCGATAAATTCGGGGCCAAAGACCAAAACATCTGCTTCCGCAAGGTCCAGACAGTATTTAATTTCATCAGAGGTGTAGCGATAGTTCAAAGGAACCGCCAACGCCCCTGTTTTCAATGCACCGAAGTATACGGGAAGCCACTCCAGGCAGTTCATCATTAAAATGGCAACCTTGTCACCTTTTTTGACGCCCCTTGACAACAGAAGGTTCGCAAATCGGTTTGCTTTTCTGTTAAAATCCTGCCAGGTAATTTCCTGACGGCCGCTTTCTTCCGAGTTGGGGGGAATCAGCGCATATTCTTTCCAGGTGGTTCTCGCTTGGGAGATGATGTTTGGCACAATTTCCACCAGTGCCACATCATTTGGAAATTTTGCCTCATTTTGCTCTAAAAAATCTGTAATCACCATAGGGTTACATCCTCCGTTTTTTCATCAATCTATTGCATCTCAAAATGGGTTTTCAAAAAAAGTCCTAACAGGGGCAACCAAAAAATTGCCCCTGTTTTTTTATACCGGATTTATTATAATATGTAAAGCGGTTCTAAGAAAAACCGACCTATTCGCCTAAGGATTTTTTGCTTTCTACCGAAACCTTACGGCTGTAGCAAGAGAAAATTTCGTCCACAGTTGCCGCTTCCTGCTTTTTGGTGAACAGGCTCACAATGGGAACCAGAATCAATCCGCCTACCATTGCGAATACTCCTGCGTTAATGGGAGACTGCATAATCGGCGGGAAGTAGGGTCTTGCCAGCATATTGGCAATCATCAGCCCTGCACCAAAGATAAAGCATGCCCAAACGGACGCTTTGCTGATTTTTTTGGAATACAATCCATAAAGGAAAGGTGCCAGAAATGCCCCGGCCAAAGCACCCCAGGAAATGCCCATCATATCGGCAATGGCGCTTAAGTAATCTTTATAAATGGCAATCACTGCAGAAATCACAATGAACACTACAATCAGAATACGGATGATTAACACCTGCTGTTTTTCAGACATATTTTTCACAACATGTCCTTTTAACATATCCAGTGTCAAGGTAGAGCTGGAGGTCAGAACCAATGAGGACAGGGTAGACATAGATGCCGACAGTACCAATACAATTACAATTCCAATCAGAATGTCGGGCAGTGTTTCCAGCATTTTGGGAATGATGGCATCGTAGCCGCCCAAAGGCATTCCGTTTGCACCCACTGAAAGCTGATCGGAAAACAGTCTGCCAAAGCCGCCCAAAAAGTAACATCCGCCGGCAACCACCACTGCAAAAATGGTAGAAATCACAGTGCCTTTGGTAATGTCTTTTTCACTCTTGATGGAATAGAACTTCTGCACCATCTGCGGAAGTCCCCAAGTGCCAAGAGAGGTTAAAATGACCACGAAAATCAAGTTGATGGGATCCGGACCGAAGAACGAGGCAAACACACCGGGAATCTGCTCTGCGGGAGTATTTCCGGAGATTTCTGCCAACCCTGCAAGAGAGCCCATAAAGCCGCCGTTTTGCCCTAATACTGCATAAATAACGGCAACAATTCCAACCAGCATAATCACGCCCTGAATAAAATCGTTAATGGCAGTTGCCATATAGCCACCGGCAATGACGTAAATGCCTGTCAGAATTGCCATAACAATTACACAAACAGAGTAAGATACACCGGGAAACGCCATTTCAAACAAGCGGGACAGCCCGTTGTATAAAGAAGCGGTGTAAGGAATCAAAAAGATAAAAATAAGAACGGATGCAAAAATTTTCAATGCGCTGCTTCCGTAACGCTTTCCAAAAAATTCGGGCATGGTGGCAGATTCCAGATGTTGCGACATCAAACGGGTGCGTCTGCCCAACACTACCCATGCCAAAAGGGAACCCAAAAACGCATTCCCCAAACCAATCCAGGTGGATGCCACGCCGAATTTCCAGCCAAACTGACCGGCATAGCCAACAAAAATTACTGCCGAAAAATAAGAGGTGCCGTAAGCAAAGGCGGTAAGCCACGGACCTACGTTTCTGCCGCCCAATACAAAGCCGGATACCCCTGATGTGTGCTTTTTACAGTAGAACCCTACCCCAAGCATCACCGCGAAAAAGATGACAAGCATCAACACTTTTGCAATCATAAAAAATTGCTCCTTTCTGATTTTTCAGAAGGTACAAAAAACGCCCTCTGAAAGTATTGTTTTCAGAGGGCGAGAAATACTTTTCCCGCGGTACCACCTCAGTTTACCGAACAATCGGCCTCAACGGGTACACGAAAATACCCTTGTGCGATAACGGGCACACCCGTAACAGCCTACTAAAAGAACGCGCTTCGTTCGGTGTTCAGCTCCGGAGATGTATTCACGCCCTTGCTATCTTCTGCCTCGCACCAACCGGCAGTTCTCTCCCAAGCATCACAAAGGGGCTACTTGTTCTCCATCGTCGCCTTATATTGCCTACAGTTTAGCACAATCTTTTTCATCTGTCAAGACCAATTTACATTTTTTTCGGAAAGAAAAGGGAAAATCTGTTGTTTTTTGTGAAAATATCACGAAAATGAAAAAATTCAAAAAAATCTGCCTTTTTCTCTTTACTTTAGTGGAAAAATGTGTTAAAATAGCAGTAATTATGTAAGTAGTTTCAGGTTGATACGGGCGAAGACAGGAGATGATTTTGAAATGTATCAAGTGGGAGACAAAATTGTGTATCCGATTCACGGCGCAGGCATTGTTTGTGCCATTGAAGAAAAGGAAATTTTAGGAAGTGTTAGTTCATATTATATTCTCGAAGTACCCACGGGAAACATTTCGCTGATGGTGCCTGTAAAAAATGCAGACGAAATTGGCGTCAGACCTGTTGTGGAGCCGGCTGTGATTGACCGTTTGTTTGAGCATCTGGGAGAAGCGCAGGTTTCCATGGCAGAAAACTGGAACAAGCGCTATCGGGAAAACATGACCAAAATCAAATCCGGCGATTTGTTTGAAATTGCACCCATCTACCGCTATCTTTTAAAAAAAGATTTGGAGAAGGGGCTTTCCTCCGGGGAGAAGAAGATGTTTTTATCGGCACATCAGATTTTGGTGTCTGAAATTATGCTGTCCAAGGATATCAGCAAGGAAGAAGCAGAACAGCTTTTGGCAGATGCGCTGGGGGCAGCAGAGGCTTCACCGGTATCGTAAAAATCAATATTTATATCATATATGAGGTGTTTTTACCATGTTAGAAGGAATTAAAAGCTTATTTTCTTCCGACGAGCCTGACCCTGTCTGTTCTGCCATTGTGGTTGCGGCAGGCAAAGGAGAGCGGATGCATTCCGAGGTGAAAAAACAGTTTTTGCCGCTTCTTGGCATGCCGGTTTTGTCACACACACTGGAGGCCATTGAAAATAGCAGCAAGGTTTCGGAAATTATTTTGGTGGTTTCCGAGGAGGATCTTCTCACTGCCAAGGATATTGTGCTTTCCTCCGGTCTGGAAAAGGTCTCAAAAATTATTTCCGGCGGGAAAAGCCGCGGCGAATCGGTGCAAAAAGGGCTGTCAGAGGTCAGCGAGGCTTCCTCAGTGGTGCTGATTCACGACGGGGTGCGCCCCTGTGTCAGCGTTTCTCTGATAGACGAATGTATTAAAAATGCAGAAAAATACGGTGCTTCCGCCTTGGGAGTAAAGCCGAAGAACACCATCAAAAAAGTGGATAAAAACGGCTTCATTTCGGAAACGGTTGACCGGGAAACCCTCATAGAAATTCAAACACCCCAGTGCTTTGGAAAAGAGATTATCAAAAAAGCATACGAACAGTTTGACCCTTCTGCCACCGACGATTGTGTTCTGGTGGAGAAAACAGGCGTAAAAGTACATATCACCCAGGGAAGCTATGCCAACCTGAAATTAACCACAAGGGAAGATTTGATTATGCTTTCTTCCCTGATTGATTCGGGCATTCTTTCTGAGGAAGAATAAAGGAGAAGGCTTTATGCGCATTGGATTTGGATATGATGTTCATCAGCTTGCGCCACAAAGAAAGCTGATTTTAGGAGGCGTGGAAATTCCGCACAGTCTCGGCCTTTTGGGGCATTCAGATGCGGATGTTTTGGTGCACAGCATTATGGATGCTATGCTGGGCGCTCTGGCATTGGGAGATATCGGAAAGCATTTTCCCGATACCGACAGCCAATATAAAAATATTGACAGCATGCTTCTTCTGAAAAAGGTGGCAGAAATCATCGCAAGCGAGGGCTATCGGGTGGGCAATATCGACTGCACCCTTTGTGCGCAAAAGCCCAAGCTTCTGCCCTATATAGAAACCATGCGGCAAAACATTGCCGGAGTGCTGCAGACGGATGTAAAAAACATCAGTGTAAAAGCCACTACTACCGAAAAATTAGGCTTTGTGGGTAAAGAAGAAGGCATTTCTTCTTACGCCGTTTGCCTATTGCAACAACAATAATAATCAATTTGCTTTTGGAGGAATTTGTAATGAGAGTAAAAACAAAAGAATTAACACTTACCGCACTGTTGACCGCACTGGCAATCATCATTCCCATGGTTATGCCCGTGAAGGTGGTTATGCCGCCTTTTACTGCAACGTTAGCATCCCACACGCCTTTAATTCTGGCAATGTTCTTAAGCCCCCTGGCAGCCATTTTAACTGCGATTGGCTCTGCGATCGGCTTTTTCTTCACCTTTTCGCCCATTGTAGCAGCAAGAGCTGCAACCCATGTGTTTTTCACCTTAGCAGGTGCTTATATGATTCGCAAAAAATGGAATCCTGTGCTGATGGTTGTGATTACCCTGGTGCTTCACAGCATTTCCGACATGGCAACGGTGTACATTGCTGCAAAATTTATGGGTATGACAGGGCTTCTTAACAACAACACCATGGGGCTTGTGCAGCTTTGGTTAGGGCTTGGCACAGCCGTGCATCATCTGGTGGATTTTCTGATTGCATACCTTATTATGATTCCCTTATGTAAAGCAAAAATTATGGACCCCAACCTGTTAAAGGGAGGAACAGCGCGTGAAACTGTTAGTAGCAACCAATAACAACGGAAAATTAAAGGAATTTAATGAAATTTTAGGGGAGCTTGGCATTGAATGTGTTTCCCTGAAGGATATGGGCATCGCCGTGGATGTGGAAGAAACCGGCACTACCTTTTTGGAAAATGCCCTCTTAAAAGCCAAAGAAATCCATAAAATTGCAGGCATTCCCACCATTTCCGACGATTCGGGCTTAATGGTGGATGTGCTTTCCGGAGAACCCGGTGTCTACTCTGCCCGCTATGCAGGAGAACCGTCAGACGACCAAAAAAATATGGACAAGCTTCTTTTGAACCTCAAAGGAAAAAAAGACCGCACCGCACGGTTCAAAAGTGTGATTGCAGCAGTTTTTTCCGAGGATGATATTTTGGTGTCCGAGGGGGAATGCAAGGGTGTTATCATCGACGAAAAGCGAGGCACCAACGGCTTTGGCTATGACCCCATTTTTTATGTGGAAGCCTTTTCCAAAACCTTTGCCGAAATGACCGACGACGAGAAAAACAGCGTAAGCCACCGTGGCAATGCCATCCGCGCTTTGAAGGAACAGCTGAAAGAAAGAATGTAGCATTACAGAAAAAAAGCCTCCCAACCGGGAGGCTTTTTTTAGTTTCTGTGGTCCTGGGGGATTTTTTCCTTGAACAAAATGGTAATTGCCCAAAGACCTGCAATGCCCACCAAAGAAAAAATAATTCTGGTAATCATGGAACCAACACCGAAAATGGACGAAACCACATCCACGCCGAATAAGCCGATGGCACCCCAGTTTAAGGCACCCACAATTACAAGAATCAAAGAAATGGTATCTGCAATCATCATAATAATAAAACCTCCTGTCTCATTGGAAAAGCCGTTCAAAAAAACGGCTGTGTCTTTATGTTATTCCAACACTATTTTACGGCAGAACAAAGAAAATTATACATTGCTTTTCAAAAAAATTTATCAGTTGAAAAAAACAGAATGCTTTGCTCCTTTGAACCTTTTTTTACGGTTTCTTTTTTGGTTTTATAAGAGCAGGCAAAAAATATTTTCCTTTTTTGGAAAAAACAGCTTTTTCTACTTGAAAAAAAGATAAAACTTGTGTATAATAATAAGGAGGACTTTTTTATTTTTTTTGAAAAAGAAGTCTTTCAGTTCAAACAGGAAGGGTGGGCGCGCCTTTTTCTCTTTTTGTAAATGCGGATTCATCTTTATTTTTGCGAAATGTCATTCTGAGCGTAGCGAAGAATCTCCGGAAAAAACCTAAAATTCTTCGTTCATTTTGTTTTTTGAAATGACAGCTTTTGATGAAATCATCCTTTACTTCACGGAAAAAGGCGGAAACTATGTTAGGAAACTTAAAAACCGACAAAGTATTTTTTTCGGGCATTGGTGGCGTCAGCATGAATGCTCTTGCCATTTTATTAAAGGAAAACGGGTACACCGTGTGCGGCTCCGACCGCAGTTCATCCTCGGTAACCGACCGTCTCATTGAAAAAAATATTCCGGTATTTATCGGGCAAAAGGCAGAAAACATCACCGAAGACATCGGGCTTCTGGTGCGCACTGCCGCCGTTCCCATGGATGCTCCCGAAGTGGTTCGGGCGCAGGAGCTTTCCATTCCCGTCATGGAGCGAAGCACGCTTCTTGGCATCGTGATGAAAAGCTATGGAGAGCGCATCAACGTGTGCGGCACCCACGGCAAAACCACCACCACTTCCATGACCGCCCTTGCCCTGATGAAAGCAGGAAAGGCGCCTACCGTTACAGTTGGAGGCGATTTTCCGCAGATTGACGGCAATCTGCTTTTGGGGAAAAAAGACTATTTTGTTTGTGAGGCTTGCGAATATGTGGAAAGCTTTTTAGAGTTTTTTCCTTCCGCAACCATTTTACTAAATATTGAAGAAGATCATCTGGATTATTATAGAGACATTTGTCACATCCGTTCTGCTTTTCAGAAATTTGTGGATAAAACCGAGCATATCATTGTGGCAAACGGTGACGACGAAAATGTCAGAAAGCTTTCTTTTTCAGGCTGCAAAACGGTGTTTTTCGGCATGCAGGAGGGAGACTATCTTGCAAAAAATGTAAACCTTTCCTTTGATAAAACCGAATATGATGCCTATTTTCACGATGAGTTTGTTGCCCATGTGGTGCTTTCTGTGGCAGGAGAGCATAATATATTGAATTCCCTTGCAGTTTTAGCATTGATGAGGGAACTGGGTGTGGAAATCAGCCCTGTGCTGGAGGCGCTTCGTGAATTTGGCGGAGCCAAGCGGAGAATGGAATATAAGGGGGATTTTTGCGGCATTCCCATTTATGACGATTATGCCCATCATCCCACCGAAATTGCCACCACCCTTTCTTCCATTCGTCAAAAACAGCCCAAGCGGCTGGTGATGCTGTTTCAGCCTCACACCTTTACCCGAACCGTCACCTTAAAAGACGATTTTATTGAAGTGTTAAAACAAGCAGATTTGCTTTACATTGCAGACATCTACGCTGCCCGGGAAAAAGATACGGGTGTCATTCACTCCCGGGACCTTGTGGAACAGATTCCCGGTGCTGTTTACACGCCGGCATTGTCTGATGCGGTGACACAGCTGAAAAGCACTTTGAGAGAAGGCGACATTTTTGTTACCGTGGGTGCAGGCGACGTGTATAAAGCCGGAGAAGCTTTGTTAGAGGACAAATAATAAGGAGACCCGATTGTATGAAAAATCCTGTTTACGGCTTGGAAAAGCCCTATCTGGAACAGCTTTCCAAAGAACTTTTAATTTATACCGACAACACTTTTTTTGACGGGTTTTCCAACCTGGTTGCACAAAGAAAGGGCGAGCCTTCGGTTGTGGTGGGCTTTGCAGTGTCGGAAAACGCATTTTTAGTGTCCGACATTCTTGCCGACGGCAAGGTGAAGATTTCACCGCTTTTTGCAGTGTCCGAAGCCCTTTCCGGTCAGCGGGTGCTGTCTCCAAACGGCAAGCAAGGCATTTTGAACGCAAAAGAAAACACGGTAGACTTTTGCACCGGCGGAAAAGAAAAAACAGGCAAAATCGTCAAGGTGGGGGACGTTCTTTATCTGAAACCCCTTATGGAAACCGTGGGCGATTCTTATATTACCAATCAGCCGGCATGGTTTCTGAAGCAGATTTTTTGTGATTTCTTAAAAACCAAAAACACTAAAATTTCGGTTGCATTTCTGCGGGAAACAAAAAAAGGTGCCTATGCTCTGGGAAAAAATCTTCCCTGTGAAAAAGCCTTTTTTATCACCTGTCAGAAAGATTTGCGCCAGGGAGTATGCTTCCTGAAAAAAGAGGGCGATTTTGTGTCGCCCATGGACATGAAAGAGCTTCCCGTTGCCATACTGGAGAAAGAAGCCTCTTTGGCAAACACTTATTACACCGCAAGCGGTTGTGAAAACGTGGCAGGCATTGGCTTGTGTTACGAGGAGCTTCCCGGCGGACAGTATAAAATCAAGAAAGAAACAGTCAAGGAGCTGTTTACCTTTTTAGAACAGCTTTCGTTGACCCAATGAGAGTTATGAAGATACTTTTAGTGGGCTTGAATGCCAAATATACCCACACTGCTCTGGGAGTGCATTCCATCAGTGCATACCTTACCGAACAGGGCGTCAAAAACTCTGTGGCAGAATATTCGGTCAATGACCCTTACGAATCCATTTATTATGATATTTTGTCAAAAAAACCCGATATCATCGGGTTTTCTACATACTTATGGAACATTTCGCTCATCCGTAGACTTTCCGTAGACTTGAAACTTGCAACTCCCGACTTAAAAATTTTTTACGGCGGACCTGAAGCGGGCTATCACCGAAAAGGGAAAGACTTTTATCCGGAAGCCGATGCTGTCATTTCCGGCGAGGGAGAGGGAGCGGTTTACCGCTATCTCACAGGGCAGGAGCCCGACCGGGAATTTCCAAATCTTCCCTTTGCCTACCATGTCCTTCCCGATACGGGAAAAACCGTTTACTATGAGGCATCCAGAGGGTGTCCCTACCGTTGCAGCTATTGCATTTCCTCCTTGGAAAAACACTTAAGGTTCAAGCCATTGGAGCAGGTGAAAGAGGAGCTTTCCTATTTGATTCGTCAGGGTGCCAAAAAGGTGAAATTTATTGACCGCACCTTCAATGTGAACCCCGACGCTTATGCAATTTGGGAATTTATCATTCAAAATGGGGGTTCTACCGGGTTCCATTTTGAAATCAAGCCGGAGCTTTTTTCCAAAAAAGATTTTGAACTCTTAAAAACCGCCCCCAAAGGCCGCATTCAGTTTGAAGCAGGGCTTCAATCCCTGAATGAGAAAACCCTTTCTTCCATTCACCGTCACAACAGCACCGATGAGGCATTTTCCAATCTGAAAGAGATTCTTTCCATGGGCAATATTCATCTGCATCTGGATTTAATTGCAGGGCTGCCCTATGAGGACAAGGCTTCCTTTATTGACGGCTTCAACCGCGTGTATGCCCTGTTTCCCCACATGCTTCAGCTTGGATTTCTGAAGGTGTTAAACGGTACGGAAATGGAAGAAAAAGCGGAAGCATACGGCATTAAGTATTCCCCCTACCCGCCTTATCAGGTCATTTCCACCAACTGGCTCTCCGTTTGGGATATCATCGAGCTGAAAACTGCAGAAAACGGGTTGGATACCTTTTCCAATAAAGGTTTTTTCCCATCAGCATTGTCTTTTTTATGGAACGAAAACCACCGTTCCTATTACCATACATTTCTTTCCTTGGGACAGCTTTTGGAAAACCGACCGCCCCTGTCTCATCCAACACTCTTCCGCCTGTTTTATGACTGGTATTGCGAACATAATCTCAGTAAGCCGGAAGCGTTTTTATCCTGTTTGCAGGAGGATTTTCGGATTAAAAACCCCCACAAACCAATGTTTTAGGCTTGATAAAAGGCGCCAAATGGATGAACCTCATCACTCGCCGTAGCATTGCATGCAGCATTGTAGGGGTCGGCGTCCTCGACGACCCGAATATTTTCAATACAGGCAAACGTCTGGCACCGAAATTATTCACTATTCATCATTCATTATTCATTTGTCCATATGCCGTTCGCAGCCTATGCCGTACGCAGTACTCTCTGCGCCTGGGTTTGTGGTTTTGATAAAAGGCGCACAATCCGTTAATCTCACCACTCGCTGTACACACGGTACAGCTTCGGGAAGAGAAAACCGGTGGTTTTCTTTCGATTTCTGGATTCTGCATCCTTTTCTCTGCGCCTTGTTTTAGGATTGATAAAATCACCGAGATCACAAAAGGCATAGAACTGCCGTTGGATAGAACACCCAACGGGTGTCATTCTGAGCGAAGCGAAGAATCTCATTCATTCTTCCCCTGTTACATCGTCTGTTCTCATATTTTTTTCACATTTTCCAAAAAAGGAGTATTTTATGAACCGATTCTTTACCGATGCCTCCCTTTCGGGCAACACCGTCACCTTAACCGATGAAACCGTTCACCACATCAAAAATGTGTTGAAACTTCGGGAAGGGGAATCTTTGATTCTTATAAAAAATCAAAAAGAATTGCTCTGTAATATTGACAAAATCGAAAAAAACAGTATAATAGTAAGTGTTGTAGAAGAATTGGATTCTTCTTCTGAAAATCCCTATTCGGTAACGCTCTTTCAGGGAATACCCAAAGGAGACAAGCTGGACTTCATCGTGGAAAAAGCGGTGGAAGCAGGCGTGTCACGGGTGGTTCCCTTAAAAATGAAGCGTTCCATCGCCAAAATTGAGGGGAAAGATGTTCCCAAAAAAGTGGAGCGGTTTCAAAAAATAGCCAAGTCTGCCGCCCAGCAATGCGGAAGGCTCACCATTCCCGAAATTGCAGAACCCGTCACCGTCAAGCAGGTAGACTGGAGCAGCTTTGATTTGAAGCTTCTCTGCTATGAAGACGAAAAGAAAACCACCCTAAAAGAAGTGCTGGAGCAGCTGGAGTGTCCTCAAAGCATTGCAGTGGTCATCGGGCCGGAGGGTGGCATTTCGGAAGAGGAAGCAACCTATCTTCTAACACATGGCTTTCACGCTGTGTCTTTGGGAAGTCGGATACTCCGTACAGAAACTGCCGGTCTTTACACCCTGGCAAATCTGAACTATCGGTTTTCTCGCTGAAGTTTTGATTAAAAAATATTTTCATAAAAGGAGTTTTTTTACAGTATGAAAAAACAAGCAACCAAACTTACCAAACAAGAAAAAGAAAGAATTGAAAACAGACTGCTGTCTATTTTTGCAACCGCTTTGGGTGCAGAAATGCTTTGTCTGTACCTCATTAACTGGTTCCAGGGCTCTTCCGGCTTTGTTAACACCGCAAGATGGATAACCTACATTTTGATGGTTGGCCTTATTGTTCTGGCAGTATTCTTAAAAGTAAAATCCAAAAAATTCAATGCACAGGGACAAACTTCCCGTGCAGCAAAATACAATAACTGGTTCTGGGTTTGTGTGGCAGGTGCAATCAGCGCATTCTTCATTTACCCCACTCAGATTATCGGCTTCATTCCCGGCATCGGTATGCCCGTTGTAATGTGGCTGAACAAACTGAATTTCTTCTTTGGCAATCCCATCTCCTTCAGAATCAGCATCGTTATGATTTTAGTCGGCATTTACACCATTGCAGCATTCATTCACTACGGCATCATTTCCTCACAGGCACATAAAGCTTCCTTAAATAAAGGCATCAAATAAGTTACACACAATAGGGAAAGGAATCAATCGTTATGTTAAATACCGAAAAAACAATGGAAAAAATCGTTGCTCTTTGTAAGGGCAGAGGGTTTGTATATTCCGGCTCCGAAATTTACGGCGGCCTTTCCAACACCTGGGACTACGGCCCCTTGGGTGTAGAATTCAAAAACAATGTAAAACGCGCGTGGTGGAGAAAGTTCGTGCAGGAAAATCCCTATAACGTAGGGCTGGACGCAGCAATTCTCATGAATCCGAAAGTATGGGTGGCAAGCGGTCACGTTGGCGGCTTTTCCGACCCCTTAATGGACTGTAAAGAATGTAAAACCCGTCACCGTGCAGATAAGCTCATTGAAGACACAGGCGTTCTGCCGGCAGGCTGGTCCAACGAACAGATGGCGCAGTACATCAAAGACAACAACATCGTATGTCCCGATTGCGGAAAGTCTAACTTCACCGAAATCAGAAAGTTTAACTTAATGTTCAAAACCTTCCAGGGTGTTACCGAAGATGCACAGAGCGAGTTATACTTACGTCCCGAAACTGCACAGGGTATTTTTGTCAACTTCAAATCGGTGCAGAGAACTTCCCGTAAAAAAGTTCCCTTTGGTGTATGCCAGATTGGAAAATCCTTCCGTAACGAAATTACACCCGGTAACTTTGTGTTCCGTACCCGTGAATTTGAACAGATGGAGCTGGAATTTTTCTGTAAGCCCGGCACCGATCTGGAATGGTTCCAGTACTGGAAAGAATATTGCAAAAACTTCCTTCTCTCTTTAGGCATCAAGGAAGAAAACTTAAAACTTCGTGACCACGAGCAGGAAGAGCTGTCGCACTATTCCAACGCCACCACCGACTTTGAATTTTTGTTCCCCTTTGGCTGGGGCGAGCTGTGGGGCATTGCAGACAGAACCGACTTTGACTTAAAACAGCACAGCGAACACAGCGGTGAAAAAATGGAATATATCGACCCTGTTACCAACGAACGCTACATCCCCTATGTAATCGAACCCTCTTTGGGTGCGGACCGTGTGGCATTGGCGTTTTTGGTGGATGCTTATGATGAGGAAGAAGTTTCCGAAGGAGATACCCGTGTGGTATTACGTCTCCATCCGGCGCTGGCTCCCGTAAAGGCGGCAGTGCTTCCCCTATCCAAAAAGCTTTCCGAGCCTGCATTTAAGCTCTATGAACAGCTCATCAAAAAATTCCCCTGTGAATTTGACGATGCCGGCTCTATCGGAAAACGATACAGACGTCAGGACGAAATCGGAACCCCCATTTGTATCACCTTCGATTTTGAATCGGAAGAAGACAATTCGGTTACCTTGCGTGACCGTGATACCATGGAACAAATTCGCCTGAAAATTGACGAAGTAATTCCTTACATTGAATCCAAGCTGGAATTTTAACCGACCATAATGGAAAGGGTGGCAAGTGTTTTCCTTTGGGGAGCACTTGCCATTTGTGCCATTGGCAATGTTTTGGCAGGGTTTATGATGGCAAAGAAAGGGAGGACTCTTTTATGGTAGAAAAACGTAAGCATCCGTTGTTGGCACTTTTTTTTAATCAACTGGTATATTCAATTTTAGCATTTTTAATTGTTACCACAGCAGGGGGAAAGCTGCAGCTCTTTTTCGGGTTGTTCTTTTTGATTTTATATTTGCTTGGTGTGTATGGCTATGCCCAGAAAGCAGGGTGGGATCATCAAAAATCCTACAGCAAAGTAAAACCTCATGTGAAATTCCCCATTGCTTATGCTCTCGTTGCCATTTGCTATATGGTGGTGCCCTTACTTTGCTGGCTTGCCTTTCCTCATTGGGTGGTTCATTTTGTGGTTACCATCTGGAACGGAGTTTTTTATTTTGCACACATTATCTATAACGACGGCATTGTCAACTTCGGTGCAGCAGGCATTTTTTCTGCTGTTATTGCTGTGGTGACAGGTTTGGGATATCTTGCGGGAATCAAAGGCTTTCACCTGACTGCAGTGGCATACAAGCTGTTATATCGCCCGGTGGAAACCGAAGAAACAAAAAAGGAGCAGTAATATGCACAGATTATTATTGGGAAAATGTGGGGAACTGGCACTCAAAGGCTTAAACCGCAGAAATTTTGAAGACCAACTCTTAAAAAATATCAGAAATCAGTTAAAAGGGCTGTTAAAATCGGTTTCCATTCATCAGTCTGCCATCTATATGGAGCCCAATGAAGATGCCGATTTTTACACTATGCTGGACAAGGCAAAAAAAGTGTTTGGCCTAAAATCCGTATCGGTGGTGTATGAAACAAAAAAAGATATGGAGACAATCAAAGCGGATGCCCTGACCCTCTTAAAAGATAAATTAAACGGAAAATCTTTTAAGGTGGAGGCAAAGCGTGCCGATAAAACCTTTCCTCTGAATTCTCCTGCCATTTGTAGAGAGCTGGGCGGCTTTTTGCACGATCACATCGAAAATGTTACGGTAAATGTGCAAAACCCCGACATTCAGGTGATGGTGGAGGTGCGGGAAAAAGGTGCCTACATCTATTTTGAAAAAGAAGAATGTCACGGCGGGCTTCCCGTTGGAACAGGTGGACGGGGTGTGTTGCTCCTCTCCGGAGGAATCGACAGCCCGGTGGCAGGATTTATGATGGCAAAAAGAGGGTTGAAGTTAGAGGCGGTTCATTTTTATTCTTACCCCTACACCTCCGAGCGTGCCAAGCAAAAAGTGATTTCTCTGGCAAGAATTATTGCGCAGTATACCGGACCCTATCGGCTTCACATTGTTCCGTTTACCGACATTCAGCTTGCCATCGGTGAAAAGTGTCGGGAAGATATGATGACCCTTGTGATGCGCCGGTTTATGATGAAAATTTCAGAGCGTGTAGCATTGGAGAATAACTGCGGTGCATTGGTGACCGGCGAAAGTTTAGGTCAGGTTGCCAGCCAGACCATTGAAGGTCTGCAGGTGACCAACTCTGCAGTAGACATCCCTGTTTTTCGTCCCCTAATCGGAATGGATAAAACCGAAATCACCGAAATTTCCCGCAAAATGGAAGCCTTTGAAACTTCCATTCTGCCTTACGAAGACTGTTGCACCGTCTTTACCCCCAAGCACCCCAAATTGCATCCCAGAGTGAAAGATGTTATTTTTGAAGAACAAAAACTGGATATGGATGCTTTCATTGAGGAAGCAGTTAAAAACATTGAAAGGGTACACATCACCGCCGAAGACCTCTAAAGATACTGCTTGATAAAAGAATCCAGAGCACAAAAAAGCAATGGGAATGAGAATAAATTTATTTTTATAATGTGAAAATTGTTTGCAACAATTTTGGATTGTAATTGCTTTTTTGTTACGAACAAACTTCACCTCTCGGCGTAGCATTGCATGCAGCATAAGTACGCCTTCGGGATTATGCAGTGCGCAGCACTTCTGAATCCTTTTCTCTGCGCCTTATTCACGGCTGGATAAAAGGCGCAGAATCAATGAATCTCACCGCTCGCTGTAGCATTGCATGCAGCATTGTAGGGGTCGCCGTCCTCGACGACCCGCATATTTTTAATGCAGGCAAACGACTGGCACCGAAATTATTCACTATTCATTGCTTGAAAGTGCCTATGGCATCCCAGAATGACAGACAATTCAGTCAATATTTTTGTAAAGGAAACGAATTCTATGAAAATATTATCCCCTGCAGGCTCCTATGATGCAATGGTTGCCGCTGTAAAAACCGGCGCCGATGCAGTATATCTTGGTCTGGATTCCTTCAATGCCAGAGCCGGAGCCGAAAATTTTACCGAAGACACCTTAAAAGATGCGGTATTCTACTGCCACAAAAGGGGAGTAGAAGTTTTTGTAACCTTAAATACGTTAGTTTATGATAATGAAATTTCCAAAATCACCAAAGTGATTGAGGTCATCTACAACTCTCTTGCCGACGGTGTCATCGTGCAGGATTTGGGGGTTGCAAAACTGGTGCAAAACATTGCACCCGACCTTCGATTGGTGGCATCTACCCAGATGACCGTCAATAACCTGTCCGGCGTGAAGCTGTTGGAAAAAGAAGGCTTTGATACGGTGGTATTGCCCAGAGAGCTGTCCAGAAGAGAAATCGAAAAAATCCGTAAGGCAACCGACCTTAATTTAGAAGTATTTGCCCACGGAGCCCTTTGTGTGTGCTATTCCGGGCAGTGCTTAATGTCCAGCTTCATTGGCGAACGTAGCGGAAACCGCGGAAAATGCGCCCAGCCTTGCCGCATGATGTATGAATGCCGCAGCAAGAAGGGGGCATTCCTTTCTCCAAAAGACCTGGCACTCATTGACTATCTTCCCGATTTGGAAGAAGCAGGAGCCGATGTCATCAAATTGGAGGGCAGACTGAAAAGCAAATATTACACTGCCGCTGTTACCGACGTATACCGCAGAGTGTTAGACTCCGAAGAAGCACCCACCGAGGAAGATTATGCCATCTTAAACGCTTCTTTCAACCGTGGCGGCTACACTCCCGGCTATTTTGACGGGGTAAAAGATAAAAAACTGTTCAACTATTATAAAAATGAAAATCCCTATTCCCGTGAAACCAAAAAAATGGAGCGTTACTATGACCAAATCTTAAACAAAGAACGGGAATTTTCGCAGATTCCTATTTCTGTATCTTTATACCTTGCACCAAACGAGCCGGTTCAGGTGGAGCTGTTGTTGGGAGAAGAGGTTTATCCGTTCACTTCCGAAACCGTTCCCCAGCTTGCCCAAAACGCTCCTGTCACAAGGGAAAAGCTGATGGATCAGCTGTCCAAAACCGGAAACGAAACCTTCTGCTTTGAAGAAATTGAAATTGCAATGAGCGACGAGCCTCTGTTTTTAAGCGTGTCTCAGATGAATGGGCTGCGCAGAGAAATCGGCGCATATTTGGACAGCTTATTCCGGTTTGAGCGGCATAGTGAAAACTATTCTTATCAAATGAGAAAGCGAAAATCTACTGACGATTTGGATTATTATTGCACCGTTTCCACTGCATTTCAGATGAAATGGGTGCGGGAATGCTGGGATAAGAAAATTTTTGCCAAAAAAGAAATCATCGAGGAATACTTAGAAAAATACGGCGAAATTGACAATATCGGCTTATGGTGTGAACGAATTGCTACCGATAAGCAAATCTCTGCTTCCCGTGCATTTTTAAGTGAACATCCCGAAATAACAGATGTTTTGGTGGGAAACGTGGGATACTTAAAAGCTTTTGCACCAAATTATCACATTTATGCTGATTATCCGCTGAATGTAACCAATTCCCTGTCGGCAGAATTTCTGGAACAAAAAGGTGTCAAAAGTATCACAGCATCCGTAGAAGCAAACTTAAAAAATGTGAAAAATATCATGACCGACTCTGCAGATTTATGTATTCTGGGCTACGGGCAGATTCCCCTGATGATTACCCAGTCCTGCATCAAATCCAATTTGAGAGGAAAATGCGACAAAGCAGATTTAACCATTACCGACCGCAAGGGTGAAGAATTTATCATCGCTTGCGAAAACTGCAGTCAGAACGCCATCTACAACCCCTATCCCATTATGATGTCCGACAAATTGAACGACATCCGCGCTGCAGGGGTAACGCAGGTGCGTCTCCACTTCTTCCGTGAAAACAAGGCACAGGTTCAGGAAATCATTCATTCTTTCAAGCTGGAGCAGAATCCCTTGACCCGATATACCCGCGGTCATTATTACAGAGGGGCATACTAATGAAAAACAAATTTATGGAGCTTGCCATTTTAGAAGCTAAAAAAGATCCAAATGAAATCCCCGTGGGTGCCGTTTTGGTGAAGGATAAAAAGGTCATCGCCGCCGCCCACAATGAATGTGTGGCAAAAAACGGCATCTGCCATGCGGAGCTTCTGGTCATTGAGCGGGGGCTTTCGGAGCTTGGCACCACCTATTTGGAGAATTGCGAGCTGTATGTCACCAAGGAGCCTTGCATCATGTGCCTGGGTGCTGCCGTCAATGCCCGCGTAAAACGGGTATATTTTGGTTGCTACGATGTGAAATACGGCGCAATGGAATATGTAGAAAAGCTGGGCTATCTTCATAAAATCAACCATACTCCCGAACTCTACGGTGGCATTATGGAGCTGGAATGTAAATCTCTTCTGGAGGACTTTTTCCGATGAAATTTTTACTCAAAGACATCAAATTTCCCCTCTCGGTTTCCGATGAAGAGGCAGTTTCCTATATGAAAAAAAATCTCCCCCAGGGCGAGGTCACCATTCACAAAAAATCGGTGGATGCCCGCAAAAAAGAGGAGATTTCTTTTGTATACACTTTTTTGGTTTCGGCAAAAAGCATTCCCAAAAAATTTCAGAAAAAAGCCATGCCTTACAATCAAAAAAAGGTTGATTATACCTTTGGCACAAAAAAACTTGTCGGCAGACCCGTGGTTGTGGGGGCAGGACCCGCAGGACTTTTTTGTGCATATACATTAGCCAAAAACGGCTACGCTCCCATTCTGTTAGAACGGGGAGAACCCATTGAAAAACGGTTGGAAACCGTCAATTTCTTCTTTTCGGGTGGACCTCTTAATCCCGAATCCAACGTGCAGTTTGGGGAGGGCGGTGCAGGTGCATTTTCCGACGGAAAGCTGACCACCCGTATCAGCGATCCCTTGTCGGGCGAGGTGGTAACATTATTGGCACAGCACAGTGATTTGCCTCACCTTTCCTATCAGGCAAAGCCCCATATCGGCACCGACCGTCTGGTCAAATGCGTGGCAAATATCCGAAAAGAAATTGAAAAATCGGGAGGCGAAATCCGTTTTGGTGCCAAGCTTACCGATGTTTTCCTCACCAATCAACGTGTCACAGGGGTGGAAGTAAACGGCTCTGAAACCGTTACTGCATCTGTAGTGGTGCTTGCCACAGGACATAGTGCCAAAGATATCTATAAATTGCTTCATCAGAAAGGCGTTTCCCTTTCTCCGAAATCTTTTTCCGTGGGGAGCCGTGTGGAGCATTTTCGACAAGTCATTGACGAAATTCAATATGGCTCAAGTGCCGGACATCCCAACCTTGGTGCAGCCGATTATCAGCTGTTTCACCATTGTCAGAACGGACACACCGCCTATAGCTTTTGTATGTGTCCCGGTGGTGTGGTGGTGCCCAGCCAGTCGGAAGAAGAAACAGTGTTGGTGAACGGCATGAGTGATCTTGCAAGAGACGGCAAAAACTCCAATTCCGCCTTATGTGTGTCGGTTTCGCCGGAGGATTTTGGCGCGGGACTCTTTGACGGACTTTATTTTATTGAAAAGCTGGAGAAAACTGCCTATCAGATTGCCGGCAAAAACTACCGTGCACCCTTTATGACTTCCTTTGATTTTACCGGGGTAAAGCCCACGGGAGCTTACCCTGAACCTACCTACTCAAGAGGAATTTCGGAAGTGAATTTTTCTGATATTTTCCCTGCCTTTGTAATAGATTCTCTGCAAGAGGGTTTACAGGCGTTTGAACGAAAAATGCCCGGCTTTGTCAGCCGTGGTGCCATTTTTACGGGGGTGGAAACCCGTACTTCCTCTCCCCTTCGGATTCCCCGGAATGAAGCGTTTCAGTCAGAAAGCGCAGAGGGCTTATATCCTTGCGGTGAGGGAGCCGGTTATGCTGGGGGTATCGTTTCCGCCGGCGTAGACGGCATGAAAATTGCCATCAAAATTATGGAAACCTATTCTCCCAACGAAAATATTTCACAGAAAGAGAGATCACGATGATAAAAGGCGTTATTTTTGATTTAGACGGCACCCTGCTTGCCACTTTGGAATCCATTGCAAAATCGGGGAACGAAATGCTAAAATCTTTTTCTTTGCCCGAAGCACCTGTTTCCCAATATGGCACATTTGCAGGAGACGGAGTTGACGTTTTGGTGGAACGTGCCTTGCGTTATGCAGGAGATCCCACCCTTTCCCATTTAGAAGAAGCAAAGAAGAAATATCGAGAATGCTTCCAAGAATTTTGTGCTTACCGTGTGGAGCCGTATGACGGTATTTTAGAAATGCTGGACGGCTTATGTGAAAAAGGCATTAAGCTTGCGGTTTTCACCAATAAACCCCATGAAAATGCAGTGAAGCTGATGAAAGAATATTTTCCAAAGCACCCCTTCACTCATGTTTTGGGGCAGTGTGATGCTTACCCCAGAAAGCCGGACCCTACGGGCATTTTTCAAATCACAAAAGAATGGGGCATCACCCCCGGGGAATGTATCTATATGGGCGACAGCGATGTGGATATGAAAACAGGAAAACGGGCAAATTGCCTGACCGTTGGCGCTTTGTGGGGATTTCGCACCAAAGAAGAGCTGTGCGAAAACGGAGCTGACCACGTGATTGCTCATCCTTCCGAGCTGCTGAAATTGATAGACTGATTACAATAAAGGAGCGAACCTATGATACCAAACGAGGAGCTTTCCACTTATAAACAACTGTTTCGGGAGATATTTTCTGAAGAAGAGTCTTTTTGCGACCGCATTTTTTCTGCCAAGCTGGATATGGTGTTCGATGTGCGAGAAAACGGTGAGATTCAAAGCTTTTTGTACGCCATTCCTTTTACAGCAAAGGTGAAAGGAGAGCTGTATCGTGCCATGTATGTATACGGCGTGGGAACCGTTCCCGCTGCCCGCGGAAAAGGCTACATGAAAGAAGTATTTTTGAAAATGGAAGCTCATTTCGGCAGTTCGGTAGACCTTTACTATTTGGTTCCGGCAGAAGCTTCGCTTTTTTCCCTCTATGAAAAAATCGGTTACAAAACCGGCTTTTCTCTGAAAAAAACCATGCTTTTCCCCGAAAAAAAAGAGCATCTCTCCTATGACATCAAAGAAGCTCCCGAAGATTTCCATCAGGACTATCTTCGCTATATAGAGCGTTTCTCCACAGCAATCATCCGCTCCCGGGAGGATAACGACTTTGCCCTTTCCGACGGACATTATCATAAAATCGGCAACAGCGGATTCTTCTGGACAAAAGACCGTGATATCATACAAATTCGGGAGGCTTATCTGGCCTCTCCCACTGATCTGGACTGTTTTCTGGACTTTCTCGCAAGAAAAGGCTACCAAAAAGCACTCCTCACCCAACCCGGAACCTTAACCCCCTATGCGATGGTAAAAGCGGTGAATCCTGCGCTGGAAAATGTGGATTTTTCCGAGGGGTATACCAACCTCAACTTCGACTAACTCTTTCGGCTTGATAAAAGAATCCAGAATTAATGAATCTCACCGCTCGCTGTAGCATTGCATGCAGCATTGTAGGGGTCGGCGTCCTCGACGACCCGCATATTTTTAATGCAGGCAAACGCCTGCTGCCGAAATTATGCACGAAGCATTCTGCATTATTCATTGCTTGAAAGCGCAGTACTCTCTGCGCCTTATATGGTAGCGGACTATTCAAACAAAATAAAAAAACAAAAGGCATAGGAAAAATCCTATGCCTTTTGCAGTCTCGTTTATTTTATCAAGTCTTATTTATACATGGGGCCGAAGTTTTCACATGCTCTGTAGTCTGCGCTTTCTTTATTCATGCCAAACGCATTCCAAGCGGCAGGACGGAAGATTTTTTCTTCGGGTACGTTGTGCATGCAAACGGGGATTCTGAGCATAGAGCACAGGGTGATTAAATCTGCACCGATGTGACCGTAGCTGATTGCGCCATGGTTAGCACCCCAGTTGTTCATTACATCGTAAGCGGTTTTGAAGGGGCTGCCTTCCTTGCCGTCACATCTGGGAGCAAACCAGGTACAGGGCCAGGTGTAGTCGGTACGTTTCCATAATACGTCGGCAACTTCGTCGGGTAAACCGATGGTCCAACCTTCTGCAATCTGAAGAACCGGACCTAATCCTTTTACTAAATTTAGTCTGATCATGGTTGCAGGCATTTCTGCTCTGGTTAAGAATCTGGAAGAGAAACCGCCGCCACGGAAATAGCCTAAGTCAGCCATATTCCAGGTGGTAGCTGCCATAACGGTATCCTGATCTTCTTTGGTCATTTCATACCAGGGTTTCATCACACCGTTGCCGTTTTCGTCTTTTACTTCGCCGCAAGCATCCAGACAGCAAGCACCGGAGTTAATCAGATGAATAAATCCGTCAGCATCTTTTGCTTTGCCTTCGATATCATAACCTGCTGCACGTTTTACAGCGTCACCGCTCCAGTAGGTTCTTACATCGGCAAACATCTGGGGACGGTTGGTTAAGAGCTTGCCAA
This sequence comes from Clostridia bacterium, assembly GCA_017468465.1. Lineage (GTDB taxonomy): Bacteria > Bacillota > Clostridia > UMGS1840 > UMGS1840 > SIG452. Next base: position 40,013 of record JAFUIN010000006.1, read on the forward strand.
ACAGCATACCGATTCCGTTTAATACGTCATTTTCAGTAGCTAAAATATAGGGTTCTCTTGCGCCATTCCAGTCGAAAGAGGTGTTGAGCATTGCTTCGGGGAAGTCACAGTTGGGGTAGAAGTCAGTCCACTGTCTCTGACCCTGGAAGCCTGCTGCAATGGCATTATGGCCAACCATTTCTTCTTCACAGCCCTTGGGTAAGTTTTTGTTACCGTTCATCAAATCTTTGATGATGCAAGCCATTTTTACAACAAATGCAAACTGTTCTTCTTTTTCTTTGTCAGATTTCTGCATATCAGCAGGGTTTTTGTCAAAGCCCATTTTGCATTTTTCTTTTGCCCAGGCGAGCGCTTTTTCATATTCAGCATGGTCGTAAATGCCTTCGGTCATTCGTCTGATTACTTCAACCTCGTCAACAGACTCTACTCTCATGCCCAGATATTCTTCCATAAAAGAAGTGTCGATAATGGAACCGGCAATTCCCATACAGATAGAACCAATCTGCAAGTAAGATTTTCCTCTCATGGTAGCCGCTGCAACTGCTGCACGACCGAAACGAAGCAGTTTTTCTTCTACATCAGCGGGGATTTTGTCAGATTCGTCCAGATTCTGAACGTCGTGACCGTAAATGCCGAATGCGGGTAAGCCTTTCTGTGCATGACCTGCCAGAACAGCAGCCAGATATACAGCACCCGGTCTTTCGGTACCGTTAAAGCCCCAAACTGCTTTGATGGTGTTTTTGTCCATATCCATGGTTTCGGAGCCGTAGCACCAGCAGGGAGTAACGGTTAAGGTGATGTCAACACCCTCTCTTTTGAATTTTTCAGCACAAGCTGCCGCTTCTGCCACACGGCCGATGGTGGTGTCGGCAATGACAACCTTTACCGGTTCGCCGTTAGAATATTTTAAGTTTTCGGTAAACAGCTTTGCTGCTGCTTTTGCCATACCCATAGTCTGGTCTTCCAGGGATTCTCTTACCTTCAGGGGACCGCGTCTGCCGTCAATGGTGGGGCGGATACCAATTACAGGATAAGAGCCGATTAATCTGTTTTCTGCCATAGTAAATTCCTCCGTTTATTTCATAAAATTTTCATATCATTTAGTTTGTGCTATCAGTGTTATTTTATACTAATTTGATGTAATTGTCAACCAAATTCCCCGATTTTTCGTTGGATTATTATTCATTTTATACGATTTTTTGGGTGTATCCCTCTTTTTTGTACTGAATTTTTCATAAAATTAAAAAAAATTCTGATTTTGTAAAAAGAAAATATTGAAATTTGGTGAACAATATGCTATGATAATAAATGTTAAAAAATTCAAATTTATTTGAAAAGGGGCAAAAAGACCTATGAAAAAAATTTACGAAGGCAAAACCAAAGACGTTTACAGCCTGGAAAATGGCAATGTATTATTGAAATTCAAAGATGATTGCACCGGTAAAGACGGTGTGTTTGACCCCGGTGAAAACGCTGTCGGCTTAACCATCGAAGGTATCGGCAGAGAAAATTTAAGAACCTCAATTTATTATTTTGATTTGCTGAAAAAAGCAGGCATCAAAACCCACTATGTGAATGCAAATGTGGAAGATGCTACTATGGAAGTTCTGCCCGGCAAAGTGTTTGGCCACGGCTTGGAAGTAATCTGCCGTCTGGTTGCAACCGGAAGCTTCGTAAGAAGATATGGCGAATATATTGAAGACGGAACCCCCTTGGAAGGCGGCTATGTGGAATGCACCTTCAAAAATGACGAAAAAGGCGATCCGCTGGTTACCGGCGAAGGCTTGGCTGCACTGGGCGTTATGAGCCTCAAAATGTTTGAAGATATGAAAGAACAGACCTTAAAAATCACCAAAATCGTTGCAGACGATTTGAAAACCATTGGTCTGGACTTGTGGGATATCAAATTTGAATTTGGTTACAACAACGATGAAGTAATTTTAATTGACGAAATTGCATCCGGCAATATGAGAGTATACAAAGACGGTAAAATCGTTGACCCCATTGAGCTGACCAAGCTGATCCTCAACAGATAGGACAGACAACCCTCAACGAAGCTAAAAAAAGAGCTGCTGCAGAATGAAATTCATTCCGCGGCAGTTTTTTGTTTGACAGAGTCAAAATGACACCTCATCCGTCAAAACCCATGGTTTTGCCACCTTCCCCTCAAGTGGAAGGCATGAAAAAGGTATGCTTTTTTGCGTTCTGGATTCTTTTATCAAGCCGTAAACAAGGCGCAGAGAAGTGCTGCGCACGGCATAGGAAGCAATGAATAATGCAGAATGCTTAGTGCACAATTTCGGTGACAGACACTTGCCTGCATTGAAAATATGCGGGTCGTCGAGGACGCCGACCCCTACAATGCTGCATGCAATGCTACGGCGAGTGGGAAAGCTGGTTCATAGCAAAAGACATAGGGAAAACAAATTACCCCGGAGTGCATAATTTGCACACTCCGGGGCAATGAATAGACCTATGTCTTTTGCGTTCTATGTTCTTTTATTCCATTTTTTAGAAGGCAAGAACTTCGATGCCCATAATATTTCCAAATTCAACAATCTGGTCATACAAATCTTCGCCATAGCCTAAGCAGCCGTATTCGTTGTTCCAGTTTTCTACCAGAGCGCCGATGTCACCGTCAACTTTAACAAAAGCGTGAGGCCAGAAAGGAATACCGCATTCGTGACGACGAGCTTCCAGTTCTTCTTTTTTGGGCTGGAACACTTCACAGCGAGCAACACAAATTCTGAATTTGCCGTCTACTCTGCTGATACGTGCCAGAACACCTTTACCGCTCTTACATACCAGGTCGATGGACAAGCCGCCTGCTTCCCCTTCGGTGGGAATACCGTGACCGGCTAAGCCGACACCGTCTTCATTTGCCAGACAGGGCGGAACTGCACCGTCACCGATGATTTTGATTTCGTTGTTTTTCTTGTCAACGTGCTGCAGGTCACCATAGTAGATGGGGTCTTTGGAAAGTCCCATAATCATAATGGAGGTCAGACAGGTGTTAAAGTCAGACAGGGTTGCAGTGGGAACACCATCGTTTAACATCATGCTCTGTGCAAAACAGGTTGCAGCATAGTAATCGCCCATGCCGGGGAAGGACTGAATGGTGTAATAGTCAAAGCCGTCTTTTTCTTTTAAGGTTTTCAGTGCCAGATACAGACGGATGGAACGCAGGTTTCCGTCGTTACGTTCTACTTTACAGGTAAAGTTATTGTCAATCCAGTTGCAAACCTTATCCACTTCTGCCTGGGGAATTGCTTTTGCAGTTTCTACCAGTTCCATAGTGTCACGGGTGTCAATGTCAATACCGAAGGTTTTCATCCACTGAGAAGGATCTGCAACACCGCAGGTCTGACCCATACCTCTGCCGCCGAATGCACGTAAGGTGGTCAGCTCCATGCTCTTTTTCAGTGCAGATGCTTTACAGTAGTTTGCCACTCTTTTTACGTTGGTAATATCGGAAACACCGCCGTATACGAATTTATGCTTGATGCCAACTTCGTTCAGTGCAGCGCTTAATACCAAGCCGCCAACGGGACGCCAGCCCTGAGAGCCATCGTGAGTCCAGATTACGATACCTTTTCCGGTTTTTGCAAATTCACGAACTGCACCAATCATATGTGCTGCCCATACCCAGGTACCGGAGAATAATACTAAAGTGTCGATAGAATCGTCTTTTGCCAAGGGAAGCAACACATTTTTTGCTTCTTCCTTGGTAGCGATAATCAGTTTTTCTTCTACCAGCTCAACGCCTTCTGCTTTCAGCGCTGCTTTGGAGTTTTCAATTACTTTTTCGTCGATAAACAGGTTGCCGTCCGGGTCTAATAAACCGTCTTTATGAACACCGTAAACGACAAATGCGGTTTTGGATTTTAACATTGTTTTTTCTCCTTTTTCATTTTTTTGGGGAAGTTCCCCTTATTTTCCTAATTTTTTTACAATTTCATCGTTCCCTGCCACCACTTCGATTTTCACGCGGAAGTGTCTGGATTCTCCCGGCTGTAAAAACGGAAGCAGATTGTTTTTGCGAAGATAGTCTCTGGATTCGCAAGGAACATTTGCCGGCTCCAACGCCAGCACATAATCTTTTACATCCTCCAACACCCACTGCGTCAGATAGGGCAAATCTTTGGAGGGGAAGGTGATGGCAACTGCGAGACCACCCTCTAATTTCGGATTATGCACCCAGACGGTTGCTTCTTCACCGGAAAAGGTGTGCATATAATTTTTTTCAGCATTTTCTCCTGCAGGGGCTTTGATGCTGTCTTTTTCTGCCATTCGCTCTTTGGTGTAATCATCATATCCCACACATTCCTTTGAGGGAACGTGAATGATGGTGTCCTCACAAAGAAGGGGATAGCCAAAGTTAATGTGATAAAGCACATTCAAGGGGACTTCTTTTCCGCCCTCGTTGGTAAGCGTGTCTTCAATGACAACAAAATTTTTTCCATACTCAGAGGAAACGGTTCGGTCAATGGCAATTTTATGCCCGAAGGGAGTGGAATCATAGAGCTTTCCGCAGATTTTTAAGACACCCGCTTCATAATCGGACAAATCGCAAACCTGTTTTGCCGGAAGGGAAGTCCATCTGCCGTGCTGCCCTAAAATTTCGCCATCATCTTCACAGGGAGGGCCTAAATGAGTGGGACCGCAGGTGGTTAAAAGACCGGCAGAAAAGGTGCGGAGCCACTGGATGTCTGCCCCATCAAAATGAGCCGGATGTGCTTCCATATTTTCGGTTAAAAATACCAAATTGGTGCCTTTGTAAGAAGCCAGAGAGATATCCAGCCCTCTGTCGCAAACCACCGTGTAGGAAAAACCGCTTCCTGTGTTCACATCCACACAGCGACAGCCATCAGAAATTCCGTCGGTCAAACGGTAGTGACGGGTGCCTCCCAGCTGAAAGGTGTTTCCCATATATTTTTTCGATTGCATTCGTTGTTCTTTCATCGTGGGTTCCCCCGATTGATTTGTTTCTTTTCTTTCATTATAACGGATGCTGACACCAAAAAAAAGATAAATTTGTGCAAACTATGTGACATTTGTTCAAAAAATTACATTTTCTATATATTTCTGGTGTTGAAATTGACTTTTCCAGTTAGATGTGTTATAATCAAAACATACCAATTTTGTTTCATAGGGAGAAAAGCTATGAAAAAAAGAACAAAAGCACTTTCGTCGGTGCAGATTATTTTGTTGGGCTTTTTGGGACTGATTCTTTTGGGAAGCGTTTTGTTAAGTCTGCCCATCAGTTCTGCAAGCGGAACAAGTGTTTCTTATGTTGATGCATTATTTACTTCTACCACCTCTGTTTGTGTAACCGGTCTGGTCACCTTGCCTACTGTTCATACCTGGAGTATATTCGGGCAGGTATTGATTCTGTTGCTGATTCAAATTGGCGGGCTGGGAGTCGTCACCGTAATGGCGGCATTTATGCTGTTTTTCCGGAGGAAAATGGGAATGGATGATCGAATTTTAATCAGCGATTCCTTTAACCTGACCTCTATGGAGGGCATTGCCGACTTTGTCCGAAAGGTAATCCGGACAACGCTTGTGATTGAGGGCATTGGCGCTCTGCTTTATATGATGGTGTTCCTTCCTGAATTCGGCATCAAGGGCATTTGGTATGCAATATTCCACTCGGTTTCCGCATTTTGTAATGCCGGAATTGACCTGATTGGAGACCAAAGCTTTTGCCCCTATGTATTGAATCCTCTGATAAACTTTACCACCATGTTTTTAATTGTTTCGGGTGGGTTAGGGTTTGTGGTATGGTTTGACATTTTGAATCATCTTTGCGATCGTACCCGTCGGGGATTCCGCTTTTTCAGTCTGCACACCAAAATTGTGCTGGTTGTGACGGCAGGGCTCATTCTGGGCGGAGCGGTGCTTTTTTTCCTGTTGGAAAGGAACAATCCGCTCACCATACAACCATACTCCTTTTGGGAAAAAGCAATGGTGTCCCTCTTTCAGTCGGTGACCACAAGAACGGCCGGGTTTGCTTCAATTCCACAGGAAAATCTCACAAATGCCTCTGCCTTGCTCAGCGTACTTCTGATGTTTGTAGGAGGTTCTCCTGCAGGAACGGCAGGTGGTGTGAAAACGGTAACGATATTCGTGCTTATCATCACCACACTGGCAGTGATCCGTTCAAAGCGCACGGTAGATGTCTTTCATCGGCAGCTTGCTTCGGAAATCATCAAAAAAGCGCTGGCAGTCTTTTTGTTTTCTCTGTTGGTGGTGGTTGGGTCCACCTTTCTGCTGTTGCTTGTTCAGGGCGGTGATTTCATGAACATTTTGTATGAAACCGTCAGCGCAACCGCTACCGTAGGATTAACCCGCAATGTTACGGGTAGCTTAAACACCGCAGGCAAGCTTGTCATCATCTTGACGATGTATTTGGGCAGAATCGGTCCAATTTCTCTGGCATTTGCATTCAGCACCAACAATAGCACAGAAAACAAAGTAGTCAATCCGGCAGAAGAAGTTATGATAGGATAAGGAGAACAATATATGAAGCTTCATAAAAGTTATGCAGTTTTTGGACTGGGAAGATATGGAAAAGCAGTAGTAAAAGAATTGTTGGACAATGGCGCATCGGTTCTTGCAGTAGACCGCAGTCAAAAAGTTGTGGACACCTTGGCAGAGGAAATCCCGTTTATAAAATGTGCCGATGTAACAGACTTTCATGTGGTGAAACAGCTTGGCATTTCCGATTTTGATGTGGTGGTGATTGCCATGGCAGAAAATTTTGAAGCCAGCGTGATGGCTACGCTTCTTTGCAAAGAGCTTGGAGTGGAAACTGTAATTGTCAAATGCGCCAATGAGGCACATTGCACCATTTTGAAAAAATTAGGTGCAAATGAAGTTGTAATTCCCGAATCCGAATCGGGAAGGCGTCTGGCAAAAAATTTAGTTTCTTCCGGTTTTGTGGATATTGCAGATATTTCAGAGAATATTTCAGTGTTTGAATTGCCCGTAAAGAAAGAATGGGTAGGCAAAACACTGCGGGAGCTGGAACTGAGAAAAAAATATAATCTAAACGTGGTTGCCTTAAAAACAGATGTTGCTACCGAAATTTCCTTTGGCCCAGACACCACGCTTGATGAAGGCACCCATATGATTGTAATTGCAGACAAAAACATATTATCTCGCATGAAATAGAGGCTTTTTATGTTAAACATCAGTCAGACAAATTTATATAAAATATTCCGCGATTTTTACACCCTTACCAATATGCGTGTAGTGCTTTTCAGCAAGGAGCAGGAGCAGCTGATGGAATATCCGTCTACACGGCACAATTTTTGCGATTTAATCTGCAAAAATTCTCACTGGGCAAAAAAATGTGAGGACTGTGACCGCAAAAATGTTGAAATCTGCTCCAAGGGAGAAAAAACCGTAAAATATTCCTGTCATCTGGGGCTTTGGGAGTGCATTGTTCCCATTTATGACTCCAACGGAATCTTGGGATATGTGATGTTCGGTCAGGTGCTTTCTGACCACGAAGCCACCGCTATACAGGAGCGCCTTTACCAACAATTTTCGGAAGAAGAATTTCCCGGAATCCGCGATGCCATCAAACAGATTCCCGCAAAATCGAAAGCAGAGCTGGATGCCTGCATCACGGTGCTTCAGGCGCTTGCTTCCTATATGCTGTCGAACCAGTGGGTAACCCCGCAAAAATCGGAATTTATTCGCCATATGGATAAATTCATCGAAAAAAACATTGAAAAAAATATTGGCGTGGAGGATGTTTGTGCCGAATTTCACATCCGCCGCACCCGACTTTACAGCGTGGCAAAGGATTATTTGGGCTGCTCCATTGCAGAGTATATCCGCAAACAAAAGATTCTCTATGCTTGCCGCCTGCTCAAGGAAACCGATGATTCGGTAAATCAGATTGCCTACAACGTCGGTTTTTGTGATTACGGTCACTTTTCCCGCATTTTTCGGGATATGCAAGGGATGACAGCAACCGCCTACCGAAAACTTCATCGACACAGATAGACTTTTATGATGCGAAAAAAAATTTCTTAAAAAATTTTCAGAAAAACTATTGACATTTTAATTTCAAAGTGCTAAAATACGTTACAACAAATGCGGAGAGCAGAAACCAGTAGGTTGGAAAGAACCTGGAGAGAGTTGCCGGTTGGTGCGAGGCAAAGGGGGCGTCCTTCTCGAATTCCTTCTGTTAGCAGTGCACTGAACAAGAGCAATCTTAAGTAGGAGGCAACGGGAGTTCCCGTTACAGAACTAAGGTATGTCAGTACCTGATAAGGTCGCTACCGTGAGATAGCGGCGAACTGAGGTGGTACCACGGAAATGATTTTTCGTCCTCTGTATCCTTGAACAGGATTGCAGAGGGCTTTTTTGTTTCCCCGACATTGCAAGACTGTTTGAATAATTTTTGAATGGAATGGAAAGGATGAACGCAAAATGGCTCAGAACTACTATCAGAAAGAAATTGAAACCATGTCTGTTTCCGAAATGCAAAAGCTGCAATCGGAAAAACTGGTAAAACAGGTGAAGCACGTTTACGAAAATGTGCCTTATTATCGCAATCTTATGGATGAAAAAGGCGTAAAACCGGAAGATATCCACGGCATTGAAGATTTACATAAACTTCCGTTCCTTACAAAAGCCGATTTAAGAGAAGCTTATCCTTACGGACTTTTAGCAAAGCCATTGGACGAATGTGTGCGGATTCAATCCACCTCCGGAACCACCGGTCGCCGTGTAGTTGCATTCTATACCCAGAAGGATGTTGACCTTTGGGAAGACTGCTGTGCCCGTGCGATTGTTGCAGCAGGCGGCACCAACAAGGATGTCTGTCAGGTTGCTTATGGCTATGGGTTGTTTACCGGGGGGGCCGGTCTGAATGGCGGCTCTCATAAGGTTGGCTGTCTGACACTTCCTATGTCTTCGGGCAATACCGACCGTCAGATTCAGTTTATGACAGATTTAAGCGCAACCATTCTTTGCTGTACGCCCTCTTATGCGGCATATATTGGCGAAACCTTAAAAGAACAGGGCTACAAACCCGAAGATATTCCGCTGAAGGCAGGCATCTTCGGTGCAGAACCCTGGACAGAAGAAATGAGAAAGGGCATTGAACAAACCCTCGGCATTAAAGCATATGATATATATGGCTTAACAGAAACCAGCGGCCCCGGTGTTGCGTTTGAATGCAGCGAGCAGACCGGCATGCACATCAACGAGGACCATTTCCTTGCAGAAATCATTGATCCCAACACCGGTGAAGTTCTGCCGGAAGGGGAAAAGGGCGAGTTGGTATTCACCTCGCTGGACAAAGAAGCATTCCCGTTGCTCCGCTACAGAACAAGAGACATTTGTGTGCTTTCCAGAAAGAAATGCTCTTGCGGAAGAACCCTGATTAAAATGGCGAAGCCCATGGGCAGAACAGATGATATGCTGATTATCCGCGGCGTGAATGTGTTCCCCAGCCAGATTGAAACAGTCCTCTTAAACGAAGGCTATCAGCCCAACTATCAAATCGTTGTTGACAGAGTCAATAACACCGATACCTTCGAGGTAAATGTAGAAATGTCTGCTGAACAGTTCACCGATAAGGTAAGCGATGTGCTTGCAATGGAAAAATCGCTGGCAAGCGCAATGAAAACCATGCTTGGCATCAATCCCACAGTGCATCTTGTAGCACCCAAAACCATTGCAAGAAGCGAAGGTAAAGCAGTTCGTGTGATTGATAAACGGAAATTGGTTTAAGAAGGGAGATTGTGAAAAATGGCTATTAAACAGTTGACAGTATTTGTTCCAAACAGAAAAGGAACCATCGCTTCGGTTACAGATATTCTTGCAAAGCATCAGGTAAATATCAGAGCGCTTTCCATTGCAGAAACAGAAGATTTCGGGATTCTGCGTTTGATTGTAAATGATGAAACCACAGCAGAAAAGGTGCTTGAGGAACAAGGCTATCTGATTAAGGTGGTCGAGGTTGTAGGCGTTAAAATCGGCGACGAGCCGGGCAAGCTTACCGGTGCGCTGGATGTGCTGGATAAAGCAGACATCAACGTGGAATATCTTTATGCGTTTATGACTCGCACAGAAAAGCATGCTTACGTTGTTTTAAGAGTGGAAAGCAATCAGGCGGCAGAATCAGCACTCACCTCTGCGGGATATAAACTCATCACAGAGGCAGATGTGAATAAGCTTTAGTCACAGGTCGGCCGAAGGGGAGGGAGCGTGCGCTCCTGTTTTCGGGCAGACCAAAATCGAGGTAGATAAAAATGAATATGAATTTTCATAAAAAGCTTCCGGTTCCGCAAGAGGTGAAAGAGGAGTATCCTCTTACAGAACGGATGAGAAGTGTCAAAGAAAAACGGGATGCTGAAATCAGAGCAGTGTTTGACGGCACCTCTGACAGATTCATCCTGATTATCGGGCCTTGCTCTGCAGACCATAATGAGCCGGTGCTTGAATACATTTCCAGACTGCGCAAGGTTGAGGATGAGGTTTCGGATAAAATTATTATTATTCCGAGAATTTACACCAACAAGCCCAGAACAACCGGCCAGGGATATAAGGGAATGCTGCACCAGCCGGACCCCGATGCAAAGCCTGACATGTATAAAGGGCTGGTTGCCATTCGTGAGCTGCATCTGGCGGCACTCAGAGATTATGATTTTTCCTGTGCTGATGAAATGCTGTATCCTGAAAACTATCAGTTTCTTTCGGACCTTTTATCTTATGTAGCAGTTGGCGCAAGGTCGGTAGAAAACCAGCAGCACAGACTTACCGCCAGCGGCATCGGAGCACCGGTGGGCATGAAGAATCCAACCGGCGGTGATTTGAGCGTGATGATGAATTCCATCGTTGCGGCACAGTCCAGCCACACCTTCATCTATAACGGCTGGGAGGTTACCAGCGACGGCAATCCTTATGCACATGCGATTTTGCGCGGATATGTGGATTATGCAGGCAGAAGTGTTTCAAATTATCACTACGAAGACCTGTTAAGAGTGGAAGAGCTTTATGAGCGTTCCAATCTGACCAATCCCACTGTTATTGTGGATACAAACCACAATAACTCCGGTAAAAAATATCTGGAGCAGGTGCGTATTGCAAAGGATATTGTGCACAGCAGAAATCAAAACAGCGATATCAAACGTCTGGTAAAAGGGCTGATGATTGAAAGCTATCTGGAAGACGGTGCCCAGAGCATTGGGGAGCATATTTACGGAAAATCTATTACAGACCCCTGTCTGGGATGGGAAAAAACAGAAAAACTGATTTACGACATTGCAGAAAAGCTTTAACAGAAGCGAAAAAGCAAACAAGAAGGAGCTATTGCAAAATGAAATTCATTTTGCAATAGCTCCTGTTTTTGCATCCGGAAAACCGGATAGCAGTTTCAAAAAAATTTGTTTTTTTTTCGTGATTTTTTTGGTGTTTATTGTTCTCTGTTATTCTGCGGAGTTCCCCTTTCGTCTGTCATTCTGAGGAGTGCAAACGACGAAGAATCTCTTTGTAGGGGTTACACGAACCTTACATTGAGATTCCTTTCTGCAATGCCTTTCGGAATGACAGTGGGGGAGGTTGTTATCTCACGTTTGAGATTCCCCGGTAAAATGTGCCATTGGCAGGGAAATGAATAATGAATGATGAATAGTGAATAATTTCGGTGGCAGACGCTTATCTGCATTGAGATTTTGATATCTGCCACCAAAAATCAGTCAGAGCAGGCTGGACTGACAGGGATTTTCACTGTAATTTCGGTGCCGGAGCCAAGCTCACTGGTTATGGAAATTGTTCCGTTGTGATGCTCCACAATCCATTTCACAATGGATAAGCCAAGCCCCATATTTCCGCTTTTTGCCCGGCTTTTGTCAACTCTGTAGAAGCGTTCCCAGATTTTGGGAAGCTCTTCTTCTGCAATTCCAATACCGTCATCCTTCACGCGTAGTATCATATCGTTGTTGTCTTGTTGCAAAGATACCCAGACGTTGCCGTTTTGGGTCCCATAGGTATAGGCGTTGGAAATCAGGTTGACAAACATTCTTGCAAGAAGCATTTGGTCAGATTTCGCCATAATGTTTGGCGAAATATTCCGGTGAAGCCGGGTTGAGCCATCGTGAATATCTTCCTGTTCATCGCAAACAAAGTGCAGCAGCTCGCTAACATCCACCTCTTCAAAATTGATTTTCAGATTTTCTCTGTCCATTCGGGAAATGATTAAAAGCTCGGAAATCAGCTTCGACATTTTGTCAGACTGCCGTTTAATTGACAAAACAGATTCCTTTGCATCCGAAAAGCTTGTTGCACATTCCAAAACATATTCACATTCCGAATGGATAACGGCAACAGGGGTCCTGAGCTCATGGGAGGCATCGGAGGTAAACTGTTTTTCTTTTTGAAAAGAGGCTTCAATTTTGTCTAACATGGTGTCAAAAGCATTTGCCAGACGATACATTTCGTCGTTGCCCTTACCCAGCATAATTCTTTGGGACAAATGATTGCTGTTGCTGATGGATTGTGCCGTTTTGGTGATTTTATCAATGGGGCGAAGGGCTCTGCAAAGGATAAAATATCCGCCAACGGCAATCATCAGGAGGATGATGAAAACAAACCCTGTTAATACCTTGTGGATATTGTCCAGAAGGTTTCTTTTTTCGGTGATGGACTGGATGCCAACCACTGTAATTTCCGCACCCTCATAGGAGTGGGCGTTTTTTGCATAAATCAGAAAATTTTCATTATTGTAGGTGCTTTCCAGCATTTCATCGGGCTTAAAAACGATTTGGGCGGCAAACTCATAGGGCATAAAGCCGCCAATCATTTTTTTGTGCCGGTCAAACAGCGCAATATGGACCCCTCGCTCAAAAAATTCAAATTTTGGCATTTGGTGAGAGGGCTTTCGCTCCATAGGAAGCATTCTTGCAATGTCGGTGACAGTTTGCTCCACTTTATGCTTGGATTCTGCCGTCAACAGACTGTAGTTAATGCTGGTCACAGCAATTAACAGCCCGATTAACAGAATGGATAAAATCATCACATACCATAAGGTGATGCGCAGTTTTACGGATAGTTTTTTCATGCTTCTTCCCTCAGAACATACCCCGAGCCTCTGATGGTATGAATCAGTTTTTTCTCATACGGGCTGTCGATTTTTTTCCTTAGATAGCGGATATACACGTCAATCACATTTGTTCCGCCGGTGTAATCAAAATTCCAGACGTGGTTTTCTATTTTTTCGCGGGACAGCACCACTTCTTTGTTTCGGAGCATATATTCTAAAATTTCAAATTCCTTTGCCGAGAGCACAATTTTGTCCTTTCCGCGCCATACCATGCGGGAAGAAATGTCTACCACGAGGTCGGCATAGCGGTACTCGCTGGTTGCCTGCTTTCCCTGCTTTCTGACCAGCACTCTGATTCTTGCCAGCAGCTCGTCAAAGGAAAAGGGTTTTACCAGATAGTCCTCTGCACCGGCATCCAGACCTTTTACTCTGTCTTCAACGGAATCCTTGGCAGTGAGAAATAACACAGGAGTTTGATTTCCCGCTGCACGAATGGTTTTCAAAACCTCCAGACCGTCTGACTTCGGCATCATAATATCCAATATAATCACGTCAAATTCGCCAACACTGATATAGTGCAGAGCGTCCTCTCCGTCGTAGCAGCTGTCAACGGAATATCCTTCTTTTTCCAACCTTTTGGTAATGACCCGATTTAAGTCGGCTTCGTCTTCTGCTAAAAGAATTCGCATCAGAATCCCTCACTTTCCTATGAGCGTTACGCTTAATTTTCGCTTAACACAATGATGCGCACCTGTCCGCCAGTGGAGGACGGTTTGTCTGTATAAACATCGGCACGATGTGTTTCTGCAAGCTCTTTCAGTTCTTCCCTCGTGATCATATGATACACTGCCGGATAGGAGCTTTTTACATAGATTTGTACCTTGTCCGAAAGACTGTAGGTGCTGCCTCCCAAGGTGACAGAGGCACCGTTCACTGCGGTAATTTTATTCGATTTTATCTGGTTCAGCGGGGTCATTGCCGTAACTTGCCGTCCGTCACTTTCAATTTTTATCACCTGTCCGGCTGACACGCTGAAGATTTTGTTCTGCGTGCTGAGAGTTTGTTGATTGCCGTTTACAATATATTCGTAGCTGCCTGTTAACACACGGCTTTCCCCGTTGTTTTCAGCAAAGGTCACAATGCCGTAGGTGTGCATATCACCGGTCATGTCGCGCAAAATCAGGGCATCAATGTCTCCGGCAGTATTTTTTGATACATATAAAATGTCTTGCTCACTAATATGAAAGCCGTTTAACCGTTGCGGATATACAGAGGCAACCGTGGCAGTTTTGTGAGATTCTGTGGTGGATACTTCAATGATTTTCACGTCGGAGGAAAGGGAATGGGAGCCCAGTGTATGACCGGTGGAATCCCAGGTGATTTTTCCGGAAACATAGTGTTTTTCCGTGGTGGAGGAGAGGGTGGCAAGCCCATCTGCCAATTTTACGGTAACAACTTTGTTCAGATAAGATTCATAGTTTTTTTCTGTAATGTATTCGTGGGTTTCTCCGCTTGGAAGAACAATCCGGAGATAAGGCTTTGTCACAGTGGAGCCGGACACCGTGGTTTCCTTGGTGCCTATTGCAGATAAGAAACCGGTCACTTTTGTATCATCTGTCAGATTGGTTGCCACACCGGCAACGTCCCCTGATTTTCCCAGCAATAAGGTAATGGTATCCCCGTAATTCAGTGTTCCGCTGGAGGACAGCTTTGCATATGCTTCATCCCCTTCAATGTTATAGGTAACGCCGGACACGGTTACAGAAACCGGTGCATCCTTATTGGGAGAGGCAGCTTCATAAATGCCGGTAATTTTTTTGGAATACACCAGAGCTTTGTTATATTCCACCATATAGTAGGCAATATCGTTTGTTCTGACTGCCGAAATGGAGGCTTCTGCACCGTCACGGATGACTTTTACATTGTCCGTTGCTCCCAGCTCTTCATACCAGTTTGCACAAGTAACTGTGATGGGGCCAATCGTTCTGTTGAAGCCATTCAGATATTTTTCCTGAGCACCCTTTGCTTTGGAATTTAAGGTGTTGTAAATCATTTTCGAGATATCCCGTCGGGTAAGAGGCTGACCCACAGATTTGGAAACTCCGTCCAGGATGCCCAGTTTTTTTGCCAGGTCAATTCCGTCATAGGGCCAATCATCGCCGATGTCCTCGTCTGTGTAGTCCAGAACCCGCAAAAGCATGGTGATTGCTTCTTCATAGGTTACTGTGTTGGCAGGACGGAAGGTGGCATCAAAATATCCTTTGAACAGACCGTTTTTGATTCCAACCGTTACATAGGGAGCTGCCCAATGGTCATAGGTCACATCCCGAAAAGCTGACCGCTTGCTGTTCATATCCACAGAATCGCGGTATTTGGAGGCTGCAACTACAATTTTTGCACATTCCGCACGGGAAACGCTGTCCTGATAGCGCATATCTCCGTTGGGGTCGCCCTGCATAATAGACAAATCAGCCAAAAGCTCCGCTTCGTAGCTGGTTGCAGCAAATACAGGTAAGCCTGCTGCAGCAAACAGCAGTAAGGCACTCATCAGTAATGTCAGTATTTTTTTCATGGAAAAAAGTCTCCTTTCAAGCCTTATTCAAAGCGCAATGCGTCGATGGGATTCAAGTTGGCAGCATTTTTTGCCGGCAAGAAACCAAACATGATACCAATCGCTACAGATACCGAAAATGCAAGCACGATTGCAAACAGTGAGGGGAGAATGGTAACATTCATCAGCTTTCCGGCCACAAAGGACACGATTGCCCCGAATAAAATGCCCAGGATTCCTCCCACGCCGCTGATTGTGGCGGCTTCCACCACAAACTGAGAAAGAATGTGTTTCTTTTTTGCACCCAAAGATTTTCTGATACCGATTTCCTTGGTACGCTCTGTAACAGTAACCAGCATAATATTCATAATGCCGATACCGCCCACCAGAAGCGAAATTCCTGCAATGCAAACGAGGGCTGCTTTCATTGTGCCCATAATTTTGTTCAGCTCTTCCAGAATTTCCTGGGTTGCAATAATGCTGTAAAAGTCGCTGCTGCCAAGAATTTTTGTCAGGTTTTTTTCCAGTGCGGCTTTTGCTTTTTCCAGCTTGTTTGCATCCGTCAGGGTGACAGTATAGGAAGAGATGAATCGGTTATTCGACAGCTTGGAAGCTACGGTGTAGGGAATGTAAATACATTGGTCCGAAGAATTTTCGGAGGAGTCTGCTTTTTCCTCCAGAACGCCAATGACAGTAAAGGGAACTCCGTTAATTTTAACGGTATTGCCAAGTGCCTTTCCTTTGCCGAAAAATTCCTGTTCATAATAGGTGCCGATAACACACACCTTCAGCTGTTTTTCAACGTCTATAAATTGTAAAAACCGTCCCTGCTCGGTGGTTAACTGATTGATTTTATCGTAGGCTTCGTTGGTTCCCGTAACCGAAGCGTTTTCGCTGTCCGACGAATTTTTTGCTTTTACGGTTGCCCGAAGCGAAACATTTGGTGTGCAATAGGTAAATAAATCGGGGTTTTTGTCGATGATTTCATACATATCATCAGGCTCAATGTAACGTGTGCTGCCCCGGGATACCATGGAAACGGTGATGTTGTTCATGCCGAAGCTTTCAAAGGCATCAGTCACCTGACCTGTAATTCCGTCCATAATGCTGACCAGAATGATAACCGCTCCCACCCCGATGATAATGCCAAGCATGGTAAGCAAGGAACGCAGCTTGTTTGACAGAATGCTTCCGAAGGCAAGCTGAACTGTTTTTGTAAATTTCATACCGTTCCCTCCTTTTGTAAAAGCACAGTGGAGCGTATGATAGAGTCGCCAGCGGGAATGCCGTCGTATATGATTTTTCCGTCGTGTATGCGTATGACACGCTTTGCCTGCGCCGCAATCGAGTTGTCGTGGGTAATCAGAATGATGGTGTTTCCAAGCGCATTCAGCTGTATTAAAAATGCAATTACCTCGGCACTGGTTTTGGAGTCCAGCGCACCGGTAGGCTCATCTGCCAGAATGACCGAAGGAGAACCTGCCAGCGCTCTCGCTATGGACGCGCGCTGCTGCTGTCCGCCCGACAGCTGGGAAGGCTTATGATGGCATTTGTCTGCAATGCCTACCCGGTTGAGCGCCTCCATTGCACGCTCTGTTTGCTCGGATTCCTTTAACCCCTTATACATTAGCGGAAGCTTCACGTTTTCCAAGATGTTTAATCTGGGCAGAAGATTATACTGCTGAAAAATAAAGCCCAATGTTTGATTGCGGATTTCCGACTGTTCATCATCGGTCAATTTGCTTACATCGGCTCCGTTTAACAGATAGGTTCCCTCTGTGGGAATATCAAGACAGCCGATAATGTTCATACAGGTGGACTTCCCACTGCCCGATTGTCCGATAATGGCAACAAATTCCCCTTCGTAAACCGAAAAAGAAACACCGTCCAGCGCACGCACCTGGGAGTCGCCCATTTGATAAATTTTATAGATATTTTGAAATTCTACCAAAGGTTTTTGATTCATAATGTTCTCCCTTAGTAATTACTGATTCCTTGATATTTTTGAAAAAGTCATTTCTTGTGAGGAAAAAAATTCTATGAAAATACATAGATTTTCCGCTTTATGCCATCTTTTTCAAATGGCAGTTTTTTTAGCGCATACCGCCGGGCATGCCACCGCCTGCCGGCATACCGCCCCCTGATGGCATACCGCCCCCTGCGGGCATACCGGGCATTCCCTTCATCATTTCTTCCATTGCCGACCCGATTTGAGACGCCTGGATTGGTGTGTAAACCGTATCTTTTTCTGTTAAGCCCGATTTCACTTCTATGTATTCGTTGTTGAAAACACCGGTTTCCACTTTTACGGTTTTATAGCCCTCAGGTGCTTTGTCGGCAGCATCGGTTTTTTCGCCCTTTATATAAACAGTGTTTCCGCGATTAACAGCGGTGATGGGAATGGCCAAAACATCCTTCGCCTGAGAGGTTGTGATTTCCACGTCAATATTCATGCCCGGAAGTAAATCTTCATCAAAATCGGTAATGACAATGGTTACCGGATAGGTTGTTACACCGCCGGAGGTGGTTCCGTTAATGGACCTGCTTTGTACCTCACCGTGATATGTTTTTCCTTCCACTGCGTCAGATGTGATGACAACACTTTGTCCGACTGCTACGTTTTTGATGTCCAGCTCGTCAACAGAAAGCTCACATTCCAGGCTGGACATATCGTAAATCACAGCCATTTCTTTAGACATGTTTGAGTTGTCCAGCTTATCGCCTGCTTTTATGTTTTTGGTAACCACCGTTCCCGAAATGGGAGCTGTGATGGTGTAGTCATCGAGTCTGTCCATTGCATTATCCCGGGACAAAGCAGAGGACCGTAACGACAGAGAGGAAGCGGTAAGATTGTCAGCCACGGTGTCAGAATCAATATGTGCGATGGCGGCACCCGACGAAACGGCGGAACCCTCTAAAACATAGACATGGTCAATTTCTCCGTTTGCTTCTGCTGTAACGGTTTTGGATGAAGCATATGCAAAGGGCCCCTTGTCACTGCTGGAAATATTGCCGATTTCAGCAGTTGCTGTTTCTGTGTTGGTTAACGCACCCGGGTTGGGAACCAAAATTTTAACCGTGCGGACTACCATATTCCCTGTGGTTGCATAACCGGACGATGCAACATCGGTCACCGTTCCTGTTAACTGCTCCCCGTTGGAAGAAATTTTCACCGTGGCGGCATCGCCCGGCAGAATGTTTTGGGCATCTGCATCGTTGAAGGGGAGCGTGAGCGTGAGAGAAGAATCGTCATAGATATCCGCAATTTTCGTTCCTGCCGATACAAAGTCGCCAGCCTTCACATAGAGGTTTCTCACAGTTCCCGAAAAGGGGGCTTTCACTGTTAAATCGTTATAGTTTTTTTGCGCTTTGTCATAATCCATTTGGGAGCGCTGATACGAAATTTCTGCATTTTCGATGGAATTTTTTGCATCAGAAGAATCTATCTGATAAAGAATGTCTCCTTCGGTTACCATGTCTCCCTGTTCAAAATCGGCAAAAATAACATCGCCCGAAACCAATGCGGTGATAGAGTATTGATCTTTTGGTTTTACCACAGAGGAACCGGTAATGGTAGACGTGATGTCACGTCTTTCCACTTTGCTGTCGGTTCCTGTTACCATCTGTTTATTTTTCGGCTTATTCGCAGAGATTCCCGCTGCAACAGCAACCAGCACTGCAACTGCACAGAGGATGACCAAGACCTTTTTCTTTTTGGAATATTTTCTGAAACTTGTAAACAAAGAGGTGCCCCTTTTTCGCAGTTTTCCTTTTTCAGAAGGTGATTTTGTTGAAATTTGTTCTGTCTTCATGATGGCTTCCTTTCGTCTGTTTTTTTATACAATCAGATAGCAGATTTTCTTTTCATTTTGTATGTTATTTTTCCGTATTATAGAATATGAACATTAAAATTACATTAGAGCAGAAAAATATCTTTTGTTTCGGGAAAAGAATTTGATAGGGTTTAAGCTGTTTCATCCTGTTGCTGCCGTATTTTCATAGTCCTCCAGCTCATAAATCCATAGATATCATTCAAAAGAAACGCAACAAAGCAAACCGCCACAGAAACATATCGCACATCGGTGATACTTGCCAATATCCATAATAAAATTAAAACAATGTCATTTGCGGCATAGGCAAGTGCAAAATACGGGATTCTCCGGAAGGTAAGATACACCGCAAGAAAGCTTGTGGTAACGGAGATTGTACTTGGAATGATATTTGCGGTGTGAAAGTGCTCCAATATAAAGTAAAACACGACGGTAACAACGGCAGTCAGCAGCCACAGAAAGATGTTTTCCGCTGAAGTTAAGGAATTTACTTTCACTTCTGCTTTATTTCCTTTGTACGGATTTCTAAGCCAGGATATCAGCGCAAACACTGCCATAGGCATTGTCATGCCAAGATAGGTTATCATTTCGCCGTAGTAGGAAAATTGGTATGAAATAATGCCATAGAGCAAGCTGAACAGGACCATCAAAAGCTGTCCGAACGGGTTGCCTTTTGCATTAAAAATAAGCGATGTTACACCAATCAGCGATGCACATAAGGTGAGATAACTTTCTCTGTCAAACATGCAGAATGACACAACAATCAGCAAAACAGAGGATGACCATAAAATAATATCCGTTTTTGAAAAATAGTTTTTTAATTTATCCATAGCGAACCTCCAAAAAAATAAACATCCGCAAGTATATCTTCAAAGACCTAACGATATACCAACGAATGCCCTGTCGCATTCACTACCCGGTGGCAGCGTAATTTGTGATTTTTTTGTATTATAGCATAAAACAGTCAATCATGCAATAGGTTTGCCCCAGAAATCTTTTGCAGGCTCGTTTTGAGAAATAAAAAAATGAGCAGACACCTTGCGGTGCTGCTCAGTTTTTCACAATTACATATTACTTCAAATTGTCATGTTTAATTTTAGGGAATAGTGAAGAGTGGATCAATGTCAATAAAGTAGACAGTAAAAAGAGAAAAAATTATACAGACATAAGCAATGCCTCCTTTTGGTTAGGAGTAAGACCATTATTGTGTGAGTGAGGTCTGACAGAATTGTAAAAACCATTTATGTAAGTAAAA
>JAFUIN010000007.1 GCA_017468465.1 Clostridia bacterium
CTTTCTTCAAAAACTCTTAGAATTTCAAGGTCCGTTATGTTATTCAGTTTTCAAGGTTCATTCTGCTCTCTCAAAAGACAGCTTTAACATTCTACCACAGCTTCTTCTCTTTGTCAAGCTTTTTTTTGAACTTTTTTGAAATTTTTTTTGACATTTATCCGCCGGGCAGATTCTTCTATACTATTATATAATATATCTTAAAAATTTACTCAACTTCACCAATAAATTCGGTTTTTATTAAATTTCTGGTTTTTTGAACATCACAAATAACATAAGAAATACCGTTGATGGTCTGGGTTGTCATAGGCATTTCGTAGGTGCGGATGCTGTCTCCCTTCAAACTGTCGAATATCTTCAGAAAAATGGGAATGTCGGAAACAGAAAAGTTGGTATCCACACAGTCTTCAATATGTTGATAAATTTCGCCGGATTTCATCAGATATTCCGGCTTCAGCTTCTGCTCAAACAATGCTTTGACAAAATTCTGCTGTGCTTCAATTCTGCCCAGATCCGCATTGGCATAACCGGAACGGAAACGGCAGAACTGTTCCGCTTTTTTGCCGTCTAACAGCTGATAGCCCGGTTTTAAGTCGATATATAAGCCCTGATCCGGATCGCTATAGTACATCCGGATGGGGACGTCAATCCAAACGCCGTCCAGCGTATCAATAATCCGACGGAAGCCGTCCGGATTAACCACCACATAATAGTGCACCGGAAGCCCGGTCAGCTCCTTGATATATTCAATGGTATTCTCATGACGCTCTCCCTCTTTGCCCAAAGCATAAACAGCGTTCAGCTTTTGATAGCTTCTTCCATACTGCACTCTGGTATCTCTGGGGAAGGACATGATGTTAATTTGCTTCCGGTCAGAATCGCAGGAGGCAAGCATCATGGTATCGGTTAAAAGCCCGCCCTTATCGGTTGCCATAATCATCACGTTGATTCTGCCGCCTACCACAATATCCATACTGCTGGGAGTGATGCGTTGTTCCGGATTAACATATAAATATCCAAGGCGTGCGCCGGATGCCGCAACCAGACAGCAAACTGCCACAGCCAATATTCTTTTGACGAGTTTCCAAAAAGTTTTGGTGTTCATACTCTATTCTCACAATCTGCATTCAGAATTGAATTTGAGACAAAAGTCTCAACGGGAATTTATTATACACCAATTTTTTCATTCTGTAAACCCAAATCACAAAAAAATCACAAAGAAAAACAGTCTTTTTTGGAAAAACGTTCGCTTTATGGCAGATATTTGGCGAGATTTTTGGATAAGATAATTTTTTTTGAAAAAATTGAAAAAACGCTTGACAAATCATTTTTCCTATGTTATAATTGGCGAGGTGAAAATGATGATTGAACTTTTCCCGTTTGTGCTGGTGTAGCTCAATTGGCAGAGCAGCTGATTTGTAATCAGCAGGTTGCGGGTTCGAGTCCCATCACCAGCTCCACCCTTGTAAAATTGAATATGGAGGGGTTCCCGAGTGGCCAAAGGGGGCAGACTGTAAATCTGTTGCATCTTGCTTCGATGGTTCGAATCCATCTCCCTCCACCAAAAAAGACATCCGAATGGATGTCTTTTTTCATATCATCAAAGATGGATGAGAACCATGTGGCAAACTGTTTCTCCCCCCTAAATGCTGCGGTTACAAACCTGTATAATTTTGTCTGCCGCGCCCTTTGCACCGGAACAATTCCGGAAGCTTGTGGCGATTTTTTTGACATTTTTCTGATAGGTGTCAACACTTAGTATTTTATTTATTGCACTCAAAACGTATGCTCCGTCTGATTGATCAAGTTTTATGCCGGCGCCAAGCTCCAGAACTCGCTGGGCAACACCTTTTTGCTCGGATGTTTGTGGTAGCATAACGAGCGGGACTTCAAAATAAAGACTTTCGCTGACACTGTTCATTCCGCAGTGCGATACAAACACATCAGCTTTTTTCAAAACAGCAATTTGGTCAACATATGAATAAACCGATATATTTTCAGGAAGCTCTCCAAAGTCCTCGGTAGATACTAAATTGCCAACAGACATAATCACCTGATAATCGGTATTTTGAAACGCTGTGATACAACTTTTATAAAATTCCATTTTGTCGTTGTTGACCGTTCCCATGGAGAGATAGATGAGTTTTTCTCTCTTTTTTTCGATTTCAGCAGTGGCAGGCCGAATGGAAGGTCCAACAAACACATACTTTTCCGAAAAAGTCTCTGAACAGGGTTGAAACCAAGGAGATGTATATACAATAGTATGTGTGTTATCGTCATTGCCGATAATATCAAGAATACTATTTACGGGATACCCCTTATCCTTTAGTCTTTTGACTTGTTTAGATGTTTTTGGCATAGCGAAAAGCAGCTTCATCAGGTCACCAAGCCCCTGTTTCATAATCTTTGCTGAATGCCTGTTAAATGCAAAGGTTGTTGTGGAGGAAACAAAGGGAATCCCAAGCTTTCTGGCAACGGCTTTTCCCCATAATGCCATAGAATCTGCCACGATACAATCCGGTTTTAAGGCTTTCATTTCTTGACAAACCTTGTCATCAAGAGCCAATGTAGTATCTACCAATATCTTTGTCGAGAATGCCAAGTCTTTTCCCACACGGGTAGAATCTTTGGCAGCCAGGTTTTGCTGTGTATCATACTCATCACAAGAAATAAAGGTTGCCCCTGCTGACTCGATTTTTTCGCGCATGCTGTTATAACAATAGTACCACACCTGATGTCCGCGGGAAACCAATTCCCACACCACCTCCAAAGTAGGATTGATATGTCCGTGGGCGGGAATACAGAAAAACACAATTTTTTTCATGCAATTTCATTCTCCAATTTCGCCAAAAATTTGCTTTACAATGTCTTGTTGCTTTTCTTTTGGTAAAATGGCGATGCCTCTTTCTTCGTCGCCAAGAACTAAAATCTCGTCTCCCGGCTGTAAATGAAACAATTCTCTCGCCTGTTTGGGAATGACAAACTGTCCCTTTTCGCCAATTTTGACCATCCACGCATATTTTCCTGCCTGTATATCCATATCCAATTCTCCCTCCAGTATGATTGGTATGAATAATCATACCCTATTTTTGCAGAAATGTCAAGAGGGAATACAAAAAAAGAGGCTGTAGCAAAATAAATTTCATTTTGCTACAGCCTTTTTTCATTTAATCCAACCGTTCTTTTAAGTCGGCAGTCAGTTTGTCCATCAATTTTTTGATGTCATAGGTAAAGTCAGAAACATCTGCTTTGGATTTTTTGTAGCGTTCTTTTTCCAGATCCGCTTTCTTTTTGGCTTCTTCCACGATGGTGTCTGCCTTTTTCTTCGCCTCATCAACGATGGCGTTGGCAGTTTCTTCTGCTGTCAGGAGTGCTCTGCCGATTTTTTCTTTTTCTACAGTGAATTGGATTTTCAAATCTTCCAGCTTTTCGCGCAGTTCTTCTTTTTCTTTGCGAAAATCTTCTTTTAAGCGGTCGGTTTTTTCAGAAAAATCATCCTTTTGGGAAGCTAATTTTTCTTCGTATGCTTTTTTCTGGTCTTCCAATTCCTGCTTGAGTTCTTTCACTTTATCCTTCTTGTCGGAAAGCTCTTTTTTCAGATTGCGGATGTCATCTTCCTTGTTTCGGAGCTTGGTTTCCACATCCTGAGACATCTGTTCCAAATAAGAAAGAACCTGGCTTTTTTTCAGTCCGCCAAACATTGATTTCTTAAATCCGTTTACCTGCATATTCTGACACACTCCCAAATTGGTTATTTTTGACGGGTTTATTTTACCTCTACGGTCCAACCCATGTCGTCTTCGATTTTGCCCCACTGAATACCGGTGATGGTATCATACAATTTCTGAGACACTTCGCCGATTTCATTGTTGTTGATAATCATTACATCGTCCTGATAACGAAGCTTACCTACCGGAGAAATAACCGCTGCAGTACCGGAGCCAAAGCATTCTTCCAGCTTGCCTGCTTTTTGTGCAACAATTAGTTCTTCTGCACTGATTTTGCGTTCTTCTACGGTGTAACCCATTTTTTTGCAAATCGCAATTACGCTGTCACGGGTAACACCGGGCAGAATGCTTCCGTTTAATGCAGGTGTTACAATTTTGCCGTCAATTTTGAAGAAGATGTTCATTGCGCCAACTTCTTCGATGTATTTTCGTTCCACACCGTCCAGCCAGAGCACCTGAGAATAGCCATCGTCATGTGCTTTCACCTGAGCTGCCAGGGATGCCGCATAGTTACCACCGGTTTTGGCAAAGCCGATGCCACCCTTTACTGCACGGACATACTCGTCTTCAATCCAGATGCCAACCGGTGCCAGACCGCTTGCATAATAGGCTCCGCTGGGAGAAAGAATAATCATAAATTTATAGGTTTTAGAAGGTGCAACACCCAAAAATTCGTCGGTTGCAATAATAAACGGACGAATATATAAAGAAGTGCCGTCAGCAGTGGGAATCCAATCTTCATCCACTTTTACCACAGCCTTCACCGCTTCTACAAAATCTTCCACCGGAATGTGGGGAATGCAGAGACGGTCATTGGTGTTGTTGGTTCTTTTTGCATTCATTTCGGGACGGAACAGACGCACCTTACCATCTTTTCCGCGGTATGCTTTTAAGCCTTCAAACATTTCCTGTCCATAGTGGAACACCATGCAGGCAGGATGCAGGCTTAAATTGTGAATGGGCACAATTTTGGCGTCGTGCCAGCCGATGCCCTCGGTATAATCCATTTCAAACATATGGTCTGTAAAAATTTTACCAAACCCTAAATTAGACTGGTCCGGTTTTTGTTTGAGCTGGGTTGCTCTTGTGATTTTGATTTCCATGTTAGAAAAACGACCTTCCTTCTTATGTGCGTCCCGAAAACAAGTGCTGTTTTCCACAGGACTCTTATATTCTACCCTACATTATACAATAGATTTCTCAAAAATTCAACTGTTTTTTTAGAAAAACCAAAAAATCATACAGGAAAAATATTTGTTTTTTGCAATAGCCCGAAAAAATTTCGGAAATGTTATTGAAATTTTCACAAATCTATAGTATAATATAATGAAACTTAATTTACCCCTATGTCCCAAGAAGGAGATGTTCACCATGCCTAAAATCAGAATTCTCGTGGATACCGCCAGCGACATTGATTTGAAAGCAACTGAGAAGTATGATGTTCAGCTGCTCCCTATGACGGTTACCATCGGGCAAAAAGAATATAAAGAAGCTTACGATTTTACCAAAGAAGAATTTTATAATATGCTTCCCGAAGGGGATGAAATTCCCACCACGGCACAGGTGCCGCCTTTTGAATTTTTAGATGCAATCAAAGCCGCTTATAAAGACGATGTGAAAGATTTAATCATTGTCACCATCAATCAGAAAGCGTCTTCCACCTTCAATTCAGCACAGCTGGCACGGAAGATGTTTGTAAATGATATCCCCGAAAGCGGCATGAATATCCACATTGTAAATACCATGGGCTATTCCGCTTGCTACGGCTACCCCGTTATGCAGGCAGCCAAAATGGCAAAAGACGGAAAACCTGTGGAAATCATCTTAAATTATCTGGAAAACTGGTTCTCCCGGCTGGAAATATATTTCACCGTTTACGATTTGAAATATGCCAAAAAATCGGGCAGAATCGGCACTGCTGCAGCCATTGCAGGAGAACTTCTGGGCATTAAACCCATTATGTGCCTCACCCGGGGTGACTCGGTGACCTATCAGAAGGCCCGCGGCATTCCCAAAGCAATAGATGCTCTCTTGGAAATCACCAAAGAACGCATCGGGGAAGATAAACAGTATATTTTATTCCACGGCAAAAACGATGCCAAGGAATTCACAAAAATCATGAAAGACGGTCTCAAGGAAAAAGCGCTGGATTCCAACTTAATCGGTCCCTGTATCGTTCTGAATGCCGGTCCTGAAGTGGTTGGTGTTGCATTTTTGGGCGAAAAGCGTGACGAAGAGATTATCTGCTAACGAAAAGAGAGTAGCCATATGCACACCGTAGAATTTTATAACGAAGCAGAAGACGTATTTCAGGCGGGAGACAATTTGGTCTCGTTTGTGAAAGAATGCCTTTCGCACATTAAGCCAAGCTTTCCCCTGTCGATGACGGTTACTGTGACTGATAATGAAAATATCCATCAGGTCAATCTGGAGCAACGTGGAATTGACAAGCCCACAGACGTGCTTTCCTTTCCGATGCTGTTTTTCAAAGAGCCGGAAGTGCCTGAAGAACTGACCGAGCTGGATTATGACCCCGAAACCAACCAGGTGGTTTTGGGAGACCTGCTGATTTCTTATGAAAAAATTCTGGAGCAGGCAGAAGAATACGGCCACAGCAAGGAGCGGGAGCTTTGTTACCTCACCCTCCACGGCATTTTGCATCTGTTTGGCTACGACCACATGACCGACGAAGACAAAAAAGTGATGCGGCAACGGGAAGAAGAAATTTTAGCACTTTGTAACGCCGCAGAAAGGTAAACCTATGTTTGAACGGGTGATTGGGCAGGATTTGCCCAAAGAAATGCTCCGAACCGCTATCAAAACGAATAAGCTCAGTCATGCGTACATCTTTCACGGAAAAGCCGGCGTTGGGAAAACCACTATGGCTGTGGAATTTGCAAAAAGCATTCTTTGTGAGCATCAGTCAGCCTGCGGAGAATGCCGCAGCTGTAAACAGTTCTATTCCACCTCTGATGTGCAAATCATTCGCCCGGAAAAGAGCATTTCAGTGGAAAATGTACGGGAAATTACGTCAGAAATTTTCTTAAAACCCTTCCATTTCCCCAAAAAAATTTATATCATTACCGAAGCGGAAAAAATGACCGTTCAGGCACAGAATGCGCTTTTGAAAGTGTTTGAAGAACCGCCCTCTTATGCCGTCATCATATTGGTGACCTCTAACGTCTCGCTGCTTTTACCCACCATTTTGTCCCGGGGAACAGAGGTTCGGTTTCAGCCCCTTACCATTCACGAATTAAAAGAATATTTTATAACAAACAACCGGGAACTTCCTCCGGAGGAAATTCTTCATCAGGCAAACGGCTCGGTAACCGAGGCACTCTCTCTTTCCCAGTCGGAAAGCTTTTTGCAGATGAAAGCTTCGGTGCAGGAGAGCATCTTCTCGTTTTTATCCCGTAAAACTACAGGTGCTATGCTTCGGCTTTACCGCGACTTTCTCGCCTATGAAGAAAGCATAGACAAGCTTTGCGATTTGTTTTACACCTGTGTGTATGATTGCACCGTGTGTGACAGCTCTTTGAAAAAAAATCCGTCTGCCACACAATCCGTTTCTCTGCCGCTTTCCACGGCAAGCCGTATTTACAAGGAGCTGACACAATTAGCGGCACGGCTGTCCGCCAATGCAGGATACGCGCTTTCGGTGCTGTCTTTTCTGATTCAGGTCAGAAACCATCTCAACCAAGAAAGGAATTTTTAATGTATGATAGAAGTAATCAGTGTCAAATTCAAGGATTTCGGCAAGGTTTATTACTTTGACCCCAACGGGCTGCAGGTATCTGCCGAGGATTCGGTTATTGTGGAAACTGCCCGCGGATTAGAATATGGCAAGGTTGTCCGTCCGAATTCTATGGTGCCGGAAGAAGATTTGGTGCCCCCCTTGAAACCGGTGATTCGTATTGCAACGCCTGAGGATGCCAAGCAGTTGGAAGAAAACAAAGAAAAAGAAAAGAAAGCCTTTGGCATTGCAGAAGAAAAAATTAAAAAACACGGGTTGGAAATGAACTTGTTGGAAGTGGAATACACCTTTGACCGCAGTAAAATTCTCTTTTACTTTTCCGCAGACGGCAGAGTGGATTTCAGAGAATTGGTAAAAGATTTGGCAAGTGTGTTCCGCACCAGAATCGAGCTTCGCCAGATTGGTGTCAGAGACGAAGCAAAAATGCTAAAATGCTTTGGCACTTGCGGACGTCAATGCTGTTGCTCCACCTTCCTGTGCGAATTTAAGCCTGTTTCCATCAAAATGGCAAAAGACCAGAATCTGTCGTTGAATCCCACCAAAATTTCAGGTGCCTGCGGCAGACTGATGTGCTGCTTAAACTACGAACAAAGCTCCTATGAAGAAATGTGGAAGGATACCCCCCGTCACGGCTCCATTGTAAAGCTGCCCGGCGGAAGCGAAGGCACCGTCATCGACGTGAATGTAATTACCGGTATGCTTCGTGCAATTTCTTCCGACACGGAAGCCATTGTTTCCTGCCACAAAAAAGATGTCAAGCTCATCAAGCAGGCAATGGTACACGACGATGGCGATACCCCCGAAATGAAGGAATTAACAAAAGAATAACAGTCGCTAAATTTGAAAAATATGGCAGCAGCATCGCCTTGCCATATAAAATGATATAATAAAAAAGAAACCCGCTTAAACAGTGTAATTGATACACGTTTCAAGCGGGTTTTTTGTGGTTTATTTTGATTCCCATGCATGCCTCGCAAGTGCTGCGCACGGCACAGTAATCAATGAATAATGCAGAATGTACAATTTCGGTGGCAGACGTTTATCTGCATCGAAAATATGTGGGTCGTCGGGGACGCCGACCCCTACCATGCTACGGCGAATGGTGAGGTTCATTGATTCCGGACTGTTCTACCGAGCGGGAACCGCGAAGGGAAAAGGATTTGGAATTAACAAACTGACCCCGAAGCTGTACATAGGTACTGCGAGAGGGGAAGTTTGTTGATAGCGACAAGCATTTCCAAATCAAATTTCGTTATCAAACGAAATTTCACTTTGTAAAAAAATTATATTTCCTTCCTATGCTTGTCGCGTTCCAGATTCTTTTACCGAGCGGCATCTTTGTTACGGATTTCTACACGGCGTACCTTTCCGCTGATGGTCTTGGGTAAATCATCCACAAAATCCACGATTCTGGGGTATTTATAAGGTGCGGTGTGAGTTTTTACATATTCTTGAATTTCTTTTTTGAGCTCGTCGGTGCCTTCGGTACCTTTCACTAAAACGATGGTTGCTTTTACAATCTGGCCTCTGACTTCATCGGGAACAGCGGTGATGGCACATTCCAACACATAGGGAAGCTCCATGATAACACTTTCGATTTCAAAAGGTCCGATACGGTAACCGGAGGATTTGATAACATCATCAATACGGCCCACATACCAGAGGTAACCGTCTTCGTCCATGGTTGCCTGGTCGCCGGTGTGATAGTAGCCATCGTGCCAAACTTCTTTGGTTTTTTCGTCATCCAGATAGTAGCCGATGAAGAGTCCGCAGGGAACATTTTCTTTGGTGCGGATACAGATTTCACCGGTATCCCCGATTGCACATTCTTTTCCGTCGGGGTCTAAAATTACCACATCATATAAGGGGCTGGGTCTGCCCATGGAGCCGATTTTGGGCGTAGAACCCACAAAGTTTGCGATGGAAAGGGTGGTTTCTGTCTGCCCGAAGCCTTCCATAATGGTCAAGCCCGTTGCTTTTTTGAACTGATTGAACACTTCCGGATTCAATGCTTCGCCGGCTGTGGTTGCATATTCGATGGAGGAAAGGTCATATTTTGACAAATCTTCCTTGATGAAGAAGCGATACATTGTGGGGGGAGCGCAGAAGGTTGTAATGTTGTATTTTTTGAATAAAGGTAAAATATCTTCGGAATGGAAACGGTCAAAATCGTAAGTAAATACGCCGGCTTCACAGAGCCACTGACCGTATAATTTTCCCCAAAGGGCTTTTCCCCAGCCGGTATCGGAAATGGTAAAATGAAGCCCGTCTGGATTCACATTGTGCCAATGCTTTGCAGTGGGATAATGGCCCAACGCATATTTATAGGAATGGGTTGCAATGCGGGGATAACCGGTAGTTCCGGAGGTAAAGAGCATCAGCATGGGGTCATTGCCGCAGGGAGAATCCTCTTTGCGGAAATAATGGGTGCTGAATCGTTCCATTTCCACATTGAAGTCGTGCCAGCCATCTTTTTTTCCACCAACCATTATTTTAATCATATCAGGGAAGGCGGCTGCCGCTTTTTCTGCTTCCATGGAAACGTCACCATCGGCAGTACATACAATGGCTTTCACTTTTGCTGCCTTGTAGCGATATTCAAAATCGTGTTCTACCAGCTGATTGGTGGCAGGAATTGCAATCGCACCGATTTTATGAAGTGCCAGCATCGAGAACCAGAACTGATAATGCCGTTTTAACACCAGCATAACGGTGTCGCCACGCTTGATGCCTAAAGATTCAAAATAGTTGGCAGTTTTGGCGGAATATTTTTTCATATCCGAGAAGGTGAATTTTCTGTCGGTTTTGTCATTTGCCACCCACATCATTGCCAGCTTGTCGGGATTCTTTTTGGCAATTTCATCCACACAGTCAAAAGCAAAGTTAAATTTATCATCATTTTTGAAGGTAATGCCGTTAAAGACACCGTTTTCGTCATAGCTGGATTCCACAAAATTATCTGCAACGGTTTTTCTTGCAGTTTCTTTTGCTTTTGCCGCCTTTGCCGCAATAAAGGGTGCTTCGGGATATTCTTCGGAGAAATGACCGTCCTGGGGATTCAACACCACCGCGTGAAATTCGCAGCCACCCTCGGACACTGCAATCATCCCATGAGGAATGATGCTGTTGTAGAAAATGGAATCTCCTTCGTGTAAAACATCAACATGATTGCCTACCTGCACCTTCAGAGAACCTTTTACGATGACGTCAAACTCCTGCCCGTTATGGGAATTGAGCTTGATGGGCGCATTCTGTTCTTCTGCAAGATAGGGGAATTTTACCAAGAAAGGCTCTGCCAGCTTTTCTTTGAATTTGGGTGCTAAGTTATTGTATACCACACCCTGCTTTTTGATAATTTTTAAGCCTTCGCCTTTTCTTGTGATGGCAAAGGAAGTCAGGGTGGTGGAGGTTCCTTCCAACAGGTCAACCACTTCAACACCGCAGGCTTTCGCACACTTGTAAATAAAGGTAAAGGAAAAATCGGTGTCTCCCTGTTCCAGCAGGATATAGTCTTCCACCGATACCCCGGTAAGCTTTGCCAGCTCTTCGGGAGAATAGCCTTTTGCTTCTCTGAGGTCTTTGATTCTGCCTGCTACCTCTTTCAGATTGTAGTCCATTTTTTTGTCTCCTTTCGTTTCCGTTACAGTTTTCAAACGGATTTTTGAATAAAACAAAAAACTCGTCTCAAAAGAAACCCTTTGAGACGAGTATAACACCCGCGGTACCACTCAAATTACGGAAAAATTCCGTCACTCACCGGGCTCAAACAAGCCCTTTGCCTTAACGCAGCAATACGGGAGGAATCTACTTGCATAAACTATGCTTTCGGTCCTCCGACTCAGAGGTGATAAGTCATTGGAAAGCGCCCCCATTGCCTCGCACCACCCGGCAACTCTCTCTTTGGTTCTGCAATCCGACCGTCCTCGTCGCAGTCGTTTTTTGTGATATTCAAATTTGAGTGCATTATACTACGATATATTTCATTTGTCAAGTGTTTTTTTGAAATTTTTTTATTTTTTTTTGAATGAGTGGGATTTTCTTCATATTTCTTTTTATTCGCCTATTGCAATCATGAAAAACTTGTGTTATAATAAAGGTTGACAGAAAAACATTAGCTTCCATGGAATGATTACAGAAAAGAAGGAAGGTTATTCTTATGATTCTTGGCGGATTGGATGTCGGCACAACCGGCTGTAAAATTGCACTTTATAACGACAAAGCAGAGCTTTTAACTACCTATTATAAGGAATATGACGTGGTTCGTAAAAACGGACAGCACGAAATTGATTTTAACGATGTAAAGATGGGCGTTATGATGCTTCTGAAGCAGGCAGTA
Source organism: Clostridia bacterium (assembly GCA_017468465.1). GTDB lineage: Bacteria > Bacillota > Clostridia > UMGS1840 > UMGS1840 > SIG452. The sequence continues at coordinate 11,816 of JAFUIN010000007.1, forward strand.
AAAGAATATCAGATTGATGCCCTGGGTGTTACCAGCTTTGGCGAAACCTTTGCCATGCTGGACGAGGAGGACAATATTTTGGCTCCCTCTATGCTTTACACCGACCCCAGAGGCGAAGAAGAATGTAAATTTATTTGCGAACAGCTGGGAAAAGAGCATCTTGCACTTTTGACAGGTGTGCAGCCGCACTCCTTATACAGCTTCCCCAAAATTCTGTGGCAAAAAAACAACAATCCCGAAGTTTACAAAAAATGTAAACGAATCCTGTTAGGCGAAGATTTTATTGTATATACCTTAACAGGAAATCCCCAGATTGACTATTCTCTGGCGGCTCGTACCGGAATGTTTGACATTGAAAAGAAATGCTACTACGAAGAAGGCTTCCAAAAGCTTGGCGTAGATGTGGGGCTGATGTCAAAAGCGGTTCCCACCGGCAGCGTTGCAGGGGTTGTGAAAGACGAAATCAAAAAAGAGCTGGGCATTTCCTATGACATTACCATCGTAAACGGCGGTCACGACCAGGTTGGCGGTATGATCGGTGCCGGAATTTTCTCCACCGACTCCGCAATGGACGGAACAGGAACGGTAGAATGTATCCCCGTTGTATTGAATGAAAAACCCAATATCCCCGGTATTTATGAATGCGGCTATTCCATTGTGCCTTACATTGACGATAAATATGCTTGTTATGCACTTTCTTATACCGGTGGCGCAACCTTAAAATGGTTCCGTGACAACTTTGCAGAATTGGAAAACAAAGAAGCGGAAAGCGCAGGTAAAAACGTATATGCCGAGCTGGACAAGAAAGTTCCCCAGGAACCTACCGGCATTCTGATTCTTCCTCACTTTGCCGGAGCAGCAACTCCATACATGGATAATGACTCCCAGGCTGCCATCGTAGGCATCACTCTGGAAACCTCTAAATTTGACTTATATAAAGCCCTGATGGAAGGCACCTCCTACGAAATGCTCTTAAACTTCAACACTATGAAAGAAATGACCGGGCAGATTAAGGAAATCCGTGCTACCGGCGGCGGTGCAACCTCTGATGTGTGGCTGCAGATTAAAGCTGACATCTTAAATACCGATATCACTGCACTGGATTGTAAGGAAGTTGGCTCTGCCGGAACCGTTGCATTGACCGGTGTGGCGATGGGTGTTTGGAACAGCCTGGAAGAAGCCATTGAAAAATTGGTAAAGGTTCGTAAAATTTTCCATCCCAATGGGGAAAACAGCAAAAAATATGAAACACATTACAAAAAATACGAAAACCTTTACAAAGCAGTAAAAGGATTATAATTGAAAAAGCTGTCATAAAGACTGCATAAAAAAGCAATCAGCAAATAAAAGGAGCTGAAGCAAAATAAAATGTATTTTGCTTCAGCTCTTATTTTTTAGAGATATCGCCTGTTTGCAAGGATACCCCTGCAACCTTTACAAAATTTAGATTATTCCCACTCTACTACAAGGCTTTTATCAGCCTTATTTTATGGCGTTTTTTCGTATCTTTCATATCACTATTATCACGGAATACCCCCTCAAAAAAGAGAGTATCAATTTTTGTAGTACGATTTTAGTACGAACATAAAACGCTATGTATCAGCAGTAGAATTTTTCGTTAAAATACTTCTTTGGTACTCTACCGCTAACAACTATAAAGCCTTTGTTTGTTAGTTCGTCATTCAACCGTTTTATAATGCGGTATGCAGTAGGCTTTGACACGGTGAGTATAACGGAAATATCATCAGCAGTATAGAATACGCTCGTATCTGTCAATATTATATCACTCCTTTATAAATTTTTCAATATTATTTTTGAATTTCAACATTTTTCAACATCTATATATTTTTGAATTTCAGGTTTTTTCAGGTTGTTTCCCCCACTATATAATGAAAATGTTAGGTTTTGTAAGGTTGTTATCCCTTTTTTTATATCTGCCCAGTATTCTTTTTTATAGTGGGGAAAATCTCTTTTTTTATAGTGGGGAAGTATTCAAAATTTATCTTGCTTCGTTCTCGCTTCGTTCCCTTTTTTATGGACTCCAAAAACTCCAAATACTCACCGCTTCCGCACCGCTTCAAACGGATTTTTCACGGCTTCCTCTTGGCTTCGTCTTGGGTAAATTTTGTTTTTCTCGGGCTTCGCTCGTGCTTCGTTCTCACAGTTCGCTCACAGTTAATTTTTGCATTTTCTCTTTGTTCGCTCTCTGTTCGTTCTTCTGTTCGGCTTCTGTTCGTTGAGAAAATCAAAGTCAAAAGAGAGGTCAATATCAAGGTCAATTTCAAAGTCATCAAAAGAAAAATCAAGGTCATCAAAATTGAAATTTATCGACAGTTCCTCGACAGTTAAATTGTCATTTTTCGCCTGTTCATCACCTGTTCGTTTCATTACTCACTCACCGTGATATAAACGCCCTCTGCATCTGCAAAAATCTTGTCAGCCTGTTCGTCATATACTCTTGCTATACCGTCAGAAAGTCCCCTGTCATCACGCATAGCCTTTTGACTCCACATAATAAGCGTGTCAAGATGTTCGTTGTATGGTATGCGATAATCTTTGAATTGTGTACCGATAGCAAATAGCTCTTTGTCCTTTTCTTCCTTGCCTTTTTTATAGGCATAATCTCCGATAATACGGAGCATAGCGGAATTGCCGTCAAAATCATTTATTAGTGCCTTGATTTCATCAGGTCGCAAAATACCGCTCTTTAACAGTTCAACTGTTGCAAGGTCAACTTTCTTTCCTGTTGCTCGGTCATACTCACCGAAAACCGCCTCACATTCAGACTTTATTCTTTCGTATTCAGCATTAGTATTATTGATAAGTTCAGAAAGTTGCTTTTTGATTTCTGCTTTGTTTTTCTGATATGTTTCGGTGTCCTCTTTTTGAAATTGAGGATTTGCCCACCCTCTTTCAATATCACGCTTTCTCAATGCCTCAATTTTATCAAGTCTATCATTCAAGAGGGTATATTCTTCTCTTGCTTTGTTGTATGTTTCTCTGATTTTGGTTAAAAACTCCGTTACATTTCTATACTGTGCCATAATTATTTTATCTTCCTTTCGATAGTAAAAATTTTGTTTTCCGTTTTGTCATATACTCGCAAACCTGACGGAATAATCTCTATTTTTATTGTGTCCGTGTCAACCGTTGTATAAGGCTCTGAAACGCCCTCTGAACGCTTTACACGCTTTGTTATGTAGTTGTATTCCTTATCTGCTAAAAGGTCATATACAGCCGTTTTATTGCCCTCTCGGACGATTTCAACGCTATTGCTCTGATATAGCATTTTCGGCTCATTGTTGCACCCTGCAAATAACATCAAACACATAGACAAAAGCAACACAAAAGCAACTTTATTCTTCAACTGCGTTCACTCCCTTTTTAAGTTCTCGGATTTCAGCCTTTAACTTTTTAATCTCTTTACGCATTGCGACTTTATCATTGATTAAGTCTTTTATTTTCTCATTGAGTAGGTCAATAAGCATAGCGTTATAGTCCGTCAAAATATTCACCCCCTTTTATTTTTTCAAGTTCTTTTATTAGTTTCTTTATACGCCTGCAGTCTTTTTCTAAATTGTGCAGTTTTGCATATAACTTTTCTAACATTTCATCAATGTATTTTGTCAAAAAATCACTCCTGTTTTTGTATCTGTGCAAAATGTGCTTTTTTTATGTAAAGTATCTCTATTTGATATAATAGAGTAGTTCACATATTTTTTGCACAAATTGCACATTTACAGTTAATCATAATAATTTCGGTCAGATTTACGGCTTGAATATGAATAATAAGGCGGTCTTTCCTCGATTTCGTCCCGAATAAGAACATAATCTTTTATAACATTGCGGACGGTAACACCGTTGATTGTTCCGCTCGGTGCAAAGATGTTCTTTCCCCTTAATTCATCAAAGAAATTGCCTTTATTTTCTACACCAAAACCATTATTTGAACACCATTCTTTATATTTGATATAAACATCAAGGGCTTTTGTGTTCGTGCCTGCCTGCTGTTCCAAACATTCCGCTATAAAATTACCGATTTTGTCGCTGTTCGTCCTGTATTCATCGGTGGCGGTGGTAACTGCCTGCGGTGGCTTTGCTCCGTCTTTGTAGTAGAGTTTCAAGCCCTCAATACACCAATTAAGAATACCGCTCAAATTTTCCGCTTTTATCAACTTGTTTTTTAGGTTTTTATCCTGTTCGTGAGGCTCAAAATGTCGGTCAAATGTAATTACATTGATACGCCCACTTGTAAACAGGGTATCGTCTGTAATAAGCGGTAAAAAGTTAGTGTTTATAAATAACTTAAAGCGTGGTATAAACTCAAATTCTCGCTCGTGCAAGTGCCTTGCTGTGATACTATCACGCCCCAAAAGGTTTTTTAGTAAGCCTACATCAAATATCATTCTTTTAGGTGGCTCGGAAGCGTTTAGAAAACGGCAACCGTCAAGCCTTGCAATATCTCCGCTCGCTTGTCTGCTGTCCTTGTTTTGCTTTTGTGCAAGTGTTTGAGGTTGCATACTCATTCCGTAGCCTGCCGTATTGCCTAACATATAAAGCATTGTTTCAATGAGTGTAGATTTGCCGTTTCTCGTAGTTGCACCGTACAAAATAAAGCAAGTTTCAAGATTTGTGTCAGCGGTCAGCGAATACCCTAAAATCTTTTGCAGATATTCTGTTTTATCGGTATCGCCCTGCATAACCTCATTTATAAACTTTTCCCATTCTTCCGACTTTGCGAACGGCTCATATATAACATTGCTGATTTTAGAAAGTAAATCATCTGAATTATGAGGCGTAAAATCAAAAGTTTTCAGATTAAGAGTGCCATTTTGACAGTTAAATAAATCAAGGTTTTTGTCAAAGTCTGATTGCGTTACAAAGTGAATATCCCTGCTGTCTTTTACCATTGTTTCACGGAAGCGGAGCTGTCCCAACTTTGAAACATAATCAATGTAGTTTTGTTTCTGCTTTTCATCTTCAATGGTAGTAGCATAAATAAGCAAACCGTCAGCAAGTTCCTTTGCCTTGTTCAGAGTCCGCATACTGCCCTCGTCCCTCGTCCATACTTTGCCGTTATAAAAATACCATTCTTTAGCGGTGGCGTTGTATCTGCAAGTGTCTTTGAAAACCTCTGCAAATAATGCTCCAAAACCTTTATCATCAAGGGAATATTTGCGGTAAGCGTCTAACTCTATGAGTTTTGATACTATGCCCTCATTAGCCTTTATTTTGGCTTTTATGGCGTATTCTCTCTTGCTTGGTCTTGTTATGCCTGACAACTCATAAAGGCGGTCTATTGCCCCTTTTAAGTCCGTCTTTTCAACTGCTATTATGTAGTCAATAACACTACCGCCAACATTACCACTCGCACCGAAACAGTTAAAAGTCTTTGTTTCGTGATAATAAACAAGGTCTTTTTTGTGTCCGCATATTTCGCACCGCTCAAACATTGCACATTTTGAGTTATTAAAAACCGTTTTGCCGTTCCGCTCCTGTAAGTATCTGAAAAAGTCAAAATCTTCTTTTAATAGGTCAAGTTCTTCATTGCCTGTTTTGACTTGTTTCTGTTGCTGTGGCTCTTGCAGTTTCAAAACATTTTCAATGTCGATTGTAGCGGATAAATCGCATATAACTACATCTTTATTTGTGCCGTAAAATATGCGGTCTGCATTAGTGCAGGAAGTATCACTCTGCGGAAAGAGTTTTACAAGTGTTTGTGCAATTACAGCCCTCAACGCTTGATTTGTTACAGTTTCATTCATTACAAAACAAAGTCTGTATTTTTCCTTTTGCTCCGAATGTGAAAAACTATAATAATAAAATGCAGGCGGTAAATTGTATCTGTTGCAGATTTCAAGTGCATTGCTAACGGATAAAACAGGCTTGTCCGATTTGTCATTATCAATATCAACCATAAAAAGCCGTTGTTCTTTCCAATTTTCAGCCTTGCACCCTTTACCGTCCATTACTGCAGGGCTGATACTGTACCCTCTCTGAATGTATTTTATAAGCGTTTCAAGGTCTATGTCTTTGATTGTATTTGCACCCTGTAAGCGTGGCTTTATAATTGAAATATGTTCTTTTGGCTTTTCCGTGTAGCCCTTTGTGTCAATGTGTATTAGCAATTATCACCACCGCCATTTTTTAGATATTCAATAGCAGGCTTCATAGCCCTTTGCATATCTTTTATTCTGCCTTGCATTTGTCGGACGAATTGCTCAATATCTCGGTCATCAGCAGGCAACCAAAAACCGCTTTGCGTATTACTACAAATAAGTGTCCCTTGTTTGCGTAGTGCATTTACAGTTATCGTTATATCTCGCTCATTCCAACCTAAATATTTAGCAAGGTCTTTCGCTGTGATTGCGTTTTCCTCTCCGACAGACAAATAATCGGTTAAAATAAGAGGTTTATTTTGCTTCATTCTGCTTTGCCTCTCTTTCCGCTATAATGCGTTTTGCTCTCTTTTCCCAATAGGTCGCATTATGCTTTTTAACCTTGTCTTTGTTGTTTGCTCTCCATTCTCTGAAATATGCAAGGCGTTCCTCTCTTGCAATTTCTTCAACGGATTTTTGCTGTTTATTACTCAATAAATCAACTCCTTTGTATTTCTTTTTCGTTTTCTCTTGACTTTTAGCTAAAAGCGTGATATAATTTAGAAAACTGAATATTTTATCTTTATATTTAGTTTTCTGTTTCTATTATAGCAACAAAAAACCGCCTTGTCATAAAAGTACAACAAGACGGAAAAAGTAAATTTTTCACAAAAATATTTAGAATACTGAATTTTTAGAGGTGATTTTATGAAGTATGACAAACTGATTGAAGTAGAGGACAATGCCCCTACATATTCAAGACGAATTGCACATTTATTAAATGAGCAAGGTTTAACACAGGAAGATTTAGCAATAATGAGCGGTGTATCAAAATCAAGTATAACAGCTTGGATACAAGGGGACAAACACGGTAGAAGAACAGAACCTAAAATTATCGGTCTTAACGATGTTGCAAAAGCGTTAGGCGTAACGGTAGATTATTTGATAGGCAATACAGATGTAAAGCAACCTAATATCAAATTACAGGCTATAAGCAACTATACAGGATTGGTAGAGAGTTCGTTAGAGTTTCTAAAAAAGATAAACTCCTATAAGATAGGCGATTATATTAGTATGCCTGTGAGTTCCGAAAAGAATATACAAAGTCAGGTAACTTGCGAATTTGACCACCCCTCGTATATTCTTAATCTGTTGTTAAACAACCCACATATAATGGGCTTAATTCATTCTTATATGTGCGTATTTAATGATGATGATTATAAATATTATCAAGGGGATAGAGGCTCTGCAATATTGTTTGAGTTGATGTTAGAATTACGGAAATTAAGAGACGGATTTCAGCCGTACTATAAAGAAGCATTTTACCAATTTTATAAAAAGGACGGTGAAAAAGAATAATGTCAGCATATAAAAATGAGCGTGGTACTTGGAATGTAAAGTTTTACTATACCGATTGGACAGGCAAACGCAAACAAAAGAAAAAAGAGGGATTTGCAACAAAAAAAGAAGCCCAAACCTTTGAGGCGGACTTCCTTAACAAGTGCAAAACATCTGTTGATATTACTTTCTCAAATTTAGTTAAAAACTATATGGAAGATTGCAGGGTGCATTTGAAGCCTACTACATTAGCAAACAAAGAACACCTTATATCAACAAAGTTATTGCCCTATTTCGCTGATATGCGTATATGTGATATTGATATATCTACCGTGAGAAAATGGCAAAATGAATTGATTTCGCACGAAAACGGCTATGCTCCAACATACTTGAAAACCGTACATAATCAGTTATCAGCAATATTCAATTTTGCGGTCAAATACTACAAACTACCGTCAAACCCTGCCTCTGCCTGTGGCTCTATGGGAAAGAAAAAAGCGGAAAGTATGCAGTTTTGGACAAAAGAAGAATTTGACTCTTTTATAAAATGCGTATCAGATAAACCGCTTTCAAAAGTTGTATTTCACCTTTTCTTTTATAGCGGTATGCGTGAGGGTGAGTTATTGGCTCTCACTCTGAACGATTTTGATTTTGATAATAATACTGTCAGCATTACAAAGAATTACGCACGGCTCGGATATGAAGAAATAATACAAGCACCCAAAACACCGAAAAGCAAACGCACAATAACCCTGCCTGCTGAAATAATGGAAATGGTAAAAGAATATAGTTCAATGCTCTATGACTACAAACCAACGGACAGGCTATTTCTAACAAGTAAGCAAAGTTTAACAAGAGAAATGATTAGAGGTTGCACCGCTTCGGGCGTGAAAAGAATACGCATACACGATTTAAGACACTCTCACGCCTCATTGCTCATTGAGTTAGGTTTTGCCCCTCTGTTAATCTCTGAACGGCTCGGACACGAAAACATAGAAACAACTCTGAACACATACTCTCACCTATACCCGAATAAGCACGGAGAAGTAGCAGAAATATTGTCAAAATTGATACAAAATTAAAAATTTAGTACGATATTAGTACGATTAGAAAATAAAAAGTCCCGAAAGCCCTTGTAAATAAAGGCTTTCGGGATTTCTTGTTATTATTCCCACTCGATGGTGCCAACCGGCTTCGGAGTCAGGTCTAACAGCACACGGTTGATGCCGTCAACTTCCGCAGTGATACGGTTGGTGATTTTGTGAAGTACTTCGTAGGGAATTTCTTCGATGGTGGCAGTCATTGCATCCTTGGTATTCACGGCGCGGATGATTGCCGGCCAGCCTTCGTAGCGTTTGTCGTCTTTTACGCCAACGCTTTTCATATCCGGCACTGCAATAAAATACTGCCAAACGGTTTTGGAAAGGCCGCAGATGTCAAATTCTTCTCGTAAGATTGCATCTGCTTCTCTTAATGCGTGGAGTCTGTCACGGGTGATGGCACCCAGGCAACGTACGCCCAATCCGGGACCCGGGAAAGGCTGACGGTCTACCATTGCTTCGGGCAAGCCCAATGCCTTGCCAACAACACGAACTTCGTCTTTATACAGCAGTTTTACAGGCTCTACCAGTTCAAACTGCAAGTCTTCGGGAAGACCACCCACGTTGTGATGCGCTTTTACGCCGTCACTTTCTAAAATGTCGGGATAAATGGTACCCTGTGCCAAAAAGTCAATATCGTCAAATTTACGGGCTTCTTCTTCAAACACGCGGATGAATTCGCCACCGATGATTTTACGTTTTTCTTCGGGAGCACAAACGCCTTCCAGCAAACCTAAAAAGCGGTCGGTTGCATCCACATATACCAAATTGGCATCCAACTGATTGCGAAACAGCTCTACAACAGCTTCGGATTCGCCTTTTCTCATTAACCCGTGGTTAACATGCACACAAACCAGCTGTTTTCCGATTGCTTTGATTAACAACGCTGCAACAACCGAGCTATCTACACCGCCGGACAATGCCAGGAGAACTTTTTTATTGCCTACCTGTGCCTTGACTTGGGCAATCTGTTCTGCGATGAATTTGTCTGCCAGTTCTTTTGTTGTGATACGTTCCATGGTATCCGGTCTTTTGTTGGTGTCCATATTATCCCTCCGATTATATAAAAAATATTTGTCTTATTCTATCATATTTTTTTCTGTTTTTCAAGTATTTATTTACACATTCTTATGATTTTTTATAATTTTATAGATTTTCTATAAAAGGAACAAAACCCAAGACCGAAAAATCTATGATTTTCTCACAAATAATTTTATAGCAACGATGAAGACGGTTGAACACAGCAGAACCGTTCCCTTGTGCTGTCCACATCGGGTCGTCGGGGACGCCGACCCCTACCATGCAGTGTTCCTCTGTTTGGCGCACTTTTATAAGCTATGCCTTTCCATTGGAAAGGAAGAAAAACGGATGATAGTTTCTGCAATCGCAGAGCATTGCTCTTTCCCGAAGGCGTACCATGTGCCGCATACAATGCTACGCCGAGCGGTGAGATTCACCCATTTTGAGCAGATTTTCCATTTTCTCATCCTTACTATCGGGCGAAAGAAAACAGATGCAAAACGGAAAAACTGAACCCGCAGGGGTTACCCGAAGCTGTACCGTGTGTACAGCGAGCGGTGAAGTTCTTTCGTTTGGCGCACTTTTATAAGCCACCACCTTAACTACATGAAATTGAGGTTCTTATGCCTCATCTTCACATTCAACACCAAGCCAATGGCTATCATATTGGTGACCATGGAGGAGCCACCGTAGCTTAAGAACGGCAGGGTGATGCCGGTAACGGGGGTTAAACCGATGGTCATGCCGATGTTTTCAAAGGATTGCACCAGAAGCATGGTGCCAACGCCAATGGCGATAAAAGCACCCAGATGGTCCCGGGCGTGATAGGCGATATAGAAACAACGGAACACGATAAATGCGATGAGGACAAGGATGATTAAAGCTCCCACGAAGCCAAGCTCTTCACAGGCAACAGCGAAGATGAAGTCGGTATGCTTTGCGGGAAGAAAGCTGTTCTGGGTCAGGATTCCGTTATAGAGGCCCTGTCCGAAAATCTGTCCTGCGCCTACTGCGGTTTTGGACTGCATTACCTGATAGCCGGACATTTGTGCATCCATTTCGGGATTCAAAAATGTGAGGATTCTGTTTTTTTGATATTCCTTGAAAATGAAAAACCAAAAGACCGGAAATGCCACCGCAATGGCACCCACGGCACCAAGAATATACTTCCAGCTGATTTTTGCAAGGAAAATCATCACTACAAAAATAGCCACAAACACCATGGTTGTGCCAAAGTCGGGCTGTTGCATAATGAGAAACACCAGCACACCGATATGCGCCAGACAGCACATAGCAACAGGAAATTCGTTGATGCGCTCTTTGTATTTATCCAGTTGGAAAGAAAAGGATAAAATGAAGCCGATTTTCACAATTTCCGCCGGCTGAATTCCGATGGGTCCAAACCGAATCCAGCTTTTTCCGCCCACCTCTTCGGAGCCGGTGCCAATCAATAACACAAGCACCAGCAAAAAGATGTCAATGCCGATGATGTAGAGGTATTTGGAAGCCATAAACTCGTAGTCATAAAAGGCTAAAAACAAGCAACACAAAAGACCCAGAACAAAGGCGCAGATTTGCACAATGACCTGAGTGGTGCCTCCGGAGTAGGATGCAGTTGCCGAAGAAACCAGCAAAATGCCGATAACAGACAGCAGACATACAGCGCCTAACAGAGGTAAATCCAGATTTTTGAGATTCTGTCGAAAATTTTGCATGAAACCATCCTTTATTACGAAGAAATCAGCGTTTCCAGATTTTTCCGGAGAATAAAATCAGAATGGGGAAAATCTCCAATCTGCCAATAATCATAGCCAAAGTGAGAACCACCTTGGACAAAGAAGAAAAGCAAGCAAAATTGCGGGTGGGTCCCACCAAAGAAAGACCCGGTCCGATATTGCCGATGGTTGCCGCAACGGCGGTGAAATTAGTTGTAAAATCTAAATTATCCAGGCTGATGAGCAACAGCGATGCGGCAAAAACAAAGCAATACGCCATAAAAAACACACTGATTCCACGCAAGGTTTCGTGCTCTAAAGGGCGACCGTTTAATTTTACTTTGATGGTGCTTTTCGGATGCACCAAAACCCGCACCTCTTTGATAATGCTTTTTACAAGCACCAAAAGACGGGATACCTTGATACCGCCGCCGGTGCTTCCTGCACAGGCACCCAAAAACATCAGCCCCAAAAGAATCATCTTGGAAAACTGAGGCCACAAATCAAAGTCGGTGGTAGAAAAACCGGTTGTGGTAATAATCGATGCAACCTGAAAGGCGCTGTAACGGATATTCTCCCAGATATTTGGAATCTGGGAAGAAACGTTTAGACAAACAAGAAAAACACAAGCAAGAATTACGCCGATATAAGTACGAACCTCTTCCATTTTCAGTGCATTTTTGAAACGGCGCATCAAAATGCAGTAATAAAAGGTGAAATCCACACCAAAAATAATCATAAATATGGTAATCACCCACTGCACATAGGGAGAGTACGACGCAATGCTGGAATTCAAGACACCAAACCCACCGGTCCCCGCTGTGCCGAAGGATAACGTGAGAGACGAAAACCAGTCCAGCCCTCCGAGCTTCAACAAGCCAATCTGCAGCAAGGTGAGACCGAAATATATTGCATATAAAATTTTTGCAGTAGTTTTAACATGAGGCACCAGCTTTCCAACCGAATGCCCCGGGCTTTCCGCACGAATGAGATGCAGATTGTCACCGCCGGACAAGGGAAGCAGCGCCACCAAAAAAACAATAACTCCCATCCCGCCAATCCAATGGGTAAAGCTGCGCCAGAACAAAAGGGATTTTGGCAACGCCTCCACATCAGTCAGAATGGAAGCTCCCGTCGTTGTAAAGCCGGAGGCAGTTTCAAACAGTGCATCCACAAAATTGGGAATATAACGAGACAAAAAAAACGGAATTGCACCGAAAATACTCATTAAAATCCAACTCAGGGCAACAATGACAAACCCTTCCTTTGCAAACATATTCTTCTGCCGGGGGCGAATCAGCGTGAGGGGAATGCCTGCCAGAAAACAAATGGCCATGCAAATTAAAAACAGCCAGATATTTTGTTCTCCATATATTAGGGCACAAAGAAAGGGCAGCAGCATGCAAATGCCTTCCAGGCTGATAACCCAACCCAATACATGAGAAATCATTCTGTAATTCATAGTGTTTCCTCTATTCCATAATGTCCTTGATATCGGTAAAGCCTTTGTGCGTGGTAACGATAATCACCGTGTCTCCGGGTAGAATGATATCTTTCCCGCGGGGAGTGATGATGGTGCCGTCACGGTTGATGCAGGCAATTAAGATACCGCTTTTTAAGGACAGGCTTTCAATGGTCTGATTGGCAATGGGTGCATTCTTTTTGATGTTGAATTCCAATGCTTCTGCCTTGCCGTCTAAAATATCGTGCATGGTTTCAATATTACTGCCGATGGAGTTGTTTTTTGCACGGACAAACCGAAGAATGTATTCTGCTGTGATATCTTTGGGGTAAATGATGGTGTCCAACCCCAGATTGCTGATAACCTCATCGTAGGTAATGCGGTTGATTTTTGTGATAATTTTCCCTTGATTCATGGTTTTTGCATAGAGAGAAAGCATCACGTTTTCTTCATCCATATTGGTAAGCGCCACAAAGGATTCTGTGGTTTCAATGCCTTCTTCCAACAACAAACGGTTTTCGGTGCCGTCGCCGTTAATGATGGTAGCTTTGGGCAATAAACTGCACAGCTCCTCGCATCGGTCTGTATTTTGTTCGATGATTTTTACGTCGATGCCTGCACGGATTAAAAGAGTGGCAAGATAAACTGCGGTTTTTCCGCCTCCTACAATCATCGTGTCTTTTACTTTGTTGGTTTTTAAGCCAACCTTTTTGATAAAATGCGTGGCGTCCTTAATGGTTCCTACAATGCTGATGTAGTCATCCTGCCGAAGCACAAAATCACCGCCGGGAATAAACGCATCGTCCCCGCGCTCTACACCGCATATCAAAATGTCGCAGCTTAATTTTTGAGAAATATCTGCTACCTGTATATTGCAAAGAGGAGAATCCTTCTGAATCTTGAATTTTAAGATTTCCACTCTGCCCTTGGCAAAGGTGTCAATCTGAATGGCAGACGGAAACCGAAGCAATCTTGCAATTTCCTGCGCTGCTGTAAATTCGGGGTTAATGACCATTGCAAGCCCCAAATCCTCCTGAAACAGCTGCACCTCTTTTTTATATTCCGGATTTCTGACACGGGCAATGGTGTTGCAGCCGCTCAACTTGCGGGCAATCATACAAGTGAGCAGATTCAGCTCGTCAGACCCTGTAACCGCAATTAAAATATCGGTTTTCCCGATGCCGGCTTCGGTAAGAATCTCTAAAGATGCACCGCTTCCGGAAACGCCCATTACGTCATAAGAATTGACAACATCTTCCAATATATTTCTGCGCAGGTCAACCACCGTGATGCTATGCTCTTCTTCACGGCTCAGGCGTTCCACCAGCTTCTGGCCAACCTTGCCCAGACCAACAATAATAATATTCATAAAAAAACTCCCGTTTATTTCAAACGATTCTCTTGGTATCTTTTGCCGATATTATAACAAATATTTTTCCCAAAGTCAATAAAATATGCAAAAGAATCTGCCCCGCCTGAAAACATCCCTTCGTTTCCAAAAAAAGGTTACATTCTCGTTACAATTCGGCAAAAGAATTGCATTCAATTTTCATCTTTGATATAATAAAATTGATATATTATAGAAATCCTTGTCCCATTTTGTGAGGAAATACAAATGAAAAAGATTCTTGTTTTATGTCTGACGGCAATGCTTTTTATAACCCCTGTCTTTGCCGAAGAAATCAAACAATTTGCATATTATGAAAACGCTTATCCCCACTGTGCCGTGTATGAAGTTACCAATCAGGAAACCGGCACGGTTTCCTACCAAGTAAACACGCAGGAAAAAGCTCCGTGGGACTCTCGGTTTATGCCTTACCGCTGGGAAACAAAATATCCTTATTTTATCTGGGAAAAACGGTTCACCAATCTGCCGGACGCCGGTTGGGTGGAGCAGAATGTGTATCCCCAGATGAATGTCACCGAGAACGATATTTTCCGTCTCGGTATGCTGGAGCCGGTGGAAAAGCATTATCAGCCCTTTGGCTATTACGGCATCCGCATTGTGGGAGAAAACCGTGTGGCAGACGGGAAGAAAGCCTTTGCCACCTATCCCGGAAAAATCCCTGTTCCCGATTGGGATTTGCTGACGCCCGAAAATCTTTCCAGAATGGACAGCACCGGCAAATATCTGGTATCCGATGAACAGATTGCCGCTCAATTTCCGCTGTTTGATTCGGCATATCTTACCGGCAGAAATTATGCAAAAGGTACCACACTTACCATAGATGCTGCACAGGAAATTATGGACGGTGCCGACCCCGGGCGCTTTGACCCATCGGTGCTTCAGCCTTCTTGGAAAGAGCGGTCGGTAAGCTGGCAACTGCGCAGTGAAAACGAACCTCCCTACCGTCAGTATGAAGTGCTTTGTCTGGACAGTATCCTCTTAGACGGTCGAAAAGAAAACGGTGTCATTCTTCCGAATATCTACCGCTATAACGGAAAATACGGCGAAGTTGCCGAGACGGTTTCTACCTATCGTTCTGCCCGGATTTATGTCTTTACCTATCACTGGATTTCCGAAGACCCCTTGAATTGGGGGGATTATACCATCACCAAAAAACAGTTCCGTGATGATATCCGCTATCTGTATGAAAATGGCTTCCACTTTACAACGATGAGCGAATTATACCAAATGAATGGCACCTATCCTGCAGAAAAAATTGCTCTCATTACCTTTGATGACGGCTACGCCTCCTGCTACACGGAAGCACTGCCCGTTTTGGAGCAGTATGGTGCAAAAGCCACCATGTTTGTTGTGGGTTCTTATCTGGACACCCAGGACTATCTCACCAAAGACCAGCTTCTGAAGCTGTCTGAAAGTCCGCTTGTGGAAATCGGGAACCATTCCTATGAAATCCATAATCTGCCCAAAGAGGACGTGTTAGCCTTGTATCGGAAGGATGTGGACACTGCCCTTGCAGACTATTACCAAAACGAAGAGCTCATTTACCAGATTACCAGTAAAAGACCGACTGCACTTTCGTTTCCCTATGGTGCCTACACCAAAAATCTGGAGCGTTTCTTAAAAGAACACGGCTACGAAATCACCGTTTCAACTTATGCGGCAAACAATCACAACACAAAGCTGAAGGCGCCGCTGAACCGATTGAACCGTTCCTATTATACCACCCCTGAAATGCTGATTCAGGAATTTCAATGATCCGTAAGAGAGGTGTTTTGCAATGGAGCTTTTTACAAAAGAAGCATATTGCTCCTACGAAAAAGAAGTAATAACGCTACGCCGGATGTTCCATCAGATTCCGGAAATCTGTTACCGGGAAGAAAAAACTGCTGAAAAAATCACCGAGCTGTTAAAAAGCTATGGCATCACCCGTGTAGAGCGGATGTTTGGGACCGGTGTTGTGGCAATATTAGGAGACGAAACAAAAGAATGTATCGCCTTTCGGATGGATATTGACGGCTTACCGGTAACCGAAAAAAACGACGTGCCTTACCGTTCCTGTCACCAGGGAATGATGCACGCCTGCGGTCACGATGCCCATATCGCCATCTTGTTAATGACAGCTAAAATCCTGAAAGAAAAGGAACATGATCTTCCCTGTTGTGTGAAGCTGATTTTTGAACCGGGAGAAGAAGGAGACGGCGGAGCTCTTCCCATGATTGAAGAAGGAGTGCTGAAAAGCCCTGAGGTTACAAAGGTTTTTGGCTCCCACGTATGGCCCAAGGTGCCGTTGGGTGTGCTGGAATATGTACCGGAGACTTGTTTTGCCGGCTGTGACCGGTTTGATTTGAACATTTCGGGTAAGGGCGGTCACGGTGCTATGCCAAAAGAGGCAAAGGAACCCCTTGCTCCTATGGCAGAATGGATTCTGGGCTTAAAAGCTATTGGAAAATCCGAAAAAAACGCTGTGATTTCTGCTTGTGCCTGTCAGGCAGATGGCTACTATAATGTGTTTCCCGACGAAGCCAACGTGAAAGGAACCATCCGCACCTTAAATGAAGCACAAAGAACAAGAATTTTTCACAAAATTGAAAAGCTCACAAAAAAATGCAATAAAAAATGGGGAATCCCCTTTACCTTTTCTCCGGTAACTGAATATCCCCCCTGTCAAAATGATGCTGCTGCTTTGGAAGAAGCAGTAAACGCCTGCATCAAAACTGTTGGGAAACATAGTGTAAGAAAAGGGGTCTCCACCTATGCGGCAGAAGACTTTGCCTTTTTTGCAAAGGAATGCCCGTCAGCCCATATCCGTATTGGCTGCACCGACTCTGCCGAAACAGGCTATCCCTTGCATAACCCCAAGTTTCAGATTGCCGAAGCCTGCCTGATGTATGGAGTGGAGCTGTTTTGTAACATTGCTTTTTTCCACCGGTAACAAAAAATATAATGAAGCAAAAAACTGCCTTATATTGAGGCAGTTTTTTTCTGTGGAAAACCGGTTTTTCAAAGAGTGCAACATTCCCAACACTTTTCCTGACTTTTCCACAATTTTGCACACGAATTTCTCGCAATTCCACAATAGTTTTTTCAGTTTTCCCCAAAAAATGTGGATAACTTGCCAAAATCAGTTTTTTGGATACTGTGGACACTTGTCCTTAAAATCAGCTTGAAATCCGGTCTCCGGTGCGGATATTTTTGGGAGAAATAATGAGTCTTTCATTGGGAAAAACGCCACTTAAAATTTCTCTGCCTTTCCCTGCCTTCAGTTTGCCTGTTTCCACGTTCCGAAGCACTGCATAACCGTTTACTTCCACAAAAACGGCATCTTTTCCCCGTTCATCTGTTATAATACATTCCGGCGGCACAAAAATTAAATCCCGACGAAGCTCTCCATAGAGTGTGGCTGTGGCAGAAAGTGTATCGGGAGGCGGAGAGACCACCGAAACCGTTGCCAACGCCACATCTTCAAAGGCAGGCTCCAGACGGTATAAGTATCCGTCTAACCGGGTGTTGCCCACCGTTACCACCACGGAAGAATTTTCATCAATGCCACGGTCGATAGGAACGGCTCCCGTGATAAAGGAAAGCCCGTTCTCTTGCAAAATGGGCGCGGAAAATTCTGTTTTTTCCTGAAAATCGGTGAGAGAAACGGTGTGAAACTCCACTCGATGAAACCGGTCGTTATAAAGATAATCAAACACCATTGCACCCAAAATCAACAGGGCACATACAAAGGAAAACCATACCACTTTTTTCATAAAAAAACACCTCGTAATATTCTTGTTACGAGGGTTGCCAAAATTTTCCTGATTTATTCTGTTTTCATTCCTCCGACAAAGGAAATGCAGCAAAACAGCTTCAAAAGGCTTGCTGTTATCCATTTGCTGCACTTTAATTTTTTGCATCTTAAGAGATGAAAACAGCGAAGAATTTCTTTACAGGATATGAAATGATGGAAAAATCCTCTTGGATTTCTGCCCCCCTTCCGACAAGGATGGACAAAAAGATTTCTCAATCCATTGCTCTTCTGAAAGACATAAAAAATGGCAAGGTGATGTTGATTCACTTTGCCATTACGTCTGCCTTTGTAAATAAAGCACCGAACATAACACCATCAGAATTCCCGCTCCGCCGCTTACGGTAATGGTTTCGCCCAACAAAAAGCCGCAGACTGCCGCTACTACAGGCTCTACGGTTGCTAAAACCGATGCTTTTGCAGGAGGGGTATTTTCCAGCCCTTTGGTGTAGCAATAATAGGCTCCTGCTCCTGTTGTGATGCCGTACAGCACGAGAACCCATACACTTTTGGGTGCTTGCGACAGGGTGTGTATCATCTCCGTGGGCTGACACAAAAAGGTTGCACCCACCGATGCGACAATGAATGTGTAAGTAATCACCGTTAGGGTGTCATACTTTTTCAGTGCAAATTTTGCAAACACAGAATAGAGCGCATAGCCAAACCCTGCGCCCAATCCCCAAAGAAGCCCAATGGGAGAAAGCTGCACGCTCCGGTCTGCTGCTCCCGATACCAACACACAACCCAAAAAGGCAAACATCAGCGCAAAAAGCTTATGCTTCGTGACTTTTTCCCGAAAGAAAATGGCAGACATCCCCATCACAAAAAAGGGTGCGGTGTATAACAGAATTGCCGCTACCGAAAGGGAGGCATATTCCATGGTTTTGAAATAGCAAGTGTTAAAAAACACAAAGCTAAGTAACCCTGTCCCCAAAAACAAGGGGAAATCTTTGAAACGAATCTTTAATTTTTGAGGTTGGGTGAAAAGAAGAATCAGCACCAACCCCACAACCGTGATATAAGAGCGGAGAGCAACCAACTGCATCGCAGTAAAGCCGAGCGGGGTAAGATATCGCACAAACAGCCCGATGATGCCCCAAAGCACTCCCCCTGCAAGAATAAGTAACGATGATTTCATAACGAATCCTAATAATTGTTTCTGTATTTTTTCAAAAGGAAATTAAATAAAAACAACAGCAGCAATGCTCCAACGATGATCCCTGCGGTAATGTAAATCCAGGGTTCCACTGCGTTTTCAATTTTCAAGGTTTCCCATAAGCTGTTCTGTAAAGATAAGGTTTCGGGTGCCAGGCTTTCGAAATATTCGGTTGGAATGTCCATATCCTCAGCATATAAAATTTCCATTACATCTTCGTGCCAGTCCTGCATATAGGCGATGTATTCTTCATCCTCACGAACCAATTTATGAGGAGACGCATAGCCGATATATTCAGCATTGGCAATGGCAATATCCTTTTCCAGCATAAAGTTGATGTAGCACTCTGCAAGCTCCTTGTTTTTGGTGCAGGAGGGAACACACATAGCATCCACAAATACGTTGGTCCCTTCTTCGGGATAGTAAAAGCCAAGTAAATCGTTGGAATCGTACATGGTCATATAATCCCCTGCATAGTAGGGAGCAATGGCTGCCGAGCCGTTTTTCATTTTATTGAAAATTTCGTCCATGACATAGCTCTGAATCAAGGGCTTTTGCGTTTTCAGATTTTCTGCTGCCTTGTGCCACACTGCTTCATCGGTGGAATTGACGCTATCCCCCGCCCAGTAAATTGCGGTTCCGAAGGCGTCACGGGGATTGTTAAACTGCAAAATCTGCCCCTTATATTTTTCGTTCCACAGCAAATCCCAGCTTCCCAAATCTTCTTCATCAACCATTTCGGAATTGTAGATAATGCCCACCATTCCGCAGGTGTAGGGAACAGAATAGGTATTCTCGGGGTCATAAAACAGATTCTTAAACGTATCATCAATATACTGATAGTTGGGGATATTGGAAAAATCCAGCGGAGAGAGCATATCCTCCGCTATCATTTTTTCAATCATATATTCTGAGGGGATCACAACATCATAAGTGGCAGAGCCGCTTTTTAATTTGTTATACATATCCTCATTGCTGGCATAGGTGGTGTAATTCACCAAAACATCCAAGCCAAGCTCGTCGCGACAATAAGCTTCAAATTCTGCATTGACATCTAACGAATCTTCACTGCCGTCGGAGATATATTCGCCCCAGTTATACACATTTAAGGTAAGCGTTTTTGTTTCAGTTGCACAGCCTCCCAAGGAGAAAACCACAAACACTGCCAGACAGATAAGCAAAAGATATCTTTTTATCACAGGGTCAACCTTCTTTCTGAACTTTTTTCCTTAGAGGACAGATTGGATAAAACAAGAAGCACCGTAACTGCCACAATCATCAGGGTGGACAGCGCATAAATATCGGGTTTCACTTCTTTTTTGGTCATAGAATAAATCAGCAAGGGAAGGGTTTGAAAATCGTTCCCTGTGGTAAAATAACTAATCACAAAATCATCTAAGGATAAGGTAAACGCCAGAATGAAGCCGGAGATTACTCCGGGAAGAATCTGCGGCAGCTCTACCTTGAAAAAGGACTGAAGCGGCGTGCACCCCAAATCCTGTGCCGCCTCGGGCAAAGCACGGGGCATGGACATAATTTTGGGACGGACTGATAAAATGACATAGGGCAAACAGAAGGAAACGTGAGCAGTGAGCAAGGTGAAAAAGCTTAATTTTTCATCTTTTCCCATCATATTTCCCAAAAATACAAACAAAAGCATCATAGAAATCCCCGTTACGATATCAGGATTCATCATGGGAATATTGGTAACCGAAAGAACGGTGTTGCGCCAGAAATTTTTACGGAATTTGCAAAGCCCCACTGCCGCTGCTGTACCAATTACGGTGGAAATCACCGATGCACTGATTGCAAGAATCAGGGTGTTTTTTAAGGCATTAAAGGTGTCCGGAGAAGAAAACAGCTCCCGATACCAATACAAAGAAAGCCCCGTCATATCACCGGTGTTTGCTGTGGAGTTGAAGGAAAACAGCATCAGCACCAGAATGGGGATGTATAAAATAATAAAAATGAATGCGGTGTAAATGCGGGACAGTACTTTCATAACAAAATATTCCTTTCTGTAGAAGCAGTGGAATAACCGCCACCGGCGGTTTTAGAAGTGGAAATTTGAAAATGGATAATTTAAGATTACAGTTAAGGGAAGGTTTCGTTTCCTCTGTCATTCTGAACGAAAGGGCTTGCCCTGCAGTGAAGAATCTCTTGTGTAAAGTGTGTGCGAACCCACAATCCCTCCACCGCAAGCGGTCCCCCTCCCTTTAGGCAAGGGAGGCGTTGAGATTCCTCAAGGCGTTGCCTTTCGGAATGACAGCCAATGGCGGTTCTTGTGGTTGGTTTATTGCGGTAAATCATTTCGTGGGTCGTCGGGGACGCCGACCCCTACGATATCAATGAAAAAGATGAAAACAAAATGGGAAACGATGCTTATTTACGCCATTGCTTCTTTGTGGCGACAGATTGCAAGAGGGTGTGAAAAAAGAAGCTTATCTGTAAGAGTGATAAAAACCTCTGCAATGAGATTCTTCACTTCGTGCTTTGCACTCCCGTTCAGAATGACAAAGGAGTGTTTACGATTCTTCTTATCCAATTTGGCGGATGTAAAATCTTCCATATTGTAATCTTTCAGTGACTGCCGCGTATCTGGTGTACTAAAAGAAGCAGAAACGGGAAAAGATGCTTGTTTTACGCCATCGCTTCTTTGTGGCGGCAGGAAAACGAGATGTATTTTTTCGTTTTCTGTGACTGCCGCGTACCTGGTGTACTAAAAGGAGCAAAAAACGGAAAAAGACGCTTGTTTTACTCCATTTCTTCTTATCCAATTTGGCGGATGTAAAATCTTCCATATTGTAATCTTTCAGTGAGTGCCGCGTATCTTTGTATACGCAAACGAACGTAAAGTTGCAAGATGGAGATTTTACGACGCCAACTCTTCTTCTTCGGCGAAACGATTCATAACCGCCAGCGAAACCAACACCAAAATCATCATGACTAAAGAGATTGCGGCACCGACGTTGTAGGTGGAAACGTTTTGGAATTGGCGTTCGATGGTGTCACCGATGAGTTCAAAGGTACCGCCACCCAGCTTTTGCGAAATATAGAAGGTGGAAATGGAGGGGACGAACACCATGGTGATGCCGGAAACAATCCCTGCAGAAGACAGGGGAAGCACCACTTTCCAAAGAACCTGCAGCGTGTTACAGCCCAAATCCCGTGCGGCTTCCAAAAGATTTTCGTCCAATTTGGAGATGATGGTGTAAATGGGAAGCACCATATAGGGCAAAAAGTCATATACCATGCCGAAAATTACGGCGCCCTTTGTACCGATTAAGTGTACTTTTCCAAGATTTAATGCGCCTAAGATACTGTTTAAGAAACCACCGTCGTCCATAATTGCCATCATGGAATAGGTACGGATTAGCAGATTGGTCCACATGGGGAGCATTAAAAGGGTAATCATAATTTTTTGCGATTTTTCCTTATAGCCTGCAATGATATATGCCAGCGGATATCCGATAAGAAAGCAGATGAAGGTGGCAATCACCGAAAGGCTGACCGAAAGTAAAAAAGTGTTGGCATGCTCTTTTAAGGCAAAAATATTTTCCAAAGTAAAGCCGCCATAAGCATCGGTAAAGGTGTAATAAACCACAAACAACAGCGGCGCCAGAATAAACAGAGCAGCCCACACAATATGAGGAGCGGCGGTGAGTCTGCCAAGGTTTTTTGTGCTTTTTTCCATCCTAATCACCTACCGTTTCTGTGTTAGAAAGCTCATCAATTTCGTCAGAGAAGGTGGAATAGTCACCATACTGACCGGAAAATTCGGATTTTTTCATAATATGGATGGCATCGGGTTCAATGAAAATGCCGATTTCAGCCCCCACAGCAACAAAATCGGTGGACTGAATCATCCATTTGAAGCCGCTGATGTCTACGATAATTTCATAGTGAACTCCTTTGAAGGTCACCGAAGTCACCGTTCCCTGCAGCATTCCGTCGGCTACAGCTACCACGTCAACATCCTCAGGGCGTACCACAACGTCCACTTGTTCATTTTTGTCGAAACCTTTGTCTACACATTGGAAGGTGTGACCGGAAAAGGTTACCTTAAAATCTTCATTCATCACACCGTCTACGATGTTACTTTCTCCGATAAAGTCTGCAACAAAGGCGTTTTCGGGTTCGTTATAAATGTCGGTGGGAGATCCGATTTGCTGAATTTTGCCATCTGCCATAACCACTACCACGTCAGACATGGAAAGAGCTTCCTCCTGGTCATGGGTAACATAGATAAAGGTAATGCCGGTTTGTTTCTGAATTTTTTTCAACTCGTTTTGCATATCCTTGCGGAGTTTTAAGTCCAGAGCGCCCAGGGGTTCATCCAGAAGCAACACTCTGGGATGACTGATTAAGGCTCTGGCAATGGCAACACGCTGCTGCTGACCGCCGGACAGCTTGGTCACGTTTTTGCGCTCAAAGCCTTTTAAGGCAACCAGCTCCAGCATTTCTTTCACCCGGCGGATGACTTCCCGGTTGGGTGTTTTTTTCACTCTTAAGGGAAAGGCAACATTTTCAAATACATTCAAATGGGGAAATAAGGCATACTTTTGAAAAACAGTATTGATATGACGTTTATGAGCAGGCACATGGTTAATGGGCTGCCCCTCAAATAAAATTTCGCCCTCGTCAGGAGTTTCAAACCCACCAACAATGCGCAATGTGGTGGTTTTTCCACATCCGGAAGGACCAAGCAAAGTTACAAACTGCTTGTCATAAATATCCAGATTGATAGAGTCTAATACCCGTTCGTCTTCAAACTCTTTGGAAATGTTTTTGAGTTCAATAATTTTTTTCATAACGCCATACTTCCTTTTATGTAAAAATTAGCTTGCAATAAAAAAAGCGACTGTGCATAAAACACATCGCTTGCATTCTGTCAGATAGAAAATGGGGAACAAAAAACAACCCCCATCAACAGCTTTGGATAGGTATCAGAGCGTGATACGCGTACTCTTATTGACCGTTTCACAAGTCGATGTGTGCCGATGACCGGCACATGGTTATAAAGTAACCAACTTATAAAATTTGAGCTTCTAACTCAATCAATAAGGCAGAGTTAACTGCCAACCGGAAAATCCGGCGTTTCGGCGTTCGACCCGGCTGTCCGTGTGGCCTTGGCTGAAAAATCAGCGGTCGTATTTCTCACCCTCCGGAAGATGCTCTTCCAAAGTCTGATGATAGTGTCAGTATATCACATATTTTTTGTAATGTCAACAAATTTTTACGTAAAATTTCCCGAAGTGCTGCGCACGGCATAATTTGCGCACGGCATAAGCTGCGCACGGCATATGGACGAATGAATCATGAATAATGAATAGTGCATAATTTTGGTGCCAGTCGTTTGCCTGCATTAAAAATATGCGGGTCGTCGAGGACGCCGACCCCTACAATGCTACGACATGCGGTGAGGTTCCGGCATCATAAGCAATTTAATCTGTCATTCTGAACGGAAAGGCTTGCCTTGCAGTGAAGAATCTCTTTTTTTGAAATTTGAAATCACTCTTACATAGAGATTCCTCGGCTTCGCTCGGAATGACAATAGAGGAAGTCATCAACTTACATTGAGATTCCTTTCTGCACTGTGCCATTGGCACTTTCAAGCAATAAATAATGCAGAATGCTTAGTGAATAATTTCGGTGCCAGTCGTTTGCCTGCATTAAAAATATGCGGGTCGTCGTGGACGCCGCCCCCTACAATGCTACGGCGAGAGGTGAAATTCATTGATTCTGTGCCTTTTATCAAACTATTGGCGCAGAGAAAATGGTTCAGAATGTTGGAATTGAACCCGAAGGGAAGTTCCCGAAGCCGTACCGAGTGTACGGCGAGTGGTTCAATTCCGGCATTATGGGTTCTTTTATCAAACTTTTGGCGCAGAGAAAAGGATTCAGAACGGACAAACTGAACCCGCAGGGGTTACCCGAAGGCGTACACAAGTACGCCGAGAGGTGAAGTTTGTTCGTAACAAAAAAGCAATTACAATCCAAAATTGTTGCAAACAATTTTCACATTATAAAAATAAATATATTCTCATTCCCATTGCTTTTTTGTGGTCTGGATTCTTTTATCAAGCCATCGGCTTGCCACTATACATTTCGATCATCATATCCGGCTGATAAGACAGCTTTGCCTTCCGGAGGCCTTCGATTCCCATATCGTCTTCCCGGTTGATGTAAGCTACGTCCTGCCAGGCGTTTTTCACAAATTCCTGATTGATTAAGGGATAAGCACCGTGGTAGGTGGTATCCGCTTTTTCAAAATGAATGAGGGCAGTATCCTCGTTTAAGCGTTCGCCGATGGAAAAGGCAACCACTTTTCCCTCCACGATGATGGCGCCACCCTTTAATTCCAGTGCATCAAAATGGGACAGGGCATTTTCCAATGCTGTTTTTTCCAATAAAATGGAGGTGTCTCCCTCCACTTGTTTTTTTTCGTACCAGTCTTCGATGAAGGAACGAAGCATGTCTAAATTGGCAGAGGTCAACGGTTCATAGGAATAAGAATACTGCTGTTTGAACTGATTGATGTGGTTTCTCTTTCCGTGGAGCTTCTTTCCTGCCAGGGTACAAAGCTTTTCCTGAAGATACACATAGTTATCCATATCCCGCACCCGTTCAATGTGAAAAAATTCACCGCAATTTTCCCGCACTTTTTCCACGTCCAGATGGGTGATGCCGTAAATATGATAGCTTTGTCCGAAGTTCTCGTCTAAATGGGCTTTCAGCTTTTTACACAGACAACCGCCCAATGGCATCATGAAGTAGCGCTCTCCGTCATAAATGCTTTTTCCGGTAACAACCAGATGATTTTCATATTCAAAATAGTGAATCTCTTCCGCATCTTTCCATAAAAACAAATTGGCAAAGCTAAGATAAGAACACTTTGCCGGATTTTCTTTATAATATTGATAAAACAACTTTCTGTCGTGAATGGTCAAGGGTTTTAGCTGCATACACACTTCCTGATTTCTTCCTGAATTTCTTCGATCGAACGTAAATTTCCGTCTATGACGCAGGAAATAACGGTCCAATTATATTTTTTTGCTACATAGCAGGCATTGTTATAACAGGTTTTCAGATATTCTTTATCAGACTCGTGAATATCTTTTTGTGCCTCATTGGTAATTTTATTGACACGGTTTTTCATCAGAATTTCTGCTTGTTCGGGAGGCATATTGAGGAAAATAATATGGTCCGGCTGAGGAAGCCCTAAAATGCCGTATTCCAAATCATACACCCAATCTAAAAACGCATCTTTTTCGGCAGCATCTTTCACCTTTGCCGCCTGATGAATCATGTTGGAGGTCACATACCGGTCAAAAATAATCACCGCATTTTTTTCCTTGGAAAGCGCTTCCCATTTGGTTTTGTAGGAAGCGTAACGGTCTGCCGCATAGAAAATAGAGGCAATTTTGCCGTCCACCGCATCGGGAGTTTTGCCAAAGTCTCCGTTTAAGTACATCTTCACCAAGGAAGAAGAGGGACTTTCGTAGTCGGGAAAGCAAAGCCTTACCACATTAGTATTCTCTTTTTTGAAATATTCATACAAAAGCTCCGACTGGGTTTGTTTGCCGCTGGCATCGGTGCCTTCAATTACAATCAGCTTTGCCATAGTGTTTCTCCTTTTTTAGTTGTTGCCACAGGGCAACATATCGCAACGGTAAATGAACCAATGCTGACTATATTATACAATATTTTCTCAAAAAATTCAATAGGTTTGGGATTGGTTTTGGAAAAAAACCACCGAATGAGTCAAAAAAATTCAAAAAAAATGTTGCAATGATGCTTCATTCGTGATAAAATACTTTTTAGAAATTTTTTTATAAAAATCGTTTTGGGGGGAATATCCTATGAAAAAAATCAAAGTTGGTATTGTTGGTCACGGAAATTTGGGCAGAGGCGTGGAAATGGCGATTTCCCATACATCTGATATGGAGCTTGCTGCCGTATTTACCAGACGAAATCCCGATTCCTTAACCCCTTTAACCAAAGGCGTTCCGGTGTATTCGGTTCATGATATCTTAAATTTCAAGGATGCGTTGGATGTGTTGATTCTTTGCGGCGGTTCCGCAACCGATTTACCGGTTCAGGGGCCGGAGCTTGCTTCCCATTTTAACACGGTGGACAGCTTTGATACCCATGCAAAAATTCCTGCATATTTTGATGCGGTAAATGAGGCTTCCCAAAGTGCCGGTAAAACCGCTATTATTTCAGTTGGTTGGGACCCGGGGCTGTTCTCCATTCAAAGAGCTTTGTTCGGTGCAGTTCTCCCCACAGGCAAAGATTATACCTTTTGGGGAAAGGGTGTGAGCCAGGGGCACAGCGACGCCATCCGCAGAATTGAGGGTGTCAAGGATGCCAAGCAGTACACTGTTCCCGTTCCTGCTGCTATTGAGGGTGCAAGAAGCGGTCAGAATCCCGACCTCTCCACCAGGGAAAAGCACACCAGAGAATGCTATGTGGTAGCAGAAGATGGTGCCGATTTAGCACGAATTGAGCAGGAAATCAAAACCATGCCCAATTATTTTGCCGATTATGACACCACGGTAAACTTCATCACAGAAGAAGAATTAAAAAGAGACCATGCGGGCATTCCTCACGGTGGATTTGTAATTCGCAGCGGAAAATCCGGCTTCCAAAATGAAACCAATCACGTGTTGGAATTTTCCTTAAAATTAGAGTCCAATCCGGAATTTACCTCCAGCGTGTTGGTGGCTTATGCAAGAGCTGCAGTCAAGCTGAACCAGGAAAAGAGTGTCGGTGCAAAAACTGTGCTGGATGTGCCAATCTCCTATTTGTCTGAAAAAGACGGTGCCACCCTCCGCAAAGAGTTGGTATAAAGGGCAAAAAACCAATCAGGAGCGATAGAAAATGATTTTATTTTTCTAATCGCTCCTCTTTTTTATAAAATCGTCATTTTGAAAAACGAAGAAAACAAGAGAAAACAAAAGAAAATGAAAGAAAACTATTTTTAGATTGAAAAATTTCAAAAAAACGGTTGACAAATGAAAAATCATCTTGTATAATAAAATCCGTTCGGAAAAACCGACCAATGACAGATTAAAATAAAGATTAAATAAACTCGGAGGTTTCTTATGAAAGATACTTATCTTGCAAAAGCAGGACAGACCGAAGCAAAATGGTACATCGTTGATGCAGCAGATATCCCGCTGGGAAGAACCGCTGCAAAAGTTGCATCTATTTTAAGAGGAAAACATCGTCCTGAATTTACTCCCAATGTTGATTTGGGTGACCACGTTATCGTTATCAATGCTGAAAAAGCAGTTCTGACCGGTAACAAGCTGAAAAACAAAATCTACTACAGACACACCGGTTACATCGGCGGCTTAAAAGCAGTTCCCTACGAAAAGCTGATGGCTGAAAATCCGGAAAAAGCAATGATGCTGGCAATCAAAGGCATGCTGCCCCACAACTCTCTGGGTAGAAAAATGATTACCAAAGTTAGAATTTACAAAGGTGCTGAGCATGAAAATCAGGCTCAGAAACCCGAAGTATACAACGGTTAATAGGGAGGATATAAGATATGGCTAAAAATTTAGAAGTATATCTTGGCACCGGCAGAAGAAAAAGCTCTGTTGCAAGAGTTCGTCTGGTTCCCGGTAAAGGTAACATCACCATCAATAAAAGAGATATCGACGATTATTTTGGTTTGGAAACCTTAAAATTAGTTGTTAGACAGCCCCTGAACTTAACCGCAACCGCTGGTCAGTTTGACGTTATCGTTAACGTATTTGGCGGCGGTGTATCCGGTCAGGCAGGTGCAATCAGACACGGTATCACCAGAGCGCTGATCAGCTACAATGCTGAACTGAAAAGCGAGCTGAAAAAAGCTGGCTTCGTAACTCGTGACCCGCGTATGAAAGAAAGAAAGAAATACGGCTTGAAAGCTGCTCGTCGTGCACCGCAGTTCTCCAAACGTTAATCTTATTTCAAAAAGAAATGGAAAAACCCACAACATTTTTGTTGTGGGTTTTTGTTTTGTTGGTTATTCTTTTATCATTCTGAGGAGTCCGTCCGCAGTCTGTCATTCTGAACGAAATGGCTTGCCATGCAGTGAAGAATCTCCTTTTGTAGAGGTTACGCTAACCTTACATTGAGATTCCTCAACAAAATGTGCCATTGGCACTCGGAATGACAGCCATACAGGGAAATGAATGATGAATGATGGATAGTGAATAATTTCGGTGGCAGACGTTTGCCTGCATTAAAAATATGCGGGTCGTCGAGGACGCCGACCCCTACAATGCTACGCAGAGAGGGGAAGTTGGCGGATAGCAAAAGGCATTTTAATCCAAAATTTGCAACCTGCAAATTTTCACCTTATAAAAATAAAAAGGCATAGAAAACCTATGCCTTTTGCAGTCTTGTCGATTTTATGAAAGCCGGGCGGCGCAGAGAAAAGGATTCAGAATTAACAAACTGACCCCGAAGCCGTACATGGGTACTGCGAGAGGGGAAGTTTGTTGATAGCGACAAGCATTTTCAATTCAAATTTCGTTCTTACGAAATTTCACCTTGAAAAATAAATTTATACTTATTCCTATGCTTGTCGCGCTCTGGATTCTTTTATCAAGCCGTAAGAAAAAGCCGTATCAGATGCGTGCTACTCCGGTATCACGAGCCGCCTGTGCTACTGCTTTTGCAACGGTTTCTGCAACACGGGGATCAAAGGGTGCGGGAATGATATAATCGGGAGTTAATTCACTGTCGGCAACCAATCCTGCGATTGCTTTGGATGCTGCAATTTTCATTTCGTCATTGATATCGGAGGCTCTGACGTCTAATGCACCGCGGAAAATTCCGGGGAATGCCAGCACGTTGTTAATCTGATTTGCAAAGTCAGAACGACCGGTACCCATAACAGCAGCACCTGCTTTTTTCGCTTCTTCGGGGAAAATTTCGGGAGTGGGATTTGCCATTGCCAGAATAATGGGGTCACGATTCATAGACTGAATCATTTCTGCAGTGAATGCCCCTGCAACAGATACCCCTACCAACACATCGGCACCTTTTGCAACATCTGCCAATGTGCCTTGTTTCTTCTCTTTGTTGGTAATTTTAGCCACTTCCACAATTTCACTGTTCAGGCCTTCCTTGCCTTCATAAATAACCCCTTTGGAGTTACACATAATTACGTCTTTTACGCCGGAAGAAAGAAGCAGCTTTCCGATTGCAACCCCTGCAGCACCGGCACCGTTAATAACAACAACCAAATCTTCAATTTTTTTGTTCACCAGTTTTACAGCATTTAACACAGCTGCCAAACATACCACGGCAGTGCCGTGCTGGTCATCGTGAAATACGGGGATATCCAGCTCTTTTTTCAATCTTCTTTCGATTTCAAAGCAGCGGGGTCCGGAAATATCTTCTAAATTGATGCCACCAAAGGTCGGCGCAATCATTTTGACAGTTTCTACGATTTTATCCACATCCTTAGTTGCCAGACAAATCGGAACTGCATCCACTCCGCCAAAATGCTTGAACAATACAGCTTTTCCTTCCATAACAGGCATGCCGGCTTCGGGACCGATATCACCCAAGCCTAAAACAGCGGTGCCATCGGTTACCACTGCTACCAGATTTCCTTTTCTGGTATATTCGTAAGCATTGTTCACATCCTTATTGATTTCCAGACAAGGCTGTGCAACACCGGGAGTATATGCGATGGACAAGTCATCTTTCGTTTTCAAAGGGCAAAGAGGGGTAACCTCAATTTTGCCTTTTAATTTTTTATGTAATTTCAGCGCTTCCTGTGCATAATCCATATTGATTACTTCCTTTCAGATTTTATTTTTTATAGTAATTTGAAAAAATTTTTCAGGAATGGGTTTTATAGGGTGTTACCTTACCAATATCATAAGGCGTAATCTGATACACACAATAGTTGAGCCAGTTAGAAAACAGCAGCGTTGCATGGCTCCGCCAGCGATTAACAGGCTTTTTGTCGGGGTTATCATCCGGATAATAATTGCAGGGAACATGGATGGGAAGCCCCTTATCTACATCACGGCGATATTCCAGATCGAGGGTTTCATCATCATATTCAGAATGTCCCATAATAAAAATCTGGCGATATTTCTGAGTCGTTACTGCGTAAACGCCTGCCTCCTTGGAGGTGGCAACCAGTGTCAACTCCGGCACCTTTCTGATATCCTCCTCCCGCACCTCGGTGTGTCGGGAATGGGGAGCAAAAAAGGTATCCTCAAATCCGAAAAAGAGCTTCTTGTGCTTTTTTAATAACTGATGCTTGAAAATGCCAAACATTTTTTCGGGCAAATCATACTTCGGCACACCGAAATGATGGTACAGCCCTGCCTGAGCACCCCAGCAGATGTGAAGGGTTGACCACACATGCTTGGTAGACCAATCCATAATTTCCTTTAGCTCTTCCCAATAATCCACTTCTTCAAATTCCAGCTTTTCCACAGGGGCACCGGTAATAATCATACCGTCAAAATGCTCTTTTTTAATTTCGGAAAACCGTTTATAAAAAGCCGAAAGATGCTCCTGAGAAGTGTTTTTCGATTCATGAGAATCGGTCATTACCAGGGTAATTTCCACCTGTAATGGAGAGTTCCCCAACAATCTTAAAAGCTGAGTTTCGGTAACAATTTTAGTAGGCATCAGATTCAAAATGGAAATTTTTAACGGTCGGATATGCTGACTGCAAGCCCGCTTTTCCGACATAACAAAAATATTTTCACTCTCCAGTGTTTTTCTGGCAGGGAGCGCATTTGGTATTTTAATTGGCATTTTGACACCTCTTTTCCTACATACAATATATCACAAAATGAACCAAAATGCAAGCGTTAAATAAATAACAAGCACTTTCTCAAAGTTCTTGTAGCAAAATTTGGGTAAGAGCAACCATTGCTTTCAAATCTTCCTCAGAAATCACGCTTACCGGGGAATGAATATAGCGTCCCGGCAAGGACAACGCTGTGGTGGGAATCCCACCGGAAATATAAGACACTGCGCCGGCATCGTTTCCGCCTTTGGTGGTCCGTTTTTTCTGTAATGGGATTTTATATTTCTTTGCCAGTGCAACAATCTGGGCGTTCAGGTCAGCATCTGCCACGCTTCCGCCATCTAACACAGAAAGGGCAACGCCCTCTCCCAGTTTGGTGGTGGGTTCCGAAACCCCGGGCATATCAGCACAGGTGGTAACCTCTAAAACCACTGCTTTTTCGCAGGAAACCAGAGGAGTTGCGGTTTTTGCACCGATAATACCGATTTCCTCACGGGTGGTAAACACTGCGGTAAAGGAATATTTTTTTTGAAGAAGCAGTGATAAAATCACAGCCACACCGGCACGGTCATCCAAAGCCTTTGCTTTGATAAGACCGTCTCCAAACCGCACAAAATCACTTTGCCAGTAAATCGGCTCACCAATGCGCACCCATTGAGCTGCCTGCTCTTTGGAGGTAGCACCGATATCAATAAACATATCGGCAATTTTAATTTCCTGTTCGGTCTTTTTTTCCTGTAAATGCTTGGGAATGTTTCCAATTACACCGTTTATTTTGTTTTTCCCAACGGATACAGGGGTAGAAAAAAGAATTTTATCTGTCACGCCACCAATGGGGGCAAATTTAATTCTGCCGTCCTCCGTAATCCCACGAACGCCGAAGCCCACCTCATCCATATGGGAAAATAATGCCAAACGATGGGGATTTTCCCCCTGTTCCACAATGACATTTCCCAATCTGTCCTGATAATAGGGGATGCCGTATTCGGTTAACGTATGCGTGATAAATTCACGAACCTCGTCCTCATAGCCGGAGGTTCCGTTTTGCTGTGTCAAGGTTTCCAAAAGTGTTAAAAAATCCATAATTTCCCCCCTATCGCAATGCTTTTTCCCAATCAAAACCGGCAAGAAAATCCGCCAGACTTCTCATATCGGCTTCGGAAAGGGTTTCCCGGGTGGTGTGCATATATTTTAAGGGAATGGAGAGCATCACCGCAGGCACACGACGCAGCACTGCTCCATAAGCGTTGGTGCCGGGATGAGAGGGTTCCAGCTCGGTGTGATGGGGAATATTCTCTTTTTCCAATGCAGTTTCCATCATACGGGTGATGCGGTTATCTAAAATCCCCCCGTAGCAGAGGGTAAATCCTTCTCCCACCGGATAGGAACGGCAAGGATTCAACCCTTCAAAATAACCGTGCGTAACATCCAATATAATTGCCAAATCAAAGGTACGGTCTTTTAAGAATAAAGAAAGTCCCTGAAGACCGGTTTCCTCCCGGGTGCTTCCAACAACAGTGAGACTCACATTCTGTTTCCATTTTTTTGCTGCCATCAGCCCGGTCACCAGCCCGGCTCTGTCATCCATTACAGCAGCAGAAAGCTGGTCATTTTTCAATTTCAAAAAGGGGGATTTCAGCTTCACGGGAGTGCCAACGGGGATTTTATCTTTTGCATTTTTGAGACCGGTATCTATCAGGAGAACTTCGTCTTTTTTTTCGTCTCCCTTTTTGGCAAGATGCGGTGGAACTGCACCAATAACGCCATAGATTGGATCTTCTGAAAGAACCGTAACCTCCTGACAAAGCAGATTGGTTTTATCAATACCGCCAACCGTGTCAAAACGAAGAAACCCACCGTCTAAAACTTCGGTTACAATGAGACCGATTTCGTCAATGTGGGCATCAATTAAAATATGAAATTGTGAAAGAGGTGCTTTCTTTTCGGCAAAAATGTTTCCGTGGCTGTCGATTTCAGGGGTTAGTCCGAATTTTTCAAACAGCTTGAAAAATCCGTCTTTTCCCATGGTTTCAAAGCCGGAAACTGCCGGAATTTGAGTCGCTTTTTCTAATTGCTTCATATGGAGTGGAAAACATCCTTTCCCAGCCGATGGCTGTTTTAGTGATTGAGTGATTCATCTGTCATTTTGAGGAGTTCCCTCTTAGTTTGTCATTCTGAACGAAATGGCTTACCTTGCAGTGAAGAATCTCTTTGTAGAGGTCATGCTAACCTTACAATGAGATTCCTCAAGGCAATGCCTTTCGGAATGACACCCGTCGGGTGTTTTAGCCGTTGGGTACTCTTTTGTCATTCTGAGGAGTTCCCCCTTAGTTTGTCATTCTGAACGAAAAGGCTTGCCTTGCAGTGAAGAATCTCTTTGTAGAGGTCATGCTAACCTTACAATGAGATTCCTCGGAGCCTAAATGTGCCATTGGCACCTCGGAATGACAGCCATACAGGGAAATGAATCATGAATGATGAATAGTGAATAATTTCGGCGGCAGACGTTTTCCTGCATTGAAAATATGCGGGTCGTCTTGGATGCCGACCCCTACAGCCCGTGGTGAAATTCATAGTTGACGCCTTTTATCAAAACCGAAACCAAGGCGCAGAGAAAAGGGCGCAGAATTAAGAAATCGAATCAAAGCTATGCTTTGACAGTGCCCGAAGCTGTACCGTGTGTACAGCGAGGGGTGAGATTCATTGATTCTGGGTTCTTTTATCAAGCCTAAAGGGATTTGACGTAGTCTTTGAAGGTTTTCCCCCGCTCCATAAAGTTTTTGAAAAAGTCAAAGCTGGGGCAGGCAGGCGACAGCATTACCACGTCACCGGAGGTGGCGTGTGCTTTTGCAAGGTCGATTGCCTGGGTAAAGGTTTCTGCTTCTAAAATGGGGAAGTCAGGGTTTTCAGCCAGCACAGCAGCTTTTATCTGCTCTTTGGTCTGTCCCACCAACACTAAATATTTTACTCGTTCACAAACTTCTTTTGCATAGCTGTCAAAAGGGATTTTTTTGTCGGAACCGCCTGCAATAACGATAATTTTCTGGTTGAAGGAACGAAGTCCCGCAATGGCTCTTGTGGGGCTGGAAGCGATGGAATCATTATAATACCGCACGCCGTCAAGCTCTCTGACAAATTCGATTCTATGTTCCACACCGCCAAATTCTCGTGCAACTTCCTTCACGATGGAGAGGTCGCACAGGGAGCTCACCACACAAATTGCCGCCAGATAATTGTCCACATTATGAATGCCGGGGAGCAGAATATCGGAACGCTTCATCACTTCTTCGCCGTTGAAATAAATGGTGTCATTTTGTAAGTAAGCACCTTTTTCCACCGGCTGTTTCAAGCTGAAAGCGAGAGAATCGTCACGAAGGAAGCCTTTTGTAATATCATTTTCCAGGTTAAACACAGTTTTGGATGCGCCGTGGCTGAAAATGTTGGTTTTTGCTTGAATATATTCTTCCATATCGGTATGTTTATCCAAATGATTGGGCGAAAGGTTGGTGACCAGTGCAATGTCGGGACTTTTTTGCATGGTCATCAGCTGGAAGGAGGATAATTCCACAATGACAAGGTCTTCCGGCTGAATGTTTTGTAAATCTTCTAAAAGGGGATGCCCGATATTTCCGCCTAAATGACAGGTGTAGCCGGCTTTTTTCAAAATTTCATAAATCAGCGTGGTGGTAGTAGTTTTTCCGTCACTGCCGGTGATACCGATAATTTTTGCCGGGCAAAGGTCAAAAAATACTTCCATTTCAGAGGAAAGAACCGAGCCGTTTTCCACAGCCTTCCGGATTTCTGGTAGCGTTGGCATAATGCCGGGAGAACGGAAAATGTAATCTTCGGTCAAATTTTCCAGATAGCTTTCGCCCGTTATGCGCTTAAGACCATGGGCACGGGTAAAAAAGGAAACCTGCGGGTCCGGGTTTTTATCCCGCACGGTGATGTTTGTAATGCCAAGCCCGAGCATCAGCTTCACCAATGGCAAATTGCTGATACCAAGCCCCAAAATAGCAATGGTTTTTCCCTCTAATTTATGTTTGAAATCATTCAAATCGGTAAACATATTTTATAAACCGCCTTTCTCATGAATGTATGATATGTTATGATGGATTTCATGAAAACATTCAGCCATCGGCTGGATGAAATGCTTTGGTGACAGACATTTTTCTGCATTCCAACAGGCAAATTGTCTATTCTTTATTATTATAATACGGAATGAATTTTTTTGCAATAGAAAACCAAAAAAAACAGCCGATGGCTGTTTTAATGATTGAGTAATTCATCTGTCACCCTGAGGAGTTCCTTCTTAGTTTGTCATTCTGAGGAGTAATACGACGAAGAATCTCTTAAGGGCAGCTGCCCCAATATTTTTCACTTTGTAAAAACAACACCTCATCCACCGCAAGCGGTCCCCGGTAAATTGTCAAGCAAGTGCAACATAAATTTCTTTAGGCGATTTCCAACCAAGACATTTGCGAGGTCTATTGTTGATCAAATCAACCACGACATCTAATTGAGATTGGGTTAA
>JAFUIN010000013.1 GCA_017468465.1 Clostridia bacterium
GGTCCCCGGTTCGAGTCCGTGAAGGTGCACCAATGGCCCATTGGTCAAGTGGTTAAGACAGCGGCCTCTCACGCCGTTAACATCGGTTCGAATCCGGTATGGGTCACCAAGGTTATCTCAGCCTAAGGGCTTTGATATAAATGATGGTTAAAAGCCATCCATAGAGTTCGTGTTGATTGTCATGAGGGTCCACCTGTTCCCATCCCGAACACAGAAGTTAAGCTCATGTACGCCGACAATACTTGGCGGGTGACTGCCCGGGAAGATAGGTAACGCGAACACAAGAGAGTCAGGAGAAATCCTGACTCTTTTTTTGCGCTTGCAGATGTCCACCGGACATCTGCGGACAGCGCAACAATACTTGGACTTCCCGGGAACGGGAACACAAGAAACCTCAACCAAAAGAATGGTGTCTTTAGCGGAGAATGCAACAGAGAATAATCAATGCCTGCACAGACCTTTGTAGGAGCTGTGCAGGCATTCTTTTTGCAATTTTCGACAGAGAGCAAAGGCTCCCTTGTGTAAAGGGAGCTGTCAGCCGAACAGGCTGACTGAGGGATTGTTTTACAGTAGAGTTGATAGTCCTATATCTATTCGTCAAATTGGAATTGTAGGTTTGAATTTTAGCTAATTCATGAATTGTATGTAGCATATACACTATTTGTTCCTATAACAGGGACGAAGCCTATCGATTTGAGCATTTCAATCTCATCATAATTATTGACATCAACCAAAACCATCATTTTATTAGGTTTGTTCATTTTTATCGCCGCTTGCAATAATGCTTGCTCATAGCCTTTGCCCTTAAATTCGTCGTCTACCCATACATCATATGGTTCATTCTTTTCATAACAGTATGTTACATCAATATAGCCAACGACCTTGCGTTCGTGGATAGCCAAAAAAACTCTAAATCTATCGTTTGCTTGAATTACCTTTTCGGCTGTCCAAAATGTATCTTTATTGTGCTTATCAATATATTGCGCTTCATATTCCTGAGTTAGAAGAACAATATCGTATGGGAATTGATTTTCGGTTTCTATTTCCCAAGCCATCCATTGTTGTTCTTCCTCGAACTTCGCTTTTTTAGCTTGTAGCAGATTGCAAAGCAAGTCATGCCGAGGATTTATAACAAAGTCTATCTTATAGCCCTCATACTTATTCTCGATGAATGCAAGCATTTCCCGAATTGATGATTCTTCTTTTGACAATCCGATCAACATCTCTATATATTTTTCATCGGGAAGAATTAACCAAACAAATATTCCGCTAACCTTTTCTCCTTCTGCAACAACATAAGCCTTTTTATTAGCTTTTGTTAAAGAATTATATAAATTGCCATTATCAAATTCGAAATGGGGGTCTGCAAAAACAGCGTTGCCAGAAAAGCCCTTTATAAATTCTTCATATAAATCAAAGGAATAAATCTCTTTTATCATTTTTGCTCCCTTCACCCACCAAATAGGGAATTAACCATTTAGGCAAATTCCAGTTTTTTGAACTGTTCACTAACATACTATCATATAAGCACTTCTTGTGCAACGACAATCCCTCAGTCAAAAATCAAATAGATTTTTGACAGCTCCCTTTACACAAGGGAGCCTTTGGTGCGGCGCAAAGCTGCCCATGTTTCCCTTGTCTGTGGCAAGCAGAGTATCCGGCTGTCCGCCGGATTCGATAACCGG
Organism: Clostridia bacterium; assembly: GCA_017468465.1. Classification (GTDB taxonomy): domain Bacteria; phylum Bacillota; class Clostridia; order UMGS1840; family UMGS1840; genus SIG452. Next base: position 1,686 of record JAFUIN010000013.1, read on the forward strand.
GCAATTGCCCAAATCCACAGCAGAAAACCGGAAGGTCAAACGACCGTCCGGTAATGCACCCCACACATTTCTCCGCTAAGAACACGAAGCAAATGGTTGAGGTTTCTTGTGTTAAAAAAGCTGCACCTTTGTAGGTGCAGCTTTCAGAGTGTAGAAAAACCCCTGTTTTGCGTTAAGCAAGACAGGGGTTGAATACATTCTGGGGAAAAACAATTGAAATAATGCAGGAAAGATAGCTGGAGTGGGTGTCTTTCCAGTGCCATTTAGCAAACTTTTTCAGATTCATGGCAGCAAAACAAAGCTTCACCCAGTTTGTAACCTGAGCCAAGCCTGTGTATCTGGTATATCGCAAACCGTGTTTCTCTTTTGCATCCGCAAAAACACGCTCAATGGTTTCTTTCCGTGCCTTGTACATCCTCTGGTAGATCGGAGTGTACCGGGCATCGTCAGCCATATCCTCATATTCCTTCCAGATATGACGAGTAACCGTCTTAATGCAATCTTTGTTCGTTGTGCAAAGATGTCTGGTGGGACAGTTGGCACAAATCTTTGGGTCGCTCTTGTATTCCTGGTATCCATCCCGGTTGGTGGTGCTGTAGTTCAGTACCTGGTATTCCGGACAGATGATGCAGTCGAAATGCTCGTCATACACATACTTCCACCATTCATGTCCGCTCTTTGTCTGGGGACGCTTGTAAGCTGTGGATAAAACTCTGTTGTCAGAAAATACCTTCTTGCAGATGTGAGGAGTCTTGTAAGCACTGTCCGCTACGAAAGCATGAACTTGTGGAAACTGTTCCACTACCTTGTCATAAACATCGTCAAAAGGAACACTGTCATGTACATTGCCGGGGGTTACTTCCACTGCCAGAACAACACCGTGAACATCGCAGGCGGTATGGGCTTCGTAGGCCAGCTGCTTCTTGTGGTCGCCCTTTACGAACAGACCGCAGTCGGGGTCAGTGGTACTGACAGTAACGGTTTTCTTCTTTGCTTCCTTCTTGCGTTTCTTTAGCTTCTTTCTTGAAGTGTTATCCCGTTTCTTTTTCGGAGAAGATGGAGGTTCACCGTTGTTATCATCATCGTCAGAATCATCCTCAAAAGGCTTCTTTCCATGGACTTCCCGGTCTGCGTTGACCTCTTCCATAAGTTCTTCCGCATACCGTTTGGCTGCAACGGGAATCTCTTTCTTTACGACCTTTTTCGTATTGGCATTTGCCTTAATATGCGTACCATCCACAAATACGACTCCAGGAGCAACATAACCGGCTTCTACCATTTCACTTAGAATCCAATTGAAAATCTGGTCAACTGTTTCTGTGGTGAAGCGATGACGGAAGTTATAACTGACGGTAGAAAAATGAGGTGTGTCTTCCTGCAGTCGGTAACCTAGAAACCAACGATATGCAACATTGAACGACACTTCTTCTGCTGTTCGCCGTAAAGAACCCAGACTGTACAGGTGCTGAATTAGGACCATCTTGAACAGAACAACCGGATCCACACTGGGCCGGCCGTTATCTGCACAATACAACGGTTCCACCATATCGTAGATCTTATTGAAGCCTACCGCTTTGTCGATTTTTCGCAGCAAATGTTCCGCAGGCACCAGACTTTCGGTGTCTACGATTTCAAATATTCCCCGTTCCATTTTTCCTCGTTCCAGCATTTTATATCACCCAGAACCATTATAGCACAAGCGTAAGAAAAAGCCCAGCTTCCGCTGAGCTTTTTCGACAGTCTGA
>JAFUIN010000014.1 GCA_017468465.1 Clostridia bacterium
GCTTTTGTGAAAAGGTAAATACATGCTCCGCCGTAGAGCAAATCGCAAAAAGTATAAGAAAAGGTAATGAGGGTTTCTGCTTTTTCTATGACAGTACCGACTTCTACAACCGATGCGGCAAAAAAAGTAGGGAAGGAAACAGCACCCATTAGTTTTTCGCCCAGAATTAAGAGATTAAAAAGATATAACAAAAAGAACAGTATTCCGGTTAATAGACAAGAAGAAATCGCAATTTTTGTAATTTTGGTTCTGTCTTTTAACATATCAAACAAAAGATATACAAAAATAATTTCCGAAAACGGTGCAATAAAAATGTCAAGCCCCTGTGTAATGAAATTTTTAGCAGAGAAACGAAAGACCAGATTCTCCTTTTGAAAGTGTTTAACTCCAAATAAAAAGAGTAAACAAATTGCCAGAAGCACAATGGGTAACACAATTTCCGCATACCTTCCCATGGTTTTTTCCCGACTGATGCAAAGATACAAAATCAACAGCAAAACAACTGCCAGTGCTGCAAATTTTGGTGTTTTGAAGTAGGTGCTTGCTTCCATGAAATTGGTTAGATTTGAGATGGAAAAAAACGCAGCCAAAAAACTGTAAAGTGTAATCGCCAGAAAAATCAGCTTGGAGAAAAACGAGCCGAATAAATGAGGAATCATTTCAAAAAAACCAAGATTTTCATTTTTCTTTAGTACTTCGCGATATAAAAATATCAGCAACAAAAGTGGGATGAAGGAAAAAAACACGGCAATATATCCTGTTTTTTCGTGTCCGGAACCTGCTCCGATTCCAGACAATACATTTCCCAACAAAAAACAGGTCATAAAGCAGAATCCTTGTCTGAAAGTCAGTTTCATGAATCGGATTCCTCCTTTTGAAATTGGGATTTCATGATGGTAATATCAAATTGAAACTCCGGTTCTTGGGAATATGTTTCATTGAAAAAAAGCTTGAGTTTCCCGTCCTCTTTCAGTTCGTTATAGAAGGAGACAGCTTGAGCTGTCAACTTTTGTTTTAGTTGATTTTCTGCCTCACGGGTTAGTTGTTCGGCATGGATGATTCCGTGCGTGTCTGAGATCTCCGCCATCAGTCTGCAGGTTATTAAAAGTCTGTTTTGGTCGTCTTGAACAGCGGATTTTCCTTCTTTGATGAAAAGGTCAAAATTTTCGGTGCTGTAATGTTGGTTTTGAATTCCTTGTGTGGACAGCAGATATATCAATTCCTGTCTGTTTTGCAGGGTTTTAGCATAGATTCCATTGATGAATACCGATGTAGAAATTTTACAGGCTTCATTTTCCAAAATGGATATTTCCGGTAGTAACCAGAAGTTTTTTTGACTGTTAAACAAACGGTAAAGTTGGCTGCTTTTTCGGTTGCCTAATTGAAGTGCATCATAAATTTCGGTTGAAAAGTTTTGTTTTTTTATGCTTGTAAGCTCCTCTTTGTTAGCGTTGCTTGTGCATAGTAAAATATCGGAGTTGATTCCGTTGTAATTTAAGAAAAACGAGATGGTGTGTTGGGGAGATACTGCTTGAAATCCGGGACCTAAAATGAGAATTTTTGCATGGGAAAAATAAATCGTCTGCGGCACATTTTTCTGTAGCCGAAATAACGCTTCAGACAATGTTTGCCCGCCGGCACTGACCCATTTTGTAGATAAGGAACTGTTTTTTTCATAGCCTTTGAAATCTGCAATTTCGGCTGCAATTTCAAATTGCTGTGCAGGAAGAGAATAATCCAGATATAATCCGGTTATAACTGCCTGATTCCCAATTTCCTTTTGCACAGAGCAACCGCATAGAAGTAAACACCATGCGGAAAACAAACATAGAGCAAAAATGTTGAAGATACGCTTCAAAAAATCACCTAATTTTCTTTGGAAAGATAATCTTTTTTCTGTTTTAGAAATTGATAGGGACCGCGGATATAAATATCCATCCACGCTCCTTTTGTGGAGGGGAGCATTTCGTTGAGATAACTGGTTTGAGAAACCGTAATATCTGCCAAATGAATAATGACAGCAGCTCCTCCCAAAATTACACCATAAATTCCGATGAGAGAAGACAACCATAAAATGCCGAATCGAAGCAGAATCATCGCACCTTTCATTTGGGGCAATACGTTGCTGCAAAGTCCGCTGATGGCGACAATGATGATTGCGGGGACGGAAATGAAGTTGGCTTCCACGGCGGTTTGCCCCAAAATTAACGCACCGGCAATGCTTAAGGTTTGTCCGATAACAGAGGGCGTGCGGGTTGATGCCTCCCGGATAATTTCAAAAAACAGTAAAAACACAACTAACTCCATCGTTGCAGACAGCGGTACACTGACACGGCTTGCGCTGATACTGTAAAGCAGCTTTTCGGGCAAAATTTCGTGTTGAAATTTGACACAGGCAACATAGAGAGCCGGTAAAAAAAGAGAAATCAAAAAGGAAAGATACCGCAGTAAACGAGAGACAGTTCCAAAATAAAAATTAATGCTGTAATCATCGGTTGACTGAAAATATTCATTAAACAAAAAGGGCACTGTAATTACCTGCGGTGTTCCGTCTGCAATAATCGCAATTCTGCCCTCCAGGAGCTTATTTGCAACGACATCGGGGCGTTCCGTAGAACCGGTAGTTTTGAAGGGGGAATAGGGCTTTGCTTTCAAGAGCTCTGCAATCTGGTTGGTATCGGTAATGCTGTCGGTATTTATTTTTTTGAGTTGGGTCCGAATTTGTTTCACCAAGTCCGGATGACAAACTCCTTCAATATACGCCATGACCACAGGAGTACGGGTGCGATTGCCAAGTGTAAAACTTTCCAGCTTCAGATGGTCATTTTTCAGCCGGCGCATCAATAGTGCCGTGTTGAATAAAATCAGCTCGCAAAAGCCCTCTCTTGGTCCCTTTAAAGCCTTTTCGTTTTCCGGCTCGGAAATGCTTCTTGTTGCGGGGAATCTGGCATTGACTGCAAGCGGAGAATCATAGCCCTCCAGAAAGAAAATAACGTCTCCGGAAAACAGTCGTTTGATGCAGTCGTCGTAGTCGGTCACGATGACAATATCGTTAGATTGCAACACGCTGTTTTTGGCGAACATAAGCTTGTCTTCCTGCTTATATATCTGCGCATTGGCAACAAAGGGCTTGACTACATAATCATTGACAAGACTGGCGCCAACCAAACCGTCGGCAAAAACTGCAACCGCCTTTAACTGTGTGTCATAGGCGTTTTCCAGATAGCGGAACACGATCATACAATTATCACGGAATATGTTTTGAAAATTGTCGAAATTTTCTTGTAAATTTGAGCTGAATTTCATAAAAAAAGACTCCCTTTTTGGTATTTTTTGAAAAAACACAAAAAAATATGCAAAAAAACAAAAAAAATTCAAAAAAACTCTTTTCTTTCCAGATGCTTTGTGTTATAATAAGATATCAACTTTTGGACAGGATTATACCTAACATTCAATTTGTTATTAAAAACGTCTATATATGGAGGAAAATCATGAACATTACGGAAATTAAAGAGCTTTACAAAACACATGCCGAGCTTGACGGTCAAGAGGTTTATGTTACCGGTTGGGTCAGAACCATCCGTGATTCCAAAGCATTCGGCTTTATTGAGTTAAACGACGGTACTTTCTTCAAAAACATTCAAATTGTTTTTGCACAGGAAAAACTGGAAAATTATGCCGAAATTGCAGCACTTAATGTTGGTGCGGCACTCCGCGTAAGAGGAATTCTTTTAGAAACTCCTCAGTCCAAACAGCCGTTTGAAATTCAGGCAGAGGAAATCGAAATTGAAGGTGTTTCCACTCCTGATTATCCGTTGCAGAAAAAACGTCACAGCGTGGAATATCTCCGCCAGATTGCTCATCTGCGCCCCCGTTCCAATTTGTTTTCTGCTGTATTCCGCATTCGTTCTATGGTTGCATTTGCCATTCATAAATTCTTCAACGAAAGAGGCTTTGTGTATGTGCATACTCCAATTATCACCGGAAGCGACTGCGAAGGTGCAGGGGAAATGTTCCGTGTCACTACGATGGATTTGGACAATCTGCCTGTAAAAGACGGTAAAGTTGATTTTTCCGAGGACTTTTTCGGAAAATCCACAAACTTAACCGTGAGCGGACAGCTGAATGTGGAAACATATGCTATGGCATTCAAAAAAGTATACACCTTTGGACCTACCTTCCGTGCGGAAAATTCCAACACCAGCCGTCATGCAGCAGAATTCTGGATGATTGAACCTGAAATTGCATTTGCAGATTTGAATGATGATATGGCTTTGGCAGAAGATATGCTGAAATATATCATCCGTTACGTTTTGGAAAATGCTCCGGAAGAAATGGAATTCTTCAATAATTTTGTAGATAAAACTCTGTTAGAACGTTTGAATTTTGTTGCGAATTCTGATTTTGGCAGAGTAACCTATACCGAAGCAGTTGAAATTTTGGAAAAATGCGGCGAAAAGTTTGAATATCCCGTGAAGTGGGGCATTGACCTGCAAACCGAACATGAACGTTATTTAACGGAAACTGTGTTCAAAAAGCCCATTTTCGTCACCGACTATCCGAAGGAAATCAAAGCCTTCTATATGCGTTTGAACGATGACGGAAAAACCGTTGCCGCTATGGATTGTCTGGTACCCGGTGTTGGCGAAATTATCGGTGGAAGCCAGAGAGAAGAACGAATGGACATTTTGTTAGACCGTATGAAAGAGCTGGGTCTTTCTGAAGAAGACTATGGCTTCTACTTGGATTTGAGAAAATATGGTTCCAACAAGCATGCCGGATATGGGCTTGGCTTTGAACGTGCGATTATGTATCTTACCGGCATGTCCAACATCCGTGACGTAATTCCGTTCCCGCGTACTGTAGGAACTGCTGAATTTTAATTCATTCCATCAGAAAAGAGACAAAGCGTTATGAAATTGATTCTCGTTATTGTGTTGGTGCTGCTTTTGTGGTGCTGTTACAAAAATCGTTCTTTTTTCATCTATCGCAACGGCGTGCAGGAAGTCGTGGCGGGAGACCCGAAAAAAGGGTTGGAGCTTTTGAGAAAAGCCTCCAAAAAAGGTGTATCTCCCAACAAAGAGGTTCAGACGGCATATGCCGAGCTGAAATATGGAGAGCTAAGCCGTGCAAAAGAAAAACTGAATTTATTGCTTTTGAATTCCAAGGTAAAGCAACCGGTCAAATATCAGGCAAGATTGATGCTGTCAATCATCCGCTTGCAAGAAGGAGAATTATCAGAAGCAAAAGAAAGTCTGGAAGCGTTGTATGAGAAGGGGTACCGAACCACCAATTTTTATGCCACATACGGATATATGGCAATTTTAACCGGTGACACCGAGTATTTCATCAAAATTAACGAAGAAGCTTATCAATACAACCGGGATAATTTAGTTATTTGCGATAACTATGGATTAAGTCTCTTTTTATCGGGGAATACAGAGCAGGCGCAGTCGGTTTATGATGAGCTGATTGCCAGGGAACCCAAATTTCCCGAAGCATATTATAACTACGCATGTGTGCTGGAAAAATCCGGTGACCATATGCAAGCCGTGCAAATGCTGCATCGTGCATTGGAACAGGAGTTTTCCGGAGTAACCACCATCAAAAAAGAACAGGTAACCGAAATGCTTGCCCGTTTGGAGCAGAGCATTTCGCAAGAATAACAGAAAGGACACAGTCAGGAGTAAGGTTATGGAAATTTTTAGAATTTATGCAGAAAAAAAGGACGGGTTTGACATCAGTGCAAAATCTGTATGTCAGGACTTAAGAGAAAATTTAGGCATCAAAGAGCTTACCAAGGTGAGAATTTTGGTGCGTTATGACATTTCCGGCATCAATCAGGAAGAATACGAAAAAGCGAAATATGTTATTTTTTCCGAACCTATGCAGGATTATGTGTATGATGAAACTGTAGATTTGGGTGATGCCAAAACCTTTGCAATGGAATATCTCCCCGGTCAATATGACCAGAGGGCAGACTCTGCCGCACAGTGTGTGCAGGTTATTACAGGGAAAGAACGTCCTGTTGTAAAGACTGCAACTGTGTATGCGTTTTTAGGAAATGTGTCCGACGAGCAGCTTTCAGAAATCAAGAAATATTTAATTAACCCTGTGGAAGCAAGAGAAGCAAAGGCTGAGAAGCCTGTTACTTTGGTGGATGCCATTGTTGAACCGGACGATGTGGCTGTGATTGACGGTTTTATTTCTGCTGACGAAGCTACCTTAAAATCTATGCTGTCCGATTATGGCTTTGCTATGGATTTTGATGATATTTCTTTCTGTCAGAAATATTTCAAGGACGAAGAACAGCGCGATCCTACATTAACTGAACTCCGTATGATTGATACTTATTGGTCTGACCATTGCCGTCATACCACCTTTGCCACTCATTTAACCGATATCAAAGTGGAAGATGAGCTGGTAAACGAAGTCTACAAAGATTACTGTGATGCCAGAGTTACTTTAGGCAGAACCGAAAAACCCGTTTGCTTAATGGATATCGCTACCATTGCAGCAAAAGAGCTGAAAAAAATGGGCTACTTAAAAAATCTGGATGAATCCGAAGAAATCAATGCTTGCTCCATTGAGGTGGAAGCTGAGGTTAACGGTAAAAAAGAAGCATATCTGATTATGTTCAAAAACGAAACCCATAACCATCCTACCGAAATTGAACCCTTTGGCGGTGCGGCAACCTGTTTGGGCGGTGCAATCCGTGACCCGCTTTCCGGACGTTCCTATGTATATCAGGCAATGCGTATTACCGGTAGCGGCGACCCGAGAAAATCTCTCAAAGAAACACTTCCGGGCAAACTGCCGCAAAGAAAAATCTCCAAGGTTGCGGCAAAAGGTTACAGCTCTTACGGCAACCAGATTGGTTTGGCAACCGGTTTGGTAAGAGAAGTGTATGACGAAGGCTATGTTGCAAAACGTCTGGAAATCGGTGCTGTTGTGGGTGCTGTTCCCAAAGCAAATGTCGTAAGAGAACGTCCTCAGCCGGGTGATAAAATTATTCTTTTGGGTGGCAGAACCGGCCGTGACGGTTGCGGTGGTGCAACCGGTTCTTCCAAAGCTCACACTATGGAATCTTTGGAATCCTGCGGTGCAGAAGTGCAGAAGGGGAATCCGCCGGAAGAACGTAAAATTCAACGTCTGATGCGCAAGAAAGAAGTCACCACTTTAATCAAACGCTGTAATGACTTTGGTGCAGGCGGTGTGTCTGTTGCCATTGGTGAGCTTTGTGACGGTTTGGTAATTCAGCTGGATAAAGTTCCCAAAAAATATGAAGGCTTAGATGGAACCGAGCTGGCAATTTCTGAATCTCAAGAAAGAATGGCAGTTGTGGTTGCAGCAGAAGATGTTGAAAAATTCATGGCATATGCCAACGAAGAAAACTTAGAAGCAACTTTGGTTGCCGATGTAACCGATACCAACCGCTTGGAAATGTATTGGAGAGGCAATAAAATTGTAAATCTTTCCAGAACCTTCTTAAACTCCAACGGTGCTTCCAAACAGGCGAAAGTAACCGTTCCGAAAATCGAACTCAAAAATGCACTCTGCGGAGAGTTTACAGACCTTTCAGAAATGCTCTCCGACTTTAATATCTGTTCCCAGAAGGGACTTATTGAAAACTTTGACTCTACCATCGGCGCGGCAACTGTTCTGATGCCCTTTGGCGGAGCATATGAACTGACTCCCGAAGAAGTTATGGCTGCAAAAATTCCTGTAGAATATGGCGATACCAATACTGCGACCGTAATGAGCTATGGCTACAATTCCAAATTGTCTGCTGCATCTACTTTCCACGGTGCATACTATGCAGTCATTGAATCTGTTGCAAGAATTATTGCAGCAGGAGCAAAACTGTCTGATACTTATCTTACCTTCCAGGAATATTTTGAACGGTTGCGAGAAGAGCCTACCCGTTGGGGCAAGCCCTTTGCAGCGTTACTCGGTGCATACCATGCGCAAAAACTGTTGAAAATTGCGGCAATCGGCGGAAAAGACTCTATGTCCGGTTCCTTTAACGAAATGGACGTGCCGCCCACATTGGTATCCTTTGCCATTGCTCCGGTTTGCGCCAATGCAGTTATTTCCCGGGAAATGAAGCAGAAAAACTCCAAAGTATATCTTTTGAAAACTCCTATCCTGGAAAACGGCTTACTGGATATGGATGCTTTTCTTCAAAATGTGAAATGGCTGGAAGAAAACATTGCAAATAAAACTGTAATTTCTGCATCTGCCATTTCTTACGGTGGTATTGCAGAAGCGGTTACTAAAATGCTTTTGGGTAATAAAATCGGCTTCCAATTTACCAAAAATGACGGTTTATTTGATAAACTTTACGGCTCCTTTGTTGTTGAAACAATGTCCGATTTAGATATGGAACTCATTGGTGCTACCAATGATGGTGACAGCATTGTATGTATGGGAAAAACCTATCTGCTTTCTGATTTGGCAGATACCTTTGAAAAACCCCTTGCAAAAGTATATCCGCCTTATGCAGAAAAAATTGACGGTGAAATTACCGATTGTGAATACAAAGCTTCAAACATTGTGACATCTTCTGTAAAGGTTGCAAAACCCAAGGTATTTATTCCGGTATTCCCCGGTTCAAACTGTGAATATGACTCTGCAAGACGGTTTGAAAAAGCCGGTGCAGAGCCTCATGTAATGGTGTTTAAGAACCTTACTGTTTCCATGTTGGAAGAATCTGTGGATGCGATGTCGAAAATGATAGAACAGTCGCAGATTATGATGATTCCCGGCGGATTTTCCGGTGGTGATGAGCCTGACGGAAGCGGAAAATTCATTTCTGCAGTTTTAAGAAACCCCAAAATTAAAGATGCCATCAACCGTTTGCTCTATCAGAGAGACGGCTTGATGCTGGGTATCTGTAACGGGTTCCAGGCACTGATTAAATTGGGCTTAGTTCCTTATGGTGACATTTTAGAACCCAACGAAAACTGGCCTACCTTGACATTTAACACCATTCCTCGTCATATTTCTACCATGGTGGATGTGAAAGTAACCTCCAATCTGTCTCCCTGGCTGATGAATACCAAAGTGGGAGATGTCTATAAAACTGCAATTTCTCACGGTGAGGGCAGATTTACTGCTCCCAAGGCTGTATTGGATGAGCTGATTCAGAATGGTCAGATTGCAACCCAGTATGTAGACCTTTCCGGTAATCCCACCTACGATTCCCGTTATAATCCTAACGGTTCTTTATATTCCATTGAAGGTATTACCTCCAAGGATGGCAGAATTTTTGGTAAAATGGGTCACTCCGAACGTATTGCAGATAACCTGTATAAAAACATTGAAGGTTCTTTTGATATGAAACTATTTGAATCAGGCGTAGAATACTTCAAATAATCGGGGAGAAAGTTTATGAATTATCAGGCAGCGGCAGATTATATCCGTGAAAAAATCCAGGGCGATTTTGACACTTGTGTGGTGCTCGGCTCCGGATATGGCAAGTTAATCGACAAATTACCCCAAAAAGTTACCATTTCTTATTCTGAAATTCCTTTCTTTCCCGTTTCTACCGTACCCGGTCACAAAGGGGAAATGGTGTTCGCATCTTTCCAAGGGAAAAATGTTGTCTTTTTGTCGGGAAGATTCCATTTTTACGAAGGATATTCCCTACAGGAAGTGACTTGTTACGTCAGAGTTTTGAAGCTTTTGGGAGTCAAAAATCTGATTTTAACCAATGCCACCGGCAGCATCAATCCCAATTTTAAGGCGGGAGATTTAGTAGTCATTTCCGATCATATTAAACTGGGGTTGCAAAGTCCTTTGTTTGGACCAAATGACGAAACCTTTGGCCCAAGATTTCACGATATGTCTTGTGCCTATTCCAAAGATTTGCGAGAAAAGGCAAAACAGGCATTTGAAAGAGTTGGCATTCCCTATCAAACAGGGGTTTATGCCATGATGGGCGGTCCTCAGTTTGAAACGCCGGCAGAAATTCGTGCACTTGGAATTCTGGGCGCAGATATGGTGGGGATGTCTACCGTGCCAGAGGTAATTGTTGCCAACCACACGGGGATGAAGGTGCTTGGCATTTCTCTCATTTCCAATCTGGCAGCAGGCATTTCAAAAGCTCCGCTTTCTCACGAAGAAGTAATGGAAGAAGGCAGACGTGCTACAGAAAAATTCTGGGGCGTTTTGTGTGAGCTGATTCAATTATTATAATTTAGATAAAGGAAAAAACTTATGAACGATTTGATATTAAGCGGTCAGAAAAAGATTGCATGGGCAAAGCGCTTTATGCCTGTTTTGACAGAAATTGAAAAAGATTTTGTGAAAAATCAGGTGTTTTCCGGCTTAAAAATTACAGTTTGCATTCACCTGGAAGCAAAAACCGCTTGCTTTGTAAAAATGTTAAAAAATGCCGGTGCGATAGTTACGGCAACCGGCTGCAATCCCTTGTCTACTCAAGATGATGTGTGTGAAGCACTGCGCCATGAGGGCATTCGTGTATGTGCAAAACACGGCGTTTCTATGGAAGAATATCAAAAGCATCTGGAAGAATCCTTGTCTGAAGGTCCCGATTTGATTTTAGACGACGGAGGAGACCTTACCGATATTATTCATCATAAAATGCCACATCTGGCAGACAAACTGATTGGTGGAACAGAAGAAACCACCACAGGTGTAAACCGCTTAAAAAATCTGGCTCAAAAAGGCGAAATTAAATATCCCATTATTGCAGCAAATGATGCAATGATGAAATTTTTATTTGATAACCGTTACGGTACCGGACAGTCGGTTTGGGATGGCATTAACCGCACCACCAATCTGGTTGTTGCAGGGAAAACCGTTGTCATTGCGGGCTACGGCTGGTGTGGCAGAGGTGCAGCACTTCGTGCAAAAGGATTGGGTGCAAAGGTCATCATTACCGAAATTGACGAAATCAAGGCCATTGAGGCTGTGATGGACGGTCATACCGTGATGAAAATGTCAGATGCTGCAAAGCTGGGTGATATTTTTGTGACGTTAACCGGCTGTAAGGATGTCATTACAAAAGAGCATTTTATGGTAATGAAAAACGGTGCAGTTTTGGCGAATGCGGGTCATTTTGATGTGGAAATCAATAAGAATGACCTGCTGGAAGTGAGTCAATCTCACGAAGAAACCCGCCAGAATATTGAAACCTATACGCTCCAAAACGGTAAAGAAATTCATTTGCTTGCCGAGGGCAGATTAGTGAATCTGGCAGCAGGGGACGGACACCCTGCAGAGATTATGGATATGAGCTTCTCTGTACAGGCATTAGCATTACATTATTTGAAAGAGCATAAAGATGAACTGAAGCCCGGTATGATTTATCTGCCGGAAGAAATTAACCGAAAAATTGCATCCATTAAGCTGGCTTCTCTGGAAGCGGGTCTGGATGTTTTGACAGCGGAACAAAAAGGATACTATTTTGGTGAATAACACAAAGTTAAGGGGAATTTTGGCATGCAAAAGTTTTTAACCAGTAAAAATTTGATTATTGCAGTTGCTTTGCTGCTTGCGGCATTGGTATTGATGGCAAGCGGTTTGGCATATTATGATGCTTATCATTCTGCAAAAGTGACCAGCGGCGTAGAGCTGAATTCTGTGATTGTTGGCGGAAAAACCGAAGAAGAGCTTTCTCTTCTGTTGGATTTGGAAATCAGCAAGCCCAAAATCATTCAGGTTGCTGTGTCTGACCAAACGTTGGAATTGGATTTGAACTCTGCTGGCTTTTCCATTGATAAAGAACAAACTATGGAAACCATTCGTAATACCGGTAAAAACAACTTTTGGGCAGCATTAAAAGCACGTCTTTTCAGAACCCCTGTAACCGCAACAGTTGTTTCTGATCCGGAAATGTTTACCACCGTGTTGGAAACACTCCTTACCGAAAAAAATCTCAACACCAGAAAATTTGATTATACGATTGAAGAACAGGTTGCAACCATTGCTTTGAAATCAGATGTCATAAGCTACGATTCTAAAAAGCTTTATGATGACATTATCGCTACATACCCTGAACTTTCTCCTACATACACAATGGAGCAAATGACTTCGGCTCCACCAAAACCGGAGGAAATTAAAGCGGTCATCAATGTGCCTGTTATGGATGCGAGAATAGAAAAGCAAGACGGTAAAACCCGTGTGATTCCTCATCAGGTTGGCTTGGCTGTAGACGAAGAAGTCCTTCTTGCCAAGCTCAATGCAGGAGAAACTGAATTTCAGGTTCCGCTTACCGTTTTGAAGCCAAAGGTTTATACTGATGATTTGGCTGATGATGCTTTCCCCAACAGGTTGGCAACCTTTACTACTCACTATAAAGAAGCAGAGGTGTCCCGCTCGGCAAATGTGAAGCTGGCAGCCAAAAAAGTAAATGGAACGGTATTAAACCCAGGCGATATTTTTTCGTTTAATAAAGTTGTGGGAAAACGTTCTTATGAAAATGGGTTCAAGGATGCAAAAATCTTTTTATCCGACAAGGTGGTAGATGGAACCGGTGGTGGCATTTGTCAGGTTTCTTCCACCATTTATCCGGCTGCATTGTATGCCGATTTGAAAATTGTGGAACGCAGAAATCATAATTTTGTGGTTTCTTATGCAAAAGCCGGCATTGATGCAACGGTTGTGTATGGTTCCATCGATTTTAAGTTCCAGAACAGTCTGGAAAATCCCATTCGTATCAAAGCTTCTGCAGTCAACGGTAATATGACGGTAGAAATCTGGGGAACCAAAGAAAACAACAATACTGTAGAGTTGACCACCGAGCATTTGGGAACTACTCCCCGGGGTATCAAATATGTTTATAATGAAGCGCTCCAGCCCGGTGAAGAAAAGGTAACACAGTCAGGGTATGACGGTGTAAAAGCACGTGCATACCGCATTGTAAGAGATGCAAACGGAAATAAAATCCGTACCGATAATCTGGGTGTGTCCAATTATGTTCCATTGGTGAAAATGGTGGAAACAAGCGATAAAGGCTTGGTAGAAACCGGCATTCCAACAGAAGCTATTCCGGGGGAAACTCCGGTTCCGTCGGACAATCCCGATGGGGGCAGCGAACCTTCTGTTCCAACCGAATCTTCTGCACCGACCGCTACTCCGATTCCTGAGGGAAGTGCAGCACCTGAGGCAACGCCAACCCCGATTACCACTGCAGAACCTGTGGTGACTCCCTTACCGGTGGTAACTTCCGCTCCGGTTGAAACTATCTCACCGGAGACACCGTCTAATAATGAAGATTCAACCTTATAAAACGGAGTTTCCCTTCGTTTTATAATGAAATAGAAATGATAGTTTGATTGAATGATCGCAAGGAGGATATGATTACTATGGCACGTACTTTCAGAGGAGGCTTTCATCCGGAAGAACGAAAACATTTGACCGAGCACAAGGAAATTGCAGTTCTTCCGGTACCTTCTGTTCTTACCATTCCGATGGCACAGCATATCGGTGCTCCCTGTACTCCTCTGGTAAAAGTGGGGGATGAGGTGAAAATAGGGCAAAAAATCGGTGAACCAAACGGTTTTATGTCGGTTCCCGTACATTCATCTGTTTCCGGAAAAGTAATTGCAGTAGAACCGCGCCCCCATACCGGATTGGGGACTGTTCTATCTGTGGTGATTGAAAATGACTTTTTAGATGCCGTTTCCGATACAGTGCAACCCAAAAATATTGACAGCCTTTCTCAAAAAGAATTGATTGATGCAGTCAAAGAAGCTGGCATTGTGGGAATGGGTGGTGCAACCTTTCCTACCTTTATCAAGCTGTCCCCTCCCGAGGGGAAAAAGGCAGATGCTGTTATTCTGAACGGTGCTGAATGTGAGCCCTTTTTAACAGCTGACCATCGTGTGATGCTGGAGCATCCCGATGATGTTATCGACGGTCTCAAAATCATGATGAAAATTCTTTCGGTAGACCGTGGTTATATTGCCATTGAAGATAATAAAAAAGATGCCTATGCACTCCTCAAAGAAAAATGCAAAGGCGAAGCTCAGATTCAGGTGGTTTTGGTAAAAACAAAATATCCTCAGGGCAGCGAAAAACAGCTCATAGACTCTGTTTTAAGACGAGAAGTAAAATCCGGACAATTACCGATTGATGCCGGCGTTGTGGTGCAAAATGTAGCATCTGCTGCAGAAATTTCCACTGCACTCCGAACCGGCATGCCTCTGGTAAAGAGAGTTGTAACCGTATCCGGCAGCGGTGTAGAGAATCCCGGTAATTTCCTGGTAAGAATCGGAACTCCGCTTTCTTTCCTTGCAGAGCATGTAGGAATAAAAGATGGAATCAGAAAAGTTCTGGCAGGAGGTCCCATGATGGGAGCAGCACAGTATACCATGGATGCTCCGGTCATTAAGGGGACATCCGGGCTTTTGCTCTTTACAGAGAAAGAATATAAGCATTATGAACCTTCCGATTGTCTCCGTTGCGGCAGATGCGTCAAGCACTGTCCTATGCGGTTGATGCCCTTTATGATTATGCAACAGGCAGAACTGAATAATTTAGACGGTGCTGTGAAATACGGTTTGAAGGATTGTATGGAATGCGGAACCTGCAGTTACATTTGTCCTTCCAGAAGACGTCTGGTGCAAACTTTCAAGATTGCCAAAGCAAGTCTTCCCAAAAAATAGAGGGAAAGCATCTTGAGATTATAGGACAGAAAGGATAGAATTTTTTTGCTTTTAAGCAATGGGTGAATGATTATGAATGAAAAATTGATTGTATCTACTTCGCCGCATATTCAAACATCCTACGGCACAAGTAAGCTGATGGGAAATGTTTTGATTGCGTTAATTCCGGCTGTTGCGGCAGCAACCTGGATTTTTGGTATCCGAGCGCTGATTTTGATACTGGTTTCTGCATGTTCTGCAATGTTGTTTGAACATCTGTGGTGTATGCTTTTGAAAAAGCCGACTACCATTTTCGATTTGAGTGCCGCAATTACCGGTGTGCTGTTAGCACTAACCTTACCGGTTGGCGTTCCGCTGTATGTTCCGATTGTAGGCACATTTTTTGCGATTATTGTTGCAAAATGTCTCTTTGGTGGGTTGGGGAACAACTTTATCAATCCCGCATTGGCAGGAAGAGCGTTTCTGTTAGCTTCCTACTCACTTCCTATGACAACCTGGGTAAAACCTTTCTATTACAAAGTAGATGCTGTGACCACTGCAACTCCCTTAAAAATCTTAAAAGCCGGCGGTGCATTGGATGTTGGCTATTGGGATTTATTTTTGGGAAATATCGGCGGCTCCATGGGCGAGGTTTGTGCATTGGCATTGATTATCGGATTTCTTTATTTATGGGCAAGAAAAATCATTCAGCCACATATCACCATTAGCTATGTTGCAACCGTGGCATTATTGGGCTGGTTCTTCGGTTATAACGGCATTATGACTGGGGATGCTTTGACCAGCATTTTAACCGGCGGTGTTCTGTTGGGAGGCATCTTTATGCTTACCGATTATACCACTTCTCCCACCACTCGGCTTGGAAATGTCATTGCAGGGATTTTAGCTGGTTGTTTAACCATATTCATTCGTGTTAAAGGCGGCTATCCGGAAGGTGTTTGTTATTCCATTCTTTTGGTGAACATCTTAGCACCTCAGATTGATAAGCTGGTAGTTCCGAGAAAATACGGTGCATAAGGAGGGGAAGATACCAATGAAACAAAATGATAACATCATTGTATTGGCGCTGAAATTATTTGTGATTTGTCTGGTAATTGCCCTTGGCTTGTCTGCCTTGAACTTTGTAACCGAGCCTGTGATTGCCGAGTTGACCGAATCAGCGAAAAAAGAAGCAATGGAAGCGGTGCTTCCCGATTGCAGTTTAGAAAAGGTGAATGATCAGGTATATGTTGGAGCAAACGACGGTGAAACTGTCGGATATGCTGTGAATGTAGTGACTCAGGAAGGCTATGGCGGTGCGATTGAAATGATTGTCGGTTTCGATTGTGACCTGAACATTACCGGAATTGAATACATTTCTATGTCTGAAACACCCGGTCTTGGAACCCGTGCGAAAGAAGAAAGCTTTACTTCGCAGTTTTTGGGAAGCAAGGCAAAAGCATTTGAAGACATTGATGCTTTAACCGGTGCAACTGTAACCTCAAAGGCAGTAAACGGAGCACTCAATATGGCATCAGAACTGGCAAAGGAGGCGGCGCAATAATGAAAGCATTTTTCAAAAAAATGTTTGCAGAAAACCCGGTGTTTGTATTACTTTTGGGTATGTGCCCCACCTTGGGAACCTCCACATCTGTAATCAACGGATTGGGGATGGGCCTTTCTGCAACTGCAGTTTTAATTTGTTCTAACCTTTTTATCTCGCTTTTGAGAAAATTTATTCCGGCGAAAATCAGAATTGCATCTTATATTGTCATCATTGCAGGCTTTGTAACAGCGGTAGATATGGCATTAAAGGCATATTTGCCTGGAATTTCTGCATCGCTTGGTGTGTTTATCCCCTTAATTGTTGTAAACTGTATCATTTTGGCAAGAGCTGAAAGCTTTGCATCAAAAAACACTCCCGGTAAATCTGCTGTAGACGGATTGTGTATGGGGCTTGGCTTTACCGCAGCACTTGTTATTTTATCTGCAATCCGTGAGCTTTTAGGCAACGGAACTTTATTGGGCTTCCCGGTGCTTGGCAGCTCTTATCCTCCCGCAATTATGATGATTCTTCCTCCCGGAGGATTTATCGTTCTGGGTGTTGTTTTAGGTGTGATTAACCTGATGAGAACGAAGGGAGGCGCAAAACATGGTTGATGCTGGAAAACTGTTTTCTATTTTAATTACTACCTTATTGGTAGAAAACTTTGTATTGGTAAAATTTTTAGGTTGTTGTCCATTCCTTGGTGTTTCTAAAAAAACCGACACTGCATTGGCAATGGGGATGGCAGTTACCTTTGTTATGGCACTGGCAAGTGCAATGTCTTGGTTGGTAAATGAATATATTTTAATTCCGTTCCATCTGGAATATCTGCAAACCATTGCTTTTATTCTTGTAATTGCTGCATTGGTTCAGATTGTGGAAATGGCAATTATGAAATTAAGCCCGCCATTATATGCGTCATTGGGCATTTATTTGCCTCTGATTACCACCAACTGTGCAGTTTTAGGGGTTGCCCTCCTGAACGTGCAGAAAAACTATGGCTTTTTGGAAAGCCTGGTTTCCGGGATTGCAGCAGCGTTAAGCTTTACTCTTGCAATTTGGTTATTTGCGGGAGTAAGAGAACGGTTAGAAAATTCCAACATCCCGTCCTTTATGAAGGGGATGCCCATTGCACTGGTTTCAGCCGGTTTAATTGCAATGGCTTTCTTGGGATTCTCCGGTATGAAACTGTAAACCAAAAAAGAGGAGGAAACTATGCAAAATATTATTAGTGCAACTGTGGCAATTTCAGCAATGGGGCTCATTTTCGGGGCATTGCTCGGAATTGCAGCAAAAATATTTCACGTAGAGCAAGACAAGAAGCTGCCTCTGATTACCGAAGCATTGCCCGGAGCAAATTGCGGCGGTTGCGGATATGCAGGCTGTTCTCAGTGTGCCTCTGCTATTCTGGAAGGAAAAGCAAAGCCTAATGTTTGTCCTGTTGGCGGTGCAGAAACTGCAAAAATGATTTCCAATATTTTAGGAGTAGCAGAAGAAGCTTTTGAAAAGAAAGCAGCGTTTGTCCGCTGTGCCGGCTGTACCGATGTGGCAGAAATAAAATTCCAGTATGACGGTAATTTAGATTGTGTTTCGGCATCCAAAATGATTGGGGGAGGCTATAAAGCTTGCTCCAACGGTTGTTTGGGATACGGCTCTTGTGTAAAGGTTTGCAATTTTGGTGCAATTCGTATTGAAAACGGTATTGCGGTTGTAGATTTTGAAAAATGTACTGCTTGTGGCAGATGTGTGGCAGCTTGCCCCAAAAATCTGATCACCATTATTTCTCCTAAGGACCGGTATATTGTAAAGTGCCGGAACACCGATAAAGGTAGCATCGTAAAAGATGAATGTAAAGCAGGTTGTATCGGTTGTAAGCTGTGCGAAAAGAACTGTCCGGAAGAGGCAATCAAGGTAGACAATTTCTTAGCACAAATTGATGCTGAAAAATGTGTCGGTTGTGGTATTTGTTTGGAAAAATGCCCGAAAAAAATTATTCAGAAAATTGTTTTATAAGTAACCATAGGGAGAATCCGTCTGAAATATGAAACAAAATATCAAAAATTTGTTATATCCGGAATTGGAAGAATATTTTGTTCAGAAATACCGCCAGAAATTTCGAGCCAAACAGGTGTTCAAATGGCTCTCTCTGGGGGTTACTTCCTTTGCGGAAATGACGGATATCTCAAAAAAAATGGCAGAAGAATTGTCGGAAGATTTTTATATTTCCGATCTGAAGGTTTTAAGAAAAGAAACCTCAAAAGACGGTACCGTCAAATTTTTATATGAATTGTCAGACAAAAACACGGTGGAAAGTGTTTTAATGCAATATAAGCATGGCATGAGCATTTGTATTTCCACACAGGTAGGATGTAATATGGGATGCACCTTTTGTGCTTCTACTGTAGGTGGCAAGGTGAGAGACCTGGAAGCAGGTGAAATACTGGACCAGGTGATTTTCACTGCAAAAAATGAAGGAGTCCGTATTTCCAACATTGTATTGATGGGAATCGGAGAACCGCTGGATAATTACGAAAATGTGCTTCGTTTCTTGAAAAATGTAAATGATGAGCATGGCATCAATATTGGGTATCGGCACATTTCTTTATCCACCTGCGGATTGGTTGACGGCATTGATCGATTGGCTGATGAAAATATTCCTTTGACCTTATCAATTTCTCTGCATGCACCAAATGATTCCATTCGGAATAAAACCATGCCGGTTTCCAGAAAATATCCCTATGAGGAGCTTTTGGGAGCTGTCAAACGATATTTGAAAAAAACGGGTAGGAGAGTTTCGTTTGAGTATACGCTCATTAAGGATGTCAACGACCAACCCTCCCATGCAAAAGAGTTGTGTCAGCATTTGAAAGGAATGCTTTGTCATATCAATCTGATTCCGGTCAATCCGGCACGTGGCACAATGGCACCCTCGGAAATGAAGCGAATCCGGCAATTTCAGGAAATGCTGATTTCCGGTGGCTTGAATGCTACCGTACGGAGAACATTGGGGACGGATATCAACGCTGCTTGCGGACAATTACGTCGGGCAGAATATCAGAATAAGAAAGAAGGTGAACCAATATGATATACGGGCAGACAGATGTAGGAAATGTCAGAACCTTAAACGAAGACAGTTTCTATTTTGAAACCACACCACAAGGATATGTGATGATTGTTGCCGATGGTATGGGCGGTCATAACGGCGGCGAAGTTGCAAGTAAAATGGCGGTAGATTCCATTCGGGAATATATGAATCAGAATGATATTTTTTCTGATCCCGAGGTAACTTTGCGTCAGGCAATAAAATGTGCCAATGATGCGGTGTTTCATGCGGCTACCAAACAAGCTGAGCTGGAAGGGATGGGAACCACACTGGTGATGGCTGTGGGAAATGAAAAAACGATATGTGTCGCCAATGTTGGAGATTCCCGTGCATATTTGGTTTCTAAAAATAAACTGTTGCAGATAACAAAGGACCATTCGTTTGTCAACGAATTGGTAAAAAAGGGAGTTTTAACAAAAGAAGAAGCAAAAAAACACCCAAAAAGCAATATCATTTTGAAAGCATTGGGACTTGAGGCGGATGTATATCCGGATATCTTTTTGCTGGAAAAGAAAAAAACAGACAAGGTGCTGTTATGCACGGATGGACTTACCGGAATGGTTTCTGACGAAGAAATCCTCGAAGTGATGGCACAGTTCAACAAAAAGAATGCCTGTGCTGAACTGGTCCGGCTGGCAAAAGAACACGGCGGAACCGATAATGTTACAGTTGTAATCGGATAATCAGAGAACATAAAATAAATGTTGAAGGAGCTTACAGATATGATTGGAAGAATTCTGGGCGGCAGATATGAATTATTGGAACTCATCGGCACCGGCGGGATGTCGAAAGTATACAAGGCAAAATGTCGGTTATTGAACCGATTTGTTGCGGTTAAAATCTTAAAAGAAGAATATAATGCCGATAAGGAATTTGTAAAGCGTTTTTACATTGAATCCCAGGCGGCGGCATCTTTGTCCAGCACCAATATCGTTTCTGTTTATGACGTTGGCGAAGAAGAAAACACCTACTATATTGTAATGGAATATGTGGAAGGTGTTACCTTAAAAGAAGTCATTAAAGAAAACGGTGTTCTGGCATGGAACGTAGCGTTGAATTTTGCATTGCAGATATTGAGTGCATTGGAATGCGCACACAAAAACGGCATTGTGCACAGAGACATTAAGCCGCAGAATATTATCGTAACCGATGAAGGCATCCTGAAAGTGACAGATTTCGGGATTGCTCGTGCTGTAAATGGCGACGAAACCAAAAAAATTGACCGTGATGTTTTGGGCTCTGTGCATTACATTTCACCGGAGCAGGCGAAAGGTATTATGATTGATGCCAGAAGCGATTTGTATTCATTGGGGATTGTGATGTATGAAATGCTGACCGGAAAATTGCCTTATGACGGCAACAGTGCGGTCTCTGTGGCATTGATGCACTTAAATTCCGAGCCTCAGTCTATCAAAGACCTGAACATTTCCGTTCCCAATGAACTGGTAAGAATGGTAACAAAATCAATGCAGCGTGACGTGCTGAACAGATATCAGACAGCAAAAGAAATGGCAGAAGAATTCAACGAATTCAAAAAAGCAGAGAAATTGACCACCAAAGAGCAGGAAGATGCCTTTATAAAAGAAACCATTGCTATGGTGCAGCTTGCTAAAAAAGCAAACGAGCCTGCTGTTTTGGAAGATAAGGTTGAGAGCGAAAAAGAAGATACCTACATAAAGAAGCTTGATAAAGAAGATAAACACACTAAGAAAACAGCATTCTGGAAAGATAAAAAAGAACGTACAGCAGTTATTTCTGCCATTGGCTTATCGGCTGTAATTGTTGCATTGATGGTGTTCTTATTTGCCAAAGTATTTTTCCCGAATCTTGACTTTTCCTCGCTGTTTGAATCAAAAGAATTTTTATTGCCCAATGTGGTGGACAAATATATCGAAGATGTGCAGCCCATGCTGGAAGCAGAAGGTCTGAAGGTCACTGTAAACGAAGTAGAAGACAACTCTCGTGAAGACGGGCTGATTATCAACCAGTATCCCAGTGGCAATATTATGGTAAAAGTAAGAAAAACCACAGTTCAG
The DNA here is from genome assembly GCA_017468465.1 of Clostridia bacterium. Taxonomy (GTDB): domain Bacteria; phylum Bacillota; class Clostridia; order UMGS1840; family UMGS1840; genus SIG452. The sequence continues at coordinate 21,298 of JAFUIN010000014.1, forward strand.
CTCAGTGTTGTAAAAAATGACGATGGAACAGAAAAAATTAAGGTTCCCAAGGTCGTGAACAAAGAATACCGTCAGGCAAAACAGGAGCTTGAAAAAGCAGGCTTTATGGTGCGTATTGTAGAAGAAGTTTCCGAGGATATTCCGGTAGGATTTGTTATCCGCCAGACTCCGTCTGCTAATCAGGAAGCAAAAAAAGGTGCAGAAATTGCAATTTATGTTGCAAAAGAAGATGAAAATGCAGAAATTTTTGTTCCCAACTTTGTGGGTATGACAGAAGCTCAGGCAAAAGAAAAAGCGGACGATATCGGTTTGGTTATTACTTTTGTGGAAAAAGCGGGGACCGAAAATGTGGGCAAAGTAACCGAACAGTCCATCAGCAAAGAAACTTTGGTGAATAAAGGAACTTCCATTCGTCTTACCATTATCGGCAAAGGGGATACACCGGCGTCTCCGTCAATTTCTCCCACGCCTACAACACCGGTAGTATCCGAAGCGTCACAAACACTGACCATTGATTTGCCGCAAGACAGAGAACAGGTAACGGTCGTGGTAAAAAAAGCAGGCAGTGAAGTATATCGCAGAGCACATAACACATCGGAAAGAAGAATTACCGTTACTGTAAAAGGAAGCGGTACCCAGAAGGTCGAAATTTTGCAAGACGGTCAGGTTTTCTTCTCTCAAAATATTAAATTTAACTAATTTTTAAGAAAAGAGGTGCAACCAAAGGTTGGACGGTTTGTTGGTCAAAGGCATTGGCGGTTTTTACTATGTGCAGACAGACAACGGCTTATACGAATGTAAAGCCAGGGGAAAATTCCGCAAGAATGAGATTGTTCCCACTGTGGGTGACAGTGTGCAGATTTCTGTGATTTCGGAAGCGGAGAAAAAAGGTAGTCTGGATACTATTTGTAAACGCAAAAACATTCTCATTCGCCCTGCAGTTTCCAACGTAGACCATTTTATCATTGTTGCACCTTCCAAATCTCCCGATTTTGATCCGTTTTTTGTGGATAAGCTGTTGGTTTTTTGTGAGCTTTATGATATAGAGCCACTTCTTGTAATCAACAAAAATGATTTAGATTCGGGGGTTCAGTTTGGGCGTTTGTATGAAAACATCGGATATCGCGTGATTTATGCAAACACCATCACACAGGACGGCATATCAGAAATCAAAGAAGCCATTCGTGGCGGAATCAATGTATTTGCAGGCTTTTCCGGAGCCGGAAAATCCTCCATTTTGAATTTGCTTATCGAAAATGCAGACTTAAAAACCGGTGAAATCAGCAAGCTGACAAGAGGACGTCATACCACTCGACACTCGGAGCTTTTTGAAATTGTTCCCGATACTTATGTGGCAGATACACCGGGCTTTTCTTCTTTGGAAATTGATTTTGCCATTGAAAATCTGGATCAGTTGTTTCCTGAATTTCGTGATGTTTCCTGTCAGTTTAAGGGGTGCTCTCATACCAAGGAAAAAGGCTGTGGGGTACTGGAGCTCTTGAATGAAGGAGGCATTGCTCTCTCCCGATACGAAAGCTATCGTGCAATTTATGACCGCATTAAAGATATCAAGCCCTGGAGTAAACGTTAGAAAGGATTTCGTCGTTATGATAAAAGTTGCACCTTCATTACTGGCATCGGATTTCTCTTGTCTGGCAGAGGAAATTCGTACCGTTGAGACAGCAGATTTTTTGCACCTGGATGTAATGGACGGGCATTTTGTGCCAAACTTAACCATTGGTCCTTGTGTTGTTGAGTGTTTGCGACCTCATACGGATTTGCCCTTTGACACCCATTTGATGATTGATAATCCCTTAAAATATATTGAACCTTTTGCCAAAAGCGGTTCCGATTATATCACGGTTCATATGGAACAACCGGATGATATCAAACAATGTATTAGCTTGATTCAAAGCTTTGGAAAAAAAGCGGGTCTTGCTATCAGTCCGGATACTCCGATTGATGTTTTGAAGCCTTATCTTAACGAAATTTCTATCATTACCGTAATGTCTGTATATCCCGGCTTTGGAGGGCAGAAATTTATCGAGACAACCTATGATAAAGTGGTTGGTATAGCCAAAATGATTCAGGACAAAGATATCTTGCTTTCGGTTGATGGTGGAGTGAATGCAGAAAATGCCAGAAAGCTGGAAGCGTGTGGAGCTTCTGTGGCAGTGGCAGGAAGCTCGGTTTTTGGAGTGAATAATCGGGCTGCAGCGATTATGGATATCAGAGGAGAATAGTGTGAATATTTTAATTATTGCTGCCGGCAACCATCAAAAAGATGCTACTCTCAGGCAATATGCAAGTGAAGCAGATTATATCATTTGTGCAGATGGTGGGTATGACCACGCAAAGCAGTGCGGAATTGTGCCGGATATTTTAGTCGGTGATTTTGATTCTATCAAAGAAGAACCGAAGGATTTTTTCAAAAAAGTGAAGCTCCCGAAAGAAAAAGACGAAACTGACAGCTTATATGCGCTGCGTTTTGCATTTTCAAAAGGTGCAACGAGCATTGTGTTTTACGGTGGTATCGGGACTCGATTTGACCATAGCTATGCCAATATCTGCTTATTGCAGCACAGCCTGGAACGAGGCATTCCAATGGTGGTAACCGACGGACTTACCGAAGTGTATCTGACCGATTCCAACCTTTCGTTGAAACAACCGGTTGGAACGGTTGTTTCCGTTTTTTCTTTTTCGGATGTTTGCGAGGGTGTCACCTTGAAAGGCTTGAAATATCCTCTTTCAAATTATACGCTGGATAAATACAATGTGTTGGGAACCAGCAATGAATTTATAGAAGAACAAGCGGAGTTTTCGGTTTCTCAAGGAAACTTGCTCATAGTTTGTAACAAAAATAAGTCATACTGATATAATGATAGTAGAAACATCGTTATATTTTGTATGGCTTTTTATTTTACATACTCCGGAGGTGGTTGATATGAAATTTTTCCGTAGTCTTTTTTGTTTAAGCTGGGGTCTTGTTCTTGCCGCCGTGGGCGGAGGGATTCTGATTGCATTATCGGTGCCGGCAAGTATTATTGTGATTATTCTTTCGGTTCTTTTGATATTTGTGGGGTATTGCCTTTGTGCATCCGACCATAAAAGAAGATATTAAAAAGGAGGGAGTCTCATATGAAAATAGTCGTATACAAACCGCCGTCTTTTTTGAAAGGGATTTTTAAGATGCTGTTCAAGGTAAAAAGTGACAGAGACTAAAAGTATAAAAAATGGGTGTCAAAACTTTTGTTTTGCACTCATTTTTTTTGAATTGCATTCCTTTTTTTCGGCAAAAATGGAAGTGAGAAAGGATGTTTTTATGTTTGAAAAAAAGTTTACCGAAAAGGCAGCATCGGTTCTTCATTATGCAGAGAAGCTGGCAAAGGAGCTTTCGCAAAGTTATCTGGGCAGCGAACACCTGCTTTATGGGTTGTTACGGGAAAAAAACGCCATCGCCTACAGAATTTTATTGTCCGGCGGATTATCAGAAGAAAAGATTTTGTCGAAAATTCAGGAAATATACGGAACCAATGTTTCGGGCTATAACGGTAAGATCACATTTACGCCCAAAGCAAAGCAGGTGATCGAGTTAAGCTTCATTGAAGCAAAAGAAATGGGACATGGCTACATCGGTACCGAACATCTTTTGCTTGCGATTTTATCCTTGGAAGATTCGGTTGCAGGGCGGATTCTTGCTTCCTTGAAAGTGAATACCGAACAATTAAAAAATGACATTTATGATATGGTTTCCGGCGGTATGCTGCCGCCAAAAATCGGAGAAAAACCAAAACATTCTGTTTATCCTCACCGTTTTAGCGGAGATACACCGGTTCTAAACAGCTGCACCAAAGATTTGACCAAGCTTTGCTATGAGGGAAAAATTGATCCGATGATTGGAAGACAAGAGGAGGTGGAGCGCATCATCCAGGTGCTTTGCCGGCGCACAAAGAACAATCCCTGTTTAATCGGAGAGCCGGGGGTTGGAAAAACTGCCATTATTGAGGGATTGGCACAAAAAATTGTAGATCGTGATATTCCGAATCTTTTGCGAAACAAACGGGTACTGTCGTTGGATATTTCTGCGGTATTGGCAGGCACAAAATATCGTGGAGAGTTTGAAGAACGCATTAAAAAAGCCATTGATGAAGCAAAAAAAGCAGAAAACATTATTTTGTTCATTGATGAAATTCATAATATTGTGGGAGCAGGTGCAGCAGAAGGTGCCATTGATGCGGCAAATATTCTGAAGCCCTCCTTAAGCCGTGGTGAAATTCGCCTGATTGGTGCAACTACTTTGGAGGAGTATCGCAAACACATCGAACGGGATGCTGCCTTGGAAAGAAGGTTTCAACCTATTGTGGTAGCCGAACCAACCGTAGAGGAAACAGTCAAAATTTTAGAAGGCATTAAAGATAAGTTTGAAATGCATCATAATGTAAAAATTACGGAGGAAGCAATGCAAAGTGCAGCAGAGCTTTCCCATCGGTATTTGCGCGACCGCTTTTTGCCGGATAAAGCGATTGACTTAATTGACGAAGCTGCCTCCGGTGCCAGATTGCAGTTTCACACGATTCCGGAAAATATTCGGAAAACAGAAGAAACCTTGAAAGAGGTGTTAAGAGAAAAGGAAGAAGCAATTTCCACGCAAGACTATGAACGGGCTGCATTGATGCGACAGAAGGAGACAGCACTTGGAGAACGCTATCAACTGGAAATTGACAACTGGAAGGCCGAACATGCCAACTCCTGCCAAGTGGTAACCGAAGAAAACATTGCTGCTATTGTATCCAAATGGACAGGAATTCCGTTGGTTCGCCTACACGAAAGTGAACAGAAAAAGCTTTTACATTTAGAAGAAGAACTACACAAAAAAATTGTCGGTCAGGAGCATGCTGTCAAGGTGGTGTCCCAGGCAATCCGACGTGGAAAAGCCGGTCTTTCCGATCCGGAAAAGCCGATGGGCTCCTTTTTGTTTTTAGGACCTACCGGTGTAGGAAAAACAGAGCTGTCAAAAGCCCTGTCGGAGCTGATTTATGAGAGTAAGGAAGCAATGATTCGGTTTGATATGTCGGAATTTATGGAAAAACACAGTGTGTCCAAGTTAATTGGTTCACCGCCGGGATATGTGGGCTATTCTGAAGGTGGACAGCTTACCGAAAAAGTGCGGCGCCATCCTTACAGTGTGGTTTTATTTGATGAAATTGAAAAAGCACATCCGGATGTATTTCATCTTTTTTTGCAGATTCTGGATGAAGGTGCTTTAACCGATGCCAACGGAAGAAAGGTGAATTTTAAGAACACGTTAATCATTATGACTGCAAATATCGGTGCCAACCTGATTACAGAAGATGCTGTTACGGTTGGTTTTCAAGGAAAAGAGGAGTCCTATGAAGAAAGTCAGCGTGAAATTACCAGAAAAGTAAAAAAAGAGCTGAAAAAGGTGTTTCAACCGGAGTTTTTGAATCGTGTGGATGAAGTCGTTGTTTTCCGCAGACTAACTAAAAAAGAAATGGAAAAAATTGTAGAAATTCTTTTGAATCAGCTAAAACACAGAATGGAAAAGCAAGGATATTTTATCACGTTTTCCGATGAAGTCATTCACAGACTTTCGAGCGTTGAAGAACAAAAAAATTATGGAGCACGTCCGCTCAAAAAAATGGTAAGACAACACGTGGAAGATTTTTTGGCAGAACATATTTTGTCGGGAAATCTGGTTTCGGGAGACCATGTAAAAATAATTTATAAAAATGATAAAATCTCTATGGAAAAAAATTGACAAACAAAGAAAAATGGTGTATGATATAAGAGGAAAAAATATATACATTTTTTCGTAATTTCGTGCTCTTTAGGAGAAGATAAAATGCAGGTAATAACAGTTGTGACCGGCTCAATCGAAGAAAATTGCCATATTGTTTATGATGAGGAAAAAAACGCCATTGTCATTGATCCGGGTGATGATTTTGTTAACATCAAAAATGTCATTTTGAAACACAATCTTTCGGTTGCAAAGATCGTGCTTACTCACGGTCATTATGACCATGTGGGTGCGGTGAATCAACTAAAGGAGTTTAGTGGAGCCACTGTTTATGCGCATGAAAAAGAACGTGAGCTGATAACAAATCCGGAGTTATCACTCAGCAGATATGTTGACCCCTTATTTCCCACACCGAAGGTAGATACCTTTGTGGCAGATGGAGACGTGATTTCAGCAGGAACACTTTCTCTTCGTGTGATTCATACTCCCGGGCATACCGGAGGTAGTATGTGCCTTTATTCTGACGGAGTATTGTTTTCCGGAGATACCGTCTTTTACGGAACCTTGGGCAGATGGGATTTTCCCACCGGAAACCTTTCTCAATTAACACGTTCTATAGTTGATATTCTATTTTCCTTGCCGGAGAATACTGTTATATACTCCGGTCACGGTCCGAACACAACAGTGAAAGATGAAAAAATGCACAACGAGGTTTACCGATGGTTATCAGTCTGAAAAATGAAGTGGAACGTTATCGTTACGGAATTTATCATTTGCTGAAAATGATTTTTCCGTATGATGTGGTCGTTGTGAACGGAGAAAACAGCGACGTAGAGCTGTCTTATGCTGTTGGAAAATCGTCTGTAACTGTTTTTTTCGGTGAAAAAGTTCACGAAGAACCAATCATTCGTGACGATGTGCTGCTATCATTAAAGCGTGCGGTTTATCGGGTTACAGGGGCAACGCTTCCGTTTGGTGTGTTGACGGGAGTGCGTCCTTCTCAAACTGCATTGAAATTTGACACCGACGTGGTGAAAAATTTGGAAGAGGTTTATTTGGTTTCTTCCCAAAAAGGCGAAATTATGGAACGGTGTGCCAAACGTGTGCGTGCTGTTCAAAACAGGTTATCAAAAAAACAAATTTCTCTATATATTCACATTCCGTTTTGTCCGTCCCGTTGTAAATACTGTTCGTTTACTTTGGCATATTTGAAACCCTACTCACAGCTGATTGACGGATATTTGGAAGCACTTTTAACAGAGCTTTCCGGAGTACTCCAAACAGTTTCTGAGTGCGATTTGCAGTTGGCTTCCGTGTATATCGGTGGTGGAACCCCTACAGTGCTGACTGAACAGCAGCTTCGGCGTTTGCTGGAAAAGCTTGCCGCTTTTCCTATGCCGAAGGAGTTTTCGGTGGAAGCCGGCAGAGCCGATACCGTAACCGAAGAAAAGCTTCGGCTGATGAAAGAATACGGCGTCAGCCGTGTTAGCATCAATCCTCAAACCTTGAATCAAAAAACCTTGGAGCTAATCGGACGCCGGCATAGTGTGGAGGATTTTTACCGTGCCTATGATTGGGCGAAAAAAATTGGATTCGATACGATCAATACCGATTTGATTGCAGGGCTTGGCGAAGAAACATATTCTGATTTTACGCATTCGTTAGACGGCATTCTTTCGCTTTCTCCGGAGCATATTACGGTACATACACTGTGTAACAAAAGAACCTCTGCTCTGGTAGAACAGGGTGATGTTCATAAGGCGGAAGAAGTCGGAAAAATGCTTCGTTACACATATGAAAAGCTGATGCCCCTTTATGAACCCTATTACATTTATCGTCAGAAGGAAGCAATTTCCTCCTTGGAAAATGTGGGATTTATGAAAAACAATCAGGAATGTATGTATAATATTTTTATGATGGAGGAGGCATCCTCTGTGATTGCGGTTGGTGCAGGCGGTACTTCCAAGTTAATTGATTTTACAGATAAAAAGCCTTTTGCCAAGCTGCGCACTGATAAACAGCCCGAGCGTTATATGAGAGATTTGGCATTAACGCTTCCCAAAAAGCAAGCGTTTATGATGGAAAACTGTCATAGAATTTAAGACAGGGTTTTGTGATTGAACAAATTCCATAGGAGGAATGGTATGAATATTTGGCATGATATGAGTGAAAAACGTATCACTCCGGAAAAGTTTTCTGCTGTAATTGAAATTGAAAAAGGCGGAAAAAACAAATATGAGCTGGATAAGGAAACCGGACTTTTGAAGCTGGACCGTGTGCTTTACACCTCTACCCATTATCCTGCGAATTACGGATTTATTCCCCGTACCTATGCGCAGGACGGTGACCCTCTGGATGTATTGGTGCTTTGTACCGAAGGCATTATGCCCATGACAGTGGTAGAGTGTTATCCCATTGGTGTTATTAAAATGATTGATGACGGTGCGGTGGATGAGAAAATCATTGCTGTTTGTGATAATGACCCTTATCATAATTCGTTTCGTGATGTTTCGGAACTGCCCAATCATTTATTTCACGAAATTAAGCATTTTTATGAAGTATACAAAATGCTGGAATATAAAGAAACTATCGTAAATATGGTGGAGGGAGCAGAGGAGGCAAGAAAAGTTATTGCTGATTGTATCAAAGCCTATAAACAAAAATTTATAAAATAGACATCTTATGTATTAAAGGAGAACGACATGAAAAATTTATTGGTAGCACAGTCAGGTGGACCCACAGCGGCAATTAACTCCAGTCTTGCAGGAGTTATCAGCAAAGCGAAAGAGAGCAAAGAGATTGACAAAATTTACGGAGCCATTCATGGCGTGGAAGGTATTTTTAATGACAGAATAATTGAGCTTGACACTTTGAATTTGGATATCTTAAAACAGACACCGGCAGCATATCTCGGCTCTTGCCGTAACAAATTGCCCGATTATCAAACCAACGACGAGATTTACCAACAGATTTTTTCTTATTTCAAAAGGTATCAAATCGGCTATTTTTTATACATTGGCGGAAATGACTCGATGGATACTGTTTGCAAGCTGTCCGATTATGCAAAAGAGAATGAAATTGATGTAAAAATTATCGGTATTCCAAAAACCATTGATAATGACCTGGCAAATACCGACCATACTCCCGGCTTTGGGTCAGCGGCAAAATATGTTGCAACTACGATTGGCGAAATCACAAAGGACAGTCACGTTTATTTTTTGAATTCTGTTACCATTGTAGAAATTATGGGGCGTCATGCCGGTTGGCTGACAGCTGCAGCCGGTCTTGCCAGAAATGAACATCGCAGTGCACCGCAGCTGATATATCTGCCGGAAGTGAATTTTTCCAAGGAACAGTTTTTGAACGATATCAGAGAGCAGTTTCAAAATGGCATCAATAACATTATTGTTGCAGTTTCGGAGGGAATTCACGATGAAAACGGAGTATTACTTGGCGAAAGCGGAGTCAGTGCCACTGATTCTTTCGGTCACAAAATTTTAAGCGGTGTTGGCAAGGTTTTGGAGCAATTGGTCAAAGAAGAAATCGGCTGCAAAGTGAGAAGCATTGAGCTGAATGTATGCCAGCGCTGTGCAGGACATCTGCTTTCCAAAACCGATATTGAAGAAGCCTTTCTGATTGGTGAAAAAGGGGTAGAAGCAGCACTTGCCGGAAAAACCGGTGAAATGATGGTGTACCAAAGAGTTTCTGACAATCCCTACCGCATTTGTGTAGACAGCGCTGACATTCACGGAAGTGCCAATATAGAAAAATGCGTTCCAAAAGAATGGATTATAAACGGCAACGATATTACAGAAGAGCTTCTCTCTTATTTAAGACCTTTGATTTTAGGGCAGGTTTCTATCCGGTTCCGTGATGACGGACTGCCCGAATATTTACATAGATAGGATTGTTTTTATGTATCAGGATTTTTCATTCTACTATGACCGGTTTGCTTATGATATTGACTATCAGAGGTTTTATCGGTACTACAAAAAAATATTTGAACGGTTTTCCTGTAATCCCAAGCTGGTCTTGGATATGTGCTGTGGTACCGGAACGCTTACCACGCTAATGTCTAAAGATTATGATATGATTGGCGTAGATGCTTCCTGGGAAATGCTAAATGTGGCACGCGGAAAAGACGATAGCGGGAAAATCCTGTATTTAAATCAGTCGATGACTGATTTTGAGCTGTATGGGACGGTAGATGCTTGCTATTCTTCCTTAGACAGCGTGAATTATCTTTTGGAAGATGGAGACTTAAAAAAACATTTTTCGCTGATGAAAAACTACTTAAATCCAAATGGTCTTTATATTTTTGATATTTCCACCATCTATAAATTCAGATACATATTAGGAAACAAAACTTTTACCGATGAAACCGAAACCGATTTATTTATATGGCAAAACTGTTATGAAAATCGTCTTTTAACCATGGATTTAGACGTTTTTACCGAAACTGATGACGGCACCTACGAAAGAATTTCGGAAACCCACTACGAAAGAGGTTACACCGTAGCAGAAATCAAGAAAGCTGCAGAACAATGCGGTTTCCATGTGGAAGCAGTGTTTGATGATTTAACCTTTCAGCCTGCTCATTCCAAGAGCAAACGTATCTTTTTTGTGATAAGGAGCATTGAAAAGTGATTGAATTTATTAGTGATGAATTGATCAATACGCAAAAAGAATATATGAAGAGCGTTCGTCTCATCAATCAGGACAAAAAAAGAACAGCAGTTGTGGTTACCTATGGCTGTGCACAGAATGAAACCGATTCCGATAAGCTGTATGCGATGCTTTTTGAAATGGGTTATCAAAAAGGAACAGACGAAAAAACTGCCGATTTGGTGATTTATAACACTTGCTCTGTGAGAGAAAATGCAGAAGTCAAAGTATATGGCAAGGTTGGCACCTTAAAAGCAAAAAAGAAAAAGAATCCTGACATGGTAATTGGTGTTTGCGGTTGCCTGATGCAACAGCCTCACGCCAGCGAACGCATTAAAAAGACTTTTCCGTTTGTAGATATGGTGTTTGGAACTCACGTGATTCACGAATTTCCAAAAATGCTTCATCAGGTTTTAACCCAGCGGGAGCGTGTTATTTCGGTAGATTCTGTGGATGGAGTGATTGCGGAGGGCGTTCCTGTTGTATACGATAAATGGTACAAAGCCTCCATTCCCATTATGTATGGATGCAACAACTTTTGTACATATTGTGTAGTGCCTTACACCCGTGGAAGAGAGCGGAGCCGTCATTCTAGGGATATCTTGACAGAAATCAACACCTTGGTGCAGGGTGGCTTAAAAGAAGTGACACTTTTAGGGCAGAATGTAAATTCCTACGGCAAGGATTTGGAAAACGATATGGATTTTGCCGATTTGCTTTCTGCAATTTGCGAGATACCGGAAATCAAGCGGGTTCGTTTTGTGACTTCTCACCCCAAGGATTTAACCGATAAGCTAATCGGAGTGATGAAAGAGCATAAGAAAATCTGCAATAGTTTGCATTTGCCATTTCAGGCAGGGAATAATCGCGTATTAAAGGAAATGAACCGAAGATACACTCGTGAGGATTATCTTAATCTGGTCAGAAAAATACGGGATGCGGTTCCCGATATTGCTTTGACTTCCGATGTTATTGTTGGGTTTCCCGGTGAGACAGAAGAAGAATTTTACGATACCTTATCGCTTATCAAAGAAGTTCGGTTTGATAATCTTTTCACCTTTATTTATTCCCCCAGAAAAGGAACCAAAGCAGCATTGATGGACGACCCCAGAACCTATGAAGAAAAACTCAAAAACTTTAATGAGCTGTTGGAAGTTCAAACCGAGATTTGCCGGGAAGCAAACGAGGCATATCTTAATAATACCTATGAAATCATCGACGAAGGCTTAAGCAAAAATAATCCCCAAATGCGGCAGGGAAGAACCACTACCAATAAGGTGATAAACTACAAGCAGAATGCTGCTGTCAGTGAGGGCGATTTTGTTACGGTCAGAGTAACCGAAGTAATGTCCTGGTCTCTGGTGGGAGAACAGGTCTGATAGAACAGGATGGATAAAACAATGCAGATAGAAAAATTATCCCCGATGATGCAGCAGTATTTTCAAATCAAAAAGGATTATGAAGATACTTTGCTGTTTTTCCGGTTGGGCGATTTTTATGAAATGTTTTTCTCCGATGCAATCACAGCATCCCGTGAGCTTGAAATTACTTTAACGGGCAGAGATTGCGGACAGGAGGAACGGGCGCCTATGTGCGGCGTTCCTTATCACAGTGCAGAAACATATATTTCCAAGCTGATCAAAAAAGGCTATAAGGTTGCCATTTGTGAACAGGTTACCGATCCCAAGGCAGCCAAAGGCATTGTGGAGCGTGCTGTGGTTCGTATTATTACACCGGGCACCTTTTCCGACACCAATGCTCTGGATGAAAAATCCAATCATTATCTGGCATCGGTATATGTTACCAAGGAGGGAGCCGGAGTTGCGTTTTCCGATATCACCACGGGGGATGTCAGTGCAACCCAGTTTACCGAGGGCGAATTTTTGACTCATCTGATTAGTGAGCTGGTCAAATATGCTCCGGCAGAAATTCTGGTGAATTCCGGTGCATTGATACATAAGCAGATGGTGTCCTCTGTGAAAGAACGCATTGACACCCGCTTTGAAATCGTGGATGATTCGTTTTATACGTATTCCAACATAGAAGAAACGGTTACCGGCAGATTTGACGCATTTCGTGAAAAACGAGATGTGTTCTTAAAAAAAGAATATTCCTATTTTGCACTGGCGGCTTGTCTTTATTATATTGATAAAACTCAAAAAACCGAGCTTCGCCATATTACAGAGTTTGATTATTACGATTCCAAAAGCTTTTTGGAAATCGATGACTGTGCGAAGCGGAATTTAGAGCTTACCGAAACCATGCGGGATAAAAAGAGAAGTGGTTCCTTATTTGGCATTTTAGATGAAACAAAAACTTCAATGGGTGCTCGTATGTTAAAGCGGATGATTGAACGGCCTTTGGTAAACCGCACTGAAATTGAACGTCGTCTGGATGCAGTGGAAGAGTTGATTTCCTCCAGAATGGAAACCGATTCTATCCGTTCACTTTTGAAAGAAATTCGCGATATTGAGCGTCTTTTGTCTAAAATTTCCTTAAAAACAGTCAACGGGCGGGACTTGCTGGCGTTAAGAGATTCTTTTCGTGTGCTTCCTGACTTGAAGGCTGTGCTTTCGGGATATCACTCCTCCTTGTTAAAGCAGCTGACAGCAGAATGGGACACGCTGGCAGATATTTTTTCCGAAATTGATGCCGCTATTTCCGACGATGCTCCGCTTACCATTCGTGAGGGAGACATTATCAAAAAAGGCTATCATGAAGAAATTGATAAAATCCGTTCGATGAAGAAAAACAGTAAGGCTGTTCTTCTGGAATTGGAAAACAGAGAACGGGAAAAAACCGGAATTTCTAAATTAAAAACAGGCTATAACAAAGTTTTTGGATATTACATTGAAGTCACCAAGTCCTATCAGGATTTAGTGCCTGATTACTTCATCAGAAAGCAAACACTGGCGAATTGCGAACGATATATTACGCAGGAACTAAAAGAAATCGAAGAAGTTCTGCTAAGTGCGGAAGATCGTTTGACAGAATTGGAATATGAAGTGTTTTGTCAAATTCGGGAAATGGTTTTTAACCAGTCGGAGCGTATTAAGAAAGCGGCAGAACGCATCAGTTATTTAGATGTTTTGTGTTCGTTCTACGAATCGGCTATGAAAAATAACTATTCCAAGCCGGAGTTCAATTCGCAGAATCAGATTGAAATTTTGGACGGCAGACATCCGGTGGTGGAAGCTGCCAGAAAAGACATTTTATTTGTTGCAAATGATACCAAGCTAACCGAAAAGCTTCATTTCGCCGTGATTACCGGTCCGAATATGGCGGGAAAGTCCACCTATATGCGACAGGTTGCCCTGATTTGCATTATGGCGCAAATGGGCTCCTTTGTTCCGGCAAAATATGCGTCGCTTACTGTTTTGGACAAGGTGTTTACCCGCGTTGGTGCTTCGGATGATCTGGCAATGGGGCAGTCTACCTTTATGGTGGAAATGAATGAGGTTTCCAACATCTTAAAAAATGCCACCTCAAAGAGCTTGATTATTCTGGATGAAATCGGGCGGGGAACCAGTACCTATGACGGCTTATCCATTGCCTGGGCTGTGGTGGAATATATTTGCAATAAAATTGGTGCAAAAACCCTGTTTGCCACACATTATCACGAGCTGACACAGTTGGAAGATAAGATGGACTGTGTAAAAAATTATTGTGTGGCAGTGAAAAAACGAGGCGACGATATTACTTTTCTTCGTCGCATTATTGAAGGCGGTGCCGATGACAGCTACGGTGTGGAAGTTGCCAAGCTTGCCGGCATTCCCAATAAAGTCATTAAGCGTGCACAAGAGTTGGTAAAGGATTTGGAAGGAGAAAAGCATTCTTTGAAAAAAGAAAGCTACTTGCCTCAAACAGAAGATGACAACCAATCCTTTGAATCTATTTTATCCACCAATTTGGTGGCAGAACTTAAAAAGATTGATGTCACAACCTTAACCCCTCTGGAAGCACTCAATTATCTGAACAACATTGTAAACGAAGCAAAAAAAATATAGCAGGAGAACCATATGGGAACCATCAAAGTTTTAGACCGATTATTTTCTGATATGATTGCCGCAGGCGAAGTTGTGGAACGTCCGGCATCTGTGGTAAAGGAATTGTTTGAAAATGCAAAAGATGCCGGAGCTGGGAGAATCACCGTGGAAATTGAAAACGGTGGGAAGTCTTCCATTTGTGTGACCGATGACGGCTCTGGAATGGACCGTGAGGATGCAGTCCTCTCGGTGGTTCGTTATGCAACCAGCAAGCTATCGCAAAAGGAAGATTTATTTGCTATTTCGACAATGGGATTTCGCGGTGAGGCACTTGCCAGCATTTGTGCAGTCTCGAAAGTGACCATCATTACCCGCAAGGAAGATAGCCTGTCCGGAACCAAGCTGGTGTGTGAAGGTGGCGAGGTGATATCAGTAGAAGATATCGGCTGTCCCGTTGGCACAAAAATTTTGGTGGAAAATTTGTTCTTCAATACTCCTGCCCGATTGAAGTTTTTGAAAAAAGATGCAACTGAAGCTGCCTACATTGAAGAAATCATTGCCCGTTTGATTCTTGCAAATCCATACATCAGTGTTAAATTCATCAAAGATGGGCGCATCGTATATTATTCCAAAGGGGACAATGATATCTGCTCTGCAGTTTATTCAGTATATGGAAATCAGCTGTCAGAACAGTTGATTTTAGTAAACCGTGAAATTGGCGGCGTTACAGTGCGTGGATGTGTGGGTTCTCCCAATCTGGCACGTCCTACCAGAAAATTTGAGCACTTTAGTGTAAACGGAAGAATTTGCAGATCAAAAATTTTATATACTGCATTAGAATTTGCTTATTTTCAAAAAATGGCACAGGGGAAATACCCATTTTGTGCATTGGAAATTGAAGTAGATCGAAGCCTTTGCGATGTTAATGTACATCCCCAAAAGGCAGAGGTAAAGTTTTCCGATGAAGCCAGCATTTATGATGCAGTGCTTACTTCGGTAAAAGAGGCAGTGGAAGCAAAGCTTTTTGTGAAAGAACCGGCTCCTGTTCCCATTGCAACCTCCAAAGCAGTGCAACATGAAGAAAAAACGCCTTCTTATGAGCAACGCTCCTTTTTGCAGCAAAAAAGAGAAAGCCCGGCAAAAAATCAAGAGCCTATTTTTAATGAACTGACCGAATTTACATTTGCGCGGGAAGGGGAACAGCCCAAAATTATTTCTGAAAAAGAACCCGTTGTAAATGTTGTTTCAAAGGAACAACCGGCCTTTGATGTCTTGAAAGCCATAAAAGATATACCGGAGACAAAAGAGGTATCAACTGTTACACCATCCCAAGAAACAGAGGATGAATTGCAAGAAGCCAAAGAAGCGGAACCGTTTCGTGTTATCGGGCAGATTTTTTCTTCTTATGTTCTGATTGAAAAGGGAGAAGAACTTTTGCTTTTAGATCAGCACGCTGCACACGAGCGAATCAATTATGAAAAAATTTATCGGGAGTATCGGGAAAAGGAAATTCACTCTCAGCTCTTAATGATCCCGAAAATTATTGAACTTGCTCCCACCGATTATCGGTTAGCAGTGGAGCATCTGGATTTATTTTCAAATGTAGGAATTGTGGCAGATGATTTCCAGGATAATTCCATTGTAATCCGCGAAATTCCTTGCGAAGTAAAAGAAAAAAGCATTGAAAAATTAGTCTATGAAATTCTGGAAGAAATTCGTCGGAGCGGAAAAGCACAACCGGAAAATTTCAATCTGCGGCTTTTATTTTTAGTGGCTTGTAAAATGAGTGTAAAGGCCAATACCGAGCTTTCCATCTATCAAATGGAGGAGCTTGTTAAAGAAGCATTTTTGTTAAATGGGAAAACCACCTGTCCTCACGGTAGACCGCTGTTTGTGGCTTTTTCCAAAGGATATATTGAAACCAAATTTGAACGGTAGGAACAAGACATGAATCAGGTTATTGTCATTGCAGGGCCCACCGCTTCCGGCAAAACCGGACTTTCGGTGGAAGTGGCAAAACAATTAAATACCGAAATCGTATCTGCCGACTCCATGCAGATTTATCAAGGCATGGATGTGGGAACCGCCAAGGTAACCGAGACAGAAAAGCAGGGGATTTTGCATCATATGATAGACATTGTAAGCCCCATGGAAAACTACAATGTCAGTCAATATGCAGAGGATGCGAAAAAATGTGTATACAGCATTTTAGAGAAAGGGAAAATCCCCGTAATTGCCGGTGGGACAGGTCTTTATATCAATTCTTTGGTATACGGATATGATTTAGCTCCCATCCCTTCTGATGACAGCATCCGTCAGGAATTAACGAGCGTCTACGAAGAAAAAGGCGGAGAATACTTGTTGGAGGAGCTTCGAAAAATTGACCCGAAAACAGCAGACAGACTTCATCCTAACAATGCAAGACGTCTCATTCGGGCATTGGAGGTATATCGCATTTCAGGAACAACCATTTCCCAACAGGAAGAACGCACCAAAAATGCACCAAATCCTTATGACGTTCTCTTTTTTGTGTTGGACACTGATAGAGACAAGCTATATGAACGAATCAATCTGCGGGTGGATATGATGCTTCAAAATGGATTAGTTGATGAGGTGAAAAAACTGATAGAAAACGGCGTTCCAAAAACCAATACAGCAATGCAAGCCATCGGTTATAAAGAAATGGTGGAATATTTAGATGGCTATTTAACGTATTGTGAGGCGGTGGAGAAAATCAAACAGGAATCCCGTCGTTATGCAAAACGGCAGTTGACATGGTTCCGTCGCAACGAAGGGGCAATCTGGCTGGAGGCATCTCTCCCGAAAGCTGAGCTTTTGTCACAGGTGATGAATGAATTAAAAAAAGGTGGACAATAAGATGGAAGAATATTCAAACAAACAACGAAAGCATTCCGGCATCCCTACAATTTATAAAGTAGGGTTGTTTCTGATTGTTTTGATTTTTGCAATCGGGATGTATGTATATTTTCATCCCAGCTTCAGCACCCAGGTGATATATCACGGTGAGGAAGAGGTTGTTGTGCAGGCAAAGGGCATTATGGTTTGGGATGAGGAGCTTCTTTCATCCACCACCAAAGGAATGGCTGTTATGAATTATTCAGACGGCAGCCGTGTGACAGCAAGAACGCATGTTGCAAGTGTTTATTCCGGTGAAATTGACGAGGGCAAAAGCCAAAGCATTAAAAATTTGAGTGAAAAAATCAACACCTTGGAAACCAGCATTAAAAACCGTAATCAAGACAGTCGGGAGCAGGAAAGCAGCGGTGCGGTTCTTCTGAAAAAAATGAGTCGTGTGGCTTATCATTCCCAAAACGGAGATTTTCAGGCAGCTTTCAAAGAATGCAGTGAAATCGAAGGCTTGGCGCTGGGGGAAAACGGTGCAACACCGGAAAAAGAACTGGAAAAATTAAAACGTCAGCGTGATGATGTGGAACGAACCATCACCGGGCAAAAAGATGCTTTTTATTCTCAGACCTCCGGCATGATTTATTCTAAGGCAGACGGTTTTGAAACCACCATTACCCGGCAAACAGTAGAAGGAGCAGACAGCAAGCTGTTTGACAGTCTGTGGGGAGCTAAACCGGTGGATTACTCAAAAACAGAGGGCAATTATGTTTTTGGGAAAATTGTGAATAATTACGAAGCATTGATGCTGGTGAAAATAAGTAAAAAAGAGGCAGCAGACATTGAAACAGGAGACGTTTTATATATTAAGTCTCCGGATGTTTCCGGCGGAAAAATTGCCTGTACGGTCAGCGTAATCAATCTGGATGGAAGAGAAGCTGTGCTGACCTTGAAAGTAAGTAAACATTTGGATACTTTATATGCAGAGCGAAAAGCAGAGTTTGAACTGATTAAGAAGAGCTATTCCGGTCTTCGCATTCCTAAAGAAGCAATCCATGAAAATGAGTCAGAAAAATATGTGTTTGTGATAAAAGACAGCGTAGTAAAGAAAAAGGCAGTTGAGATTTTATGCGAAAAAAATGAATTTGTAATTGTGAAAGAAGACAATCAGAATTCTCAAAATGTTTTGCTGTACGATTTGGTGATTACCAAGTCGAAAAATCTTGCTGAAGGGATGATTGTTGCCGACTCCCGATAAATTTATTGTAAAACCCAGAAAAGGAGCGAATTTGATTGACAATAGCCGAAAAACTTGATATAATAAAGTATACTGTTTCGGAGAGTGCAAAAAAAGCAGGCAGAGCAGTGGAAGATATTTGTTTGCTTCCCGTGACCAAAACCAAAACTCCCGAGGAAATTATGCCTGCGTTGGAATATGGAATTCGTGCCATTGGCGAAAATTACGTGCAGGAGCTACTTTCCAAGTATGATGTTTTACGCCCCTATGTGGATGAGTTTCATATGATTGGGCATTTGCAGTCCAATAAAGTAAAGTATCTCATTGATAAGGTTAGCTTAATTCATTCGGCAGATTCTTTGTCTTTGTTAAAAGAAATTGATAAGCAGGCAAAAAAACACGACAAAATTCAGGATGTTCTGTTGGAAGTAAATCTTACAAAAGAAGCTTCCAAATCCGGAATATACGAAGAAGATTTACACAGGCTGATTGATGAAAGCGTTGTATATTCCAACGTAAAAATCAAAGGATTTATGACCATGCCTCCCGCAGGCTCGGAGGAGGCAGTGTTAAGAAGAGTGTTTTCACGGCTCAGAGAAATTTTTGAAACGTATCAGGCGCAAGACAGTAATATTAGCATATTATCCATGGGAATGAGCCACGATTATCCCATTGCCATTGAGGAGGGTTCCACTTTGGTAAGAGTGGGGTCGGCGATTTTTGGGCCCAGAAATTATCAGTAAATAACTACCCCTAAAATCGGGGATTTCTATATTCAGGAGGAATTTACATATGTTTGGTGCAATTAAGAAAAAACTGGTTGATTTTGGTTTGTTGGATGACGAAGAAGAATTGGATGACGAAGTGGAGAAAATCTTCAAACCAAAAGAAAATCCGGTAAAAGAAGCAACGAAGGATAATAAGGATGCAAAGGAAAATCTTCAGCTTCCCAAACGAGGCAAAATCGTGAACATTCATACCACCACTCAGCTCAAGGTGGTTGTGGTTCAGCCCGTTAGCTTTGAAGATTCCAAAGAAATTGCAGATCACTTGAAAACAAAAAAACCCATCGTTGTCAATCTGGAAAATATTGACCGTGAGGTTGCAAAGCAGATCATTGATTTTCTTTCCGGTGCCGTTTATGCGTTAGACGGTAACATTCAGCGTATTTCTAACGGAATTTTTCTCATTGTGCCGTATAACATGGGCATTATGGGTGATTTTAAGGATGAACTTCGCAACAAGATGGTCTTTCCGTTTTAATTTCGTATGCAATCAAAAACAGAATTGTTAGATAAAATCCAGGAAAAAGAAGACCGGGTGTTTCTGGCGTCGGTTTATGATAAATTAGAGCAGTCTGATCGGAAAAATTATCCTGTTTTCTCCGATTTTCTGGATGCAAGGCAGATTGTATTGGTGCAGTCGG
Organism: Clostridia bacterium; assembly: GCA_017468465.1. Classification (GTDB taxonomy): domain Bacteria; phylum Bacillota; class Clostridia; order UMGS1840; family UMGS1840; genus SIG452. The sequence continues at coordinate 41,235 of JAFUIN010000014.1, forward strand.
TTTTTCCGTTTTGGAGAGACCGTATCAGATTTTTTGGCGGCATCCGGAATGCAGAACGGCAAATCTGCTATTTGGAATTCGGTTATGAAGATTTTCCTGTCCGGTTACTTGAGATTTTTTCATCCCAAATGGACAAAATCACCCACGGAGATGTTTTGGGTTCTTTGATGGGATTAGGAATGAAACGGCAAAAAATTGGAGATATTCTTACCGGAGAAAGATTGATTGTGGCAGTGAAAGAAGAAGTTGCAGAATATATCTGCATGGAGCTTTCTCAAATCAGCCGATATCCTGTAACAGTAAAGATTCTGGATGATTTCACTGTGGAGCGAAAGCAACAGTTTTCTGCCCGCAGCACAACGGTTTCATCTTTACGGCTGGATTGTCTGGTTGCAGATATCGCCCACTTATCCAGAGAAAAAGCGAAGTCTTATATCATTGCCGGCAAAGTGAAAGTGAACCATTTTGAAGAAACAAACTATAAGCATCTGCTTTGTGAGGGAGACGTGCTTTCTCTTTCTCATGTGGGGCGTTTCCTTTTGGATACAGTGGATGGCTTCACCAAAAAAGATCGCGTTAAAATTACCATAAAAAAATATGAATAGGGCATAGGAGCGCGCACTCTTATGCCTTTCTTAAAAAGGGGGATTTCATTATGTACACACCAATTGATTTAGAAAACATCAACTTCAAAAAAACGGCCTTCGGCTATGATAAAGACGAAGTGATGGAGTTTGTGGAAAATATTTATAAGGATTTTGACAAGCTTTATAAAGAAAATCTGACCTTAAAAGATAAAAATAATATGTTGTCCGATGCAATCCGCGAGTATAAGTCTATGGAAGATGCGCTTCGCGACACTGTTGTAACAGCACATTCTATTTCCGATGAAATTAAGAAAAATGCGCATAAGGAAGCAGAAAATATTGTGAAAGAGGCAAGTGTGCAAAAGGATGAGATGCTTTCCAAAGCAAATCAAGAATTGGAAGTTGTTCGCGGTCAGATTGCAACCTTGAAACAGGAATTTAATATTTATAAATCCAAAATCAGAAGTCTCATTCAGTCGCAGATTGAAATTCTGGAATTAGATCAATAATCGGGAGTTTATTATGGCGATATATTTTGGCATTTGTTTGTTGATTATATTTTTTACCAGAATTTTAGCATATTGGGGTGTGTATTTCCTGCAGGGGAATCCCATTACGGTGATTCCGTCTGTGTTGTATCTCAGTTATGTGGAAAATAGAGGAGCTGCTTTTGGTATTTTTCAGGATGCGAAGGTGTTTTTAATTACCTTGTCTCTGATTTTGTTTCTGGCAATTACGTATTATGTCATTTCGCGGCGAAAAAATATGAAAGCTTCTCTTTTGATTCCTCTTGCAATGGTTGCAGGAGGAGGTATTTCCAACGTGGCAGACCGGTTTCGGTTTGGATTTGTGGTGGATTATATTGATGTGCGCATCATACAATATCCGGTGTTCAATTTAGCCGATATTTGTGTTGTATTGGGTGTTATTTGGCTTGCGGTTATCATCTGGAGAACCGATTGCAAAAAGAAATAGGAGTGTTTTTGAATCGTGGAATTTAAGGTTTGCACACCTGAAAAGATTCGGGTTGACAAATATCTGGCGGAAGCTTGTCCGGAGCTTACCAGAAGCTATGTGCAAAAACTGATTGAAGAGGGAAGGGTTTTTGTAAACGGGCTTTCCTGCACAAAAAAAACCACTGTAATCTGCGGAGACACCGTTTCCTTTGACATTCCGGAACCGAAGGCGCTGGACGTTTTGAAAGAGGACATTCCTTTGGACATTGTGTACGAAGATGATTTTTTAATTGTGGTGAACAAACCCAGAGGAATGGTGGTTCATCCTGCAAACGGAAATCAGGAGGGCACTTTGGTAAATGCGCTGCTCCATCATTGCAAAGGGAGACTGTCATCCATTAACGGCGTCATTCGCCCGGGTATTGTGCATCGTATAGATAAGGACACCAGCGGCATTTTATTGGTTGCCAAGACAGATGCGGCACATCTTTCTTTAGCAGAACAAATCAAGGAGCATTCTGTCAAACGAGAATATGTTGCACTGTTAGACGGTGTTATCAAGCACGAAAACGGCACTGTAAACAAACCAATCGGAAGAAGCGAAAAAGACCGCAAAAAAATGGCGATTACCATGCGCAATTCCCGCAATGCCATTACTCATTATGAAGTGTTGGAACGCTACAGTGGATACTGTTTGGTAAAGTGTCGGTTGGAAACGGGCAGAACGCATCAGATTCGTGTGCATATGGCAAGCTTGGGGCATCCGGTAACAGGGGATACGGTTTATGGTGCAAAAAAGCAAAAATTGTTCCAACGAGGGCAGCTTTTGCATGCAAAAACCATTGGCTTTATTCATCCGGACAGCGGAGAATATATGGAGTTTACCTCTGAATTGCCGGAAGAATTTCAAAAGGTATTAGATAAGTTAAAATAGCAGAAAGAAGCGTGAAAGAAATGAATACTTTAGAAGAAGTAAAACAGTTTTTTAATAAAGACCGTTTCGCAACTGAAAACGGAATGGTTGTGGATGCCATTGGCGAAGGATATGCAAAATGCAGTGTAGCATTGACCGAACGCCATAAAAATGCCGTAGGTGGCGTGATGGGAGGAGTTCCGTTTACGTTGGCAGATTTTGCATATGCTGTGGCAGCCAATCACAAAGAGCCAAAATGGGTATCTTTGAGTTCGCAAATCACTTTTTTAGGAACGGCAAAAGGCACGAAACTTATCGCCGAAGCGGTGATGGAGAAATCAGGACGCTCTACAAATTATTATCAGGTTCACGTAACAGATGAATTGGGAAATCAAGTTGCAAATGTTGTTGTGACTGGTTTTTCAAAAGGATAAAAATAAGGAGCAGAGCGGGGTTTGATTATATAAGCCTTTGTTCTTCGGAAAAAACGAATTGCTTGTGAAAAAAACATAACAAGAAAGCGGTAACCAAACGGTTACCGCTTTCTTGTTATGTAAGATTAGTTGTTTTTTTCTTTTAATAAGTCTCTGATTTCTTCTAACAGCACAATGTCATCTGCTTTTTTCGGGGGTTCCTGGGGTGCTTCTTCTTTCTTTTTAGAGAAGCTTCCCATAAACTTAATAAATAAGAAGATTGAAAGTGCAATAATAACAAAATCAATAATGTTCTGAATAAAATTTCCGTATGCGATGGTTGCTTCGCCAACTACCCATGCTAAATTTTTGAAATCAACTCCGCCCAGTAATAAACCAATCAGGGGAGTTAAGATGTCTGCAACCAAGGAAGTAACAATTTTTCCGAATGCACCACCGATAATAACACCGACAGCCATATCAATTACATTTCCTTTGAATGCGAATTTTTTGAATTCTCCTAAAAAAGTACCTGCTTTTTCTACTGTTTTTTTCATAGTCATTCTTTTCCTTTATATTTAATTTTTATTTTTCTAATGTGGTTTCTTTTGCTGTCAGGATAAATTTTAGAATCTTTGTAAAATGTAAGACAGCAAGGTAACATACAGCACCGATTGCCACCGGCAGAATAAACATCAGCTTGTTGGAATATCCCACGGTGTATCGGAAGATAAGATGTGCCACTATAAATATCAGAGATGCCAATAAGATAAGGCCAATGTTTTTTAAGAATTTTTGATTCACAAATCCACTGATTTCTTTTTTCAGCCAATAGAACATGACACCTGCAAATAACAGACAAATTACGGTGGTTGAACCTACAATGCCGAAGAAAGAGTTTTTGAAAATGGCGTTTGCAATAATGTTCAAAAGAAGAATGGAAACAGCAGAAATTACGGTGAGCTTATATTTTCCTTTTGCATAAAAAATCTTGAATAAAAGCTCCTGTGTGATATAACCGAATACACAGAAAGAGTACAGTAAGAATGCAGGCGCAACCAGATTTACCGATTCCATTGTGAATTCGCCCCGCAAATATAAGAGAGTGATAATCTCTTTATGATAAATTCCAACAATCATCAAAAACGGAATAAAAATGGCAAACATAAAGGTTAGTGCATACCGAATCAGACTGTTAATTTGTTGGGTGTCATTTTCCTTCATTGCTTTGGTTACAGACGGAAAGAAAACCGCTGACATTGCAACCAGGAAAATGCTGGAGACAGTGGTGAACAGGGTGCTGGCGTAGTGAATAGCAGAGGGAAAGCCTTCACTGACACTGGCAAATGATTTATCAATAATAAACAAAAACTGAAATACCATATTGGAAATTAAGATAAATAAAATTTCAGTAGGATTTACTGATTTCAGCTTTTCTTTTTGATTGGTATTGCTCCACAGTTTGTAATTTTGTTTTAAGAGGGAGGGAAGCAGAAAGAGAAAGTGTGCTGCCCATCCCAGTGTGGTGACTGCGCCCAAGGTGTAGATATCCCGAACACCCAGAATCATACTGCAGATGAGAATGAGGTTAAAGGGAAAACTTACTACTGAAGTGATAAAGAATTTGTTCTTGTTTTGAAGCAGTCCCATTGCGGTATATGTGAGAACAATAAAGGTGAGCGAGGGCAGCATAATCCAGAACAGGCGAAGTGCAACCAAAAAATCGGCTGCAGAAAGACCCGGTAAAAGCAGTTTCGTCAGCGGATAGGACAAAAGATACAACAACACAGTAAAAGCCAGGGAAAAAATCAGAGCATACTTAAAAAAGAAACCCACAAATTCCCGTTCTTCGGTTTCATCCTGAATCATTTTATTATTGATGCTTTTAATTACAAAGGTGGAGAGTGCAACGCCAAATGCCGTAAAAATGACACTGGCAACCGAGAAAACCTGGGCATAAATGTCCATGGTAAGTCCGGTTCCGAAATTGTTGCCCAAAAACAGCTCCCGAACAAAGCCCATAGCCTTTGCCAGAAGAATTCCCACCACCATCAAAATGTAGGAAATACTTAAATTCATAGCAACCGTCTGTGAAGTGTCACAGTCCTTTCTGAACTCAAAAAAGGTTATTTTGAGTCAATTATTCTCGTTCTTCCATCGGAGTGTATACAGTATCCTTGGATACACATTTATAGGCAGGACGCATAATTTTTTTGTTCATGGAAATTTCTTCCAAGATATGTGCACCCCAGCCTGCAATTCTGGAAATTGCAAATAAGGGGGTGAACAATTCTTTCGGGATATTCAGCATCTGATATACAAAGCCGGAATACAAGTCCACATTGGCACAGATAATTTTGTTGGTTTTGCGATTGATTACCACAGGCGCAAGACGCTCAACCGCTTCATATACACGGAATTGCTGCATTGCACCTTTTTCTTCTGCAAGCTCTCTTGCTTTTTCACGAAGCAATTCTGCACGGGGGTCGGAAATGGTATATACTGCATGACCCATACCATAAATCAGCCCGCTTTTATCATAAGCTTTTTTATCCAAAATTTTTGCAAGATAGTCCATAATTTCGTCGTCATTATCCCAATCTTTTACATGGGCACACAAATCTTCCATCATTTCAACCACCTTGATGTTGGCGCCGCCGTGACGGGGGCCTTTCAAGGAGCCGATTGCAGCTGCAATGGCAGAATACACGTCGGTACCGGAGGAGGTTACTACGTGAGTGGTGAAGGTGGAGTTATTACCACCGCCATGTTCCGCGTGAAGAATCAGCATCAGGTCTAAAATTTCTGCTTCCAACGGTGAGAATTTCCGGTTGGTACGGATTAAATGCAGAAAGTTTTCTGCAATGGAATATTCTTCTTTGGAACGGTGCAATACCAAGCTTTTTCCGTCAAAGTAATGTTTTTTTGCCTGATAACCATATGCAGCAATTACACTTAAGCGTGAAATCAGCTCAATGACCTGACGAATGACATTGGGAATGCTGGTGTCATCGGGGGTATTATCGTAAGAATACAAGGACAAAACACCTCTTGCAAGCTTGTTCATAATATCCTTACTAGGTGCTTTTAAGATCATATCTTCGGTGAAGCCATAGGGTAATTCACGGTATGATGCGATGGTGTCACAAAAGGTTTCAAATTCTTCTTTATTGGGAAGCTTTGAGAACAGCAGCAAAAAGATGACTTCTTCAAAGCCCATTCTTTTTCCTTTCAACCCTGCGATAATATCGCGGATTTCAATGCCACGGTAAGAAAGCTTGCCGGGGATTGCAACCTTTTCGTCGTTTTCTATGATATAACTGCTGACGTTACCAACAGTGGTCAGGCCAACCAGAACACCGGTTCCGTTGGCATTACGCAGACCTCTTTTTACATCGTATTTTGTATAAAGAGATGAATCAACCTGAGAAAATTCATCTACTTTGTGAGACAGATTTTCAATATATTCCGGGGTTAAGTGCGTTTTATTCATAATTGTATCGCTCCTTTTGGTTGGTTTTACGCAAAAAATAAATTGGATTTTTTCCTTTATATGCAAAAAATGCCTTTTAACACATTTTACAATAAAATGGCGAAATAGTCAACATGAAATCAAATAAAATTGTAAAAATATTTGAAATCAGTTGACATTCTATGCTGATTTTGCTAAAATTACAATGATATTAAAATTCATTTTCAGAAAAATTTTTATGAGAAAAACAGAAAGAAGGCAGATACTATGAATTTTGAGCAGGAAGCCAACAAAGAAGAAACCACTCTGGAACAAGAGGAAGTTGTTTCAAAAGAAATTGTCCGGGAGTCTACGCCCGTTGAAGACAATCAGGCTGAGGAACCCGCAACCCAAGAACCGCAGCCGGATGGAAAAGAAAAAAAAGGCTGGAAACGTGAATTGATAGAATGGATTGAATCGTTAGGAATTGCCATTGTTGTTGTGTTGTTGCTCACCAACTTTGTGTTCCGTTTTGTTGTCGTAAGCGGAAGCTCCATGGAGCCTACGCTGCACGATAAAAACCGCTTGTTTGTGTACCGTTTAGGGTATGAGCCGGAAAACGGAGACATCATTGTATTTGAACCTCGAGGAGCACAGAATCAATATTATGTAAAACGTGTTATCGCAACCGAAGGACAGACAGTTGACATCCGTGACGGTGATGTGTATGTAGACGGTGTGAAACTGGAAGAAGAGTATATTGCAGCAAAAATTATGTCTGACTATCCCGGCCAGTATCCCAAAACCGTGCCGGAGGATTGTGTGTTCGTGTTGGGGGATAATCGTAATGCAAGCCGTGACAGCCGTGACGAAACCGGCGTTGGCATGGTAGAAGAAAAATCCATTGTGGGCAAAGCATTATTCCGTATTTTGCCCCTCAATGAAATTGGCGGCTTATACGACAACTATAATCTTAAATAATCAGTTTGGAGAAAAGACTATGAATATCAACTGGTATCCGGGTCACATGGCGAAAACCAAACGTCTGATTTCGGAGGATTTGAAACTGGTAGATGCGGTGGTTGAAGTGCTGGATGCCAGAATACCCCTTTCTTCCAAAAATCCTGATATTGACGTTTTGTGTCAGAATAAACCGAAAATTGTATTACTCAATAAAGCCGATATGGCAGATGACGGGGTTACTGAGCAATGGATTTCCTACTATAAAAAGCAGGGGATTTTAGCTTTGAAGGTGAATTGTTCGTCCGGCGAAGGATTAAAACGTATTTCTTCCGATTTGAAAGAACTGTTAAAAGAAAAATTGGAACGGAATCGTCAAAAAGGTGTTTTCAAGCCTATTCGTATTATGGTTGTGGGGATTCCCAATTCGGGCAAGTCATCGTTTATTAACCGTATGGCAAATAAACAGCGCCTAAAAACAGAGGACCGTCCGGGTGTTACAGTGCATAAGCAATGGGTGAAAATTTCTAACGAAATTGAGTTGATGGATACGCCGGGGATTTTGTGGCCAAAGCTGGGAGACGAGAAGGTTGCACTGCATCTGGCATTTACAGGAGCAATTAAGAGTCAGATTCTGGATGTAGAGGAAATCGGCTTACACCTGATTGATTATTTATATCAGAATCAGAAAGAAAAGCTGGAAGAACGCTATCAGATTGTTGTGGAAGAATCGGATGACAGATTAACCTTATATGATAAAATTGCGTTTAAGCGGGGATACATTTTTAAGAAAAACGACCCCGATTATGAACGGTGTGCCAATGCCGTTTTAGATGATTTCAAAAATGCCCGTTTCGGGAAAATTTCTTTGGAATCGCCGGAGGATATATGAACCAATTTATAGACGATTTTGAGTTGATCGGTGATGGGAAAGCCTATTCCTATATTTGCGGTGTCGACGAAGCCGGCAGAGGGCCTCTTTGCGGACCGGTTGCTGCTGCTGCGGTGATTATGCCGAGGGATTCTCTGATTGAGGGGGTCAACGATTCCAAAAAGCTTACCGAGAAAAAGAGAGAAGCTTTGTATGAAGAAATTGTGAAGAAAGCGATTGCGTATCACGTTTGTTTGATTGATAATGAAGAAATTGATAAAATCAATATCTTGAATGCAACTTTGAAAGCCATGGAGGGTGCGATTAACGGGTTGAAAATCAAAGCAGATTTTGCTTTGATTGACGGAAATCAGAACCGTGGCATTACCACTCCGAGTAAAACCGTTGTGAAAGGTGACAGCAAATCCTACAGTATTGCCTGTGCATCCATTCTTGCCAAGGTGACCAGAGACAGGTTGCTTGAGGAATATGATGCCTTATACCCGGAATATGGGTTTTCCAAGCATAAAGGTTACGGCACAAAAGCACATTATGAAGCAATCTTGAAATATGGGATCACCCCGATTCACAGACGAACATTTTTGAAAAAAATTCTGGAGCAATAATATGGAAAAATACCGTCAGAAAATCGGAGCAATCGGCGAAAAAAAGGCAAAGATATATTTGAAACTGCATGGATATGAGATTCTGGAGTGCAATTTTCGGACAAAAAGCGGAGAACTGGATATTATCGCAAAAGAAAAAGAATGTATTGTGTTTGTGGAAGTAAAAACCAGAACCAATCAGGAATATGGCACTCCATCGGAAGCGGTTTCATACTATAAAAGACAGCATATGTACCAAAGTGCCAGACATTATTTGAAGCGGTTTCCCACCGAGGTGGAATGCCGTTTTGATGTGGTGGAAGTGATACTCACAAAACATGGTTTTTTTTGGAGAGCAAAAATTGAACACTTACAAAATGTGATACAGTGAGGCTGTTATGAAAAAATTCACACAAACGCTGAAAGAATTTTTAATGGCAAACGGAGCAAGCGATGTAGGGTTTTCCCGGGTGTCATATCAAGATTTGGAATATGCCGTAACCATTGTGGTGAAGCTATCTGATTATGTGATATCCCAAATTGAGGGAGCCCCTACCTACACCTACTTCAATCACTATAAAACTGCCAATGCACTGATTGACCGGTTAGGGCTTTTGTGCGGTCAAAGAATTGAAGAAAGAGGCGGACTTTATATGCCTATTCCAGCCTCCCAGACGGTAAACGGCCACAATACCTATGCTGGAGAATATTCTCACAAAAAAGCAGCTGTTTATGCAGGGCTTGGAACCATTGGAAAAAATGCCTTGTTTTTACATAACACATACGGTCCTGCTGTTCGTTTGGGAACCGTATTTACCAATCTTCCTTTAGAAACAGGAGAGCCCCTTACCGAAAGCTTATGCGATGGTTGTGGCTTGTGTGTGAAAAGCTGTCCTGCTCAAGCGTTATACGGCAAATCTTTTTCCTGGGAAAATCCGGATGCTTCACTTCTGGACAGAAAAGCCTGTTCGGATTATATGAAACAGCATTTTATGCACATTGGCAGAGGTTCAGTGTGTGGCATTTGTATCAATAAATGTGTAAAGCATTTTCAAGAAAAGCAAGCTGAATAAGTCATTCAGCTTGCTTTTCTTGTTATCTGTAATACTGATGGTTCCATTTTAAGCTGCGAAGAATTTGAGGTTCTTTTTCCGTGAGCTTCACACTTTGATATAACATTTCCGCTGTTTGCGCTTTGTTTAATGGTGCATAAGGGCGGATGGTGTTATCCGGAAATCCTTTTATAATGCCATAGTTTACCAAATTGATAAAATGGTCTCTTGCCCAGGTCGGAATATCATCACGGTCTGAAAAATAAAGCTTGTCTTGGGACTTTGTTTTTGGAGCAATCATTTTCCCAAGTATTGTTACAGCTTGAGAACGGGTTAATTCCTGATAGGGATGAATATACAGCTTGCTTTCTTCCTTTACGCCTTCCAAAATACCCATTTGTGTTGCCAATGCGGCAATTTTTCTGATATATTCCGGTAAGCTTTGAGCATCTTCGTAGCGGTCAGCATATCCTAACTGTGCAGTATCCAGATGAAAGCCGCCTGCAGCCAGCACATAGTTCAGAAATTCCCAGCGAGTCATTTTTTTGTCGGGATGAAAATAGTATTTTCCGCCGCTCATTTCTCCATGCAGAATACCACGGTCTGCTAAATTTCCGGCAGCATAATTGACCCAATGGTTTTTCAAATCTTCGTGTGCAAACACCGGTAACGGTGTTACAGATTCGGTTACAGTAACCGTTACCGTTGCTTTATTTTCGGGATTTCCAAGTTCCTGATATGTGAAGCTGTCTTCCCCCACAAAATTGTGATTCGGGGTGTAAATTACCGTATGATAATTTTCATCCTTTGCGGTCAGAGTCCCGTGCGTTGGCGGAGAGGGAATCGTAATTTGAAGGTGTCCCTGGTATGTTGCAGGATAAAGAGGCATTTCCCGGGCAATATTTTTTTCGGTGCCATAGTACAAATCAGAAAGAACCGGTGGCTTTTGCATCGTAATATATTCGATGGTGAAGCTTGCTTCGTTGGATAAACGGGTTCCTGAAACCACCTGGAAGCGAAATGAAGCTTTTCCTAAAAAGTTTTTGACGGGCACAAAATTTACTGTTTCTATTTCGCGAAAGGGAATGCTTTCATTCTGTAAAACAGGTTGTCCATTTTTTTGTAAAATTCCAGCATCAGCCGATGGAAGCGTTGTGATTTTTACGCTGTCGGGAGAGAAACTGTCCTTAAGGGCAGCAAGAAATTCATTTTGCTTCAAATTGTAAGTGGCATTTTGTTCCAATGTTAGGAGAATATTTCCCACTGTCAGCGTTTGAGCGATTGAATTTGTGGGAAAAACAAAGAACAATAATAACAGAATCGTTAGTTTTTTTATCATAGCAGCACATCCTTTTTTTGATTGTTTCTTATAGCTTGTGAATTTTCGAGATTTATCATTCAAAAAACGAACCGGAAAAAGAAAATATGATTTGTTTTCGATATTTTTTAGAAAAATATTGCTATTTACATTCCTTTATGGTATAATAAAATAGTCAAAAAATATAGCATTATTATCCTGCAAGGAGTAATTCATGCAAAATATTACGGATACAACATCAAAAACAAGAGGCATCTATATTCTTAGACTCGTTGGCAGAATCATTGTTTTTTGTGCCCTTATTTATTTGTTTATTTTTCATCAAGATACCTTTGATATTGTTGAAGGATGGCGTTTTTTTGAAACATTTTCGCCCCTTCATTTGTTATGGCTGATCTGGATGTGGGATATGCTGTTACAGCTGATTCCCGTAAAAGCACATATTTCCATTGGTTCGCAAAAGGTGTTTGAGTCGTTTTTTCGCCCGATAAAGGAAAAAGTGAACTATCAAAATTTGAAACATTATATCAAGCAGACAACTAAAGCAGCATATCGTGTGATGATTTTATGGCTTGCTGTGACCGGTGTTGTCAGCGTGCTGTATTTGAGCGGTACGATCAATCGGGCTGCTATGATTTTGATAGCTGCATTCTTTTATGTGTGCGATTTGATTTGTGTTTTGGTGTGGTGCCCATTTCGTTTGATCATGAAGAATAAATGCTGTACTACTTGCAGAATTTTTAATTGGGACCACTTTATGATGTTTTTTCCTATCATTGCAGTGAATAGCTTTTTTTCCTGGACACTTGTTCTGATGTCGGTTTTTATTTGGGGTGTGTGGGAATTTTGTGTATTTTTATATCCTGAAAGATTTTGGGAAAACAGTAATATGGCTTTGCTTTGCTCAGAATGCAGCGACAAATTGTGTACACAATATTGCAGAAAGCTACGAAGATAGTTTGGCGTGGAGGAAGTTATGAAACCAATCAAAAAAATGATTCTTGCCGCGTTATTTTTGGCAAGCGGATTTGTTCTGCCGTTGTTTACCGCACAGGTGAAAGAAATCGGAGACAGCTTGCTGCCCATGCACTTTCCTGTGATGCTATGCGGTTTGGTATGCGGACCGTGGTATGGATTGGCAGTGGGCTTTATTTTGCCGTTTTTCAGAAGTGTTTTATTTTCCATGCCACCCATTTATCCTAATGCCGTTTGGATGGCACTGGAGCTTGCAACCTATGGTGGCGTAATCGGTTGGTTTTATCAAAAATCGACCAAGAAAAATATTATTTCTGTATATTTTTCGTTGATAATTGCGATGCTTTTGGGCAGAATTATGTGGGGATTTTCAAAAACAGTTTTGCTGGGAATTTCAGGAAAATCATTTGGATTTGAAGCTTTTTTGGTTGGTGGCTTTCTGGATGCGATTCCGGGCATTATTCTTCAGCTTGTGCTGATTCCTGCCATGATGGCTCTGCTCCATAAAAAAACGGTTGCTTCGTTGAAAGCAGAATGAACCTGTAGTAAATTGAATCAATATAAATGTAGAGGAGAATTTCTTTATGAAAAGAACTGTGGAAGACATTTTGCAAATGATTGAGGAAAATGGCATCAAAATGGTAGACTTCAAAATGGTAGACATTAACGGACAGTTCCGCCATGTCACCATTCCGGCGAAGAACTTTTCTGAAAAAACCATGAAAAATGGAATCGGATTTGATGCCTCCAATTACGGCTATGCTGTAGTGGAAAAAAGCGATATGGTTTTTATTCCGGACCCGGATACTGCACTGCTTGACCCGTTTTGCGAAATCCCGACTCTTTCTATGACCGGAAATGCGATGATTATTGATACTCCAAAAAACAGACCCCTTGCCCAGTATCCCAGAAATATTGTTAAAGCGGCAGAACAATACTTAAAAGACAGCGGCATTGCAGATACGATGCTGATTTTGCCGGAGTTTGAATTTTATCTGTTCAATCAGGCAGGATGGGAGGTCAGCCCCAATTCTGTTGGCGTTTCTCTGGATGCGCCTCAGGCACATTGGAACAGCTATTCTGAAGGACTTGGAAATGTGGTTTCCAAACAGAAAAATTATCACATTGCAAAACCCTTTGATACTTCTTATGAAGCCAGAAGCGAAATGTGTCTTCTGATGGATGAGGCGGGAATTAACTTGAATTATCATCATCCGGAAGTAGGGGCAGGCGGACAGTTTGAGATTGAACCTGAACTGGGAGAAATGTCCAAAATGGCAGACGCCACTATGATGATTAAATACATCATTCATAATACTGCCCAGAAATATGGACTGTCTGCAACCTTTATGCCAAAACCCATTATGGGAGAAGCAGGGAACGGGATGCACGTGCATATGCTTCTCTTAAAAGATGGCGAACCGGTATTTTCTGATGATAACGGCTATTCCCATTTAAGCAAAGAAGCTCATTGGTTTATGGGTGGATTGTTGAAGCACATTGCATCCTTGTGTGCGATTACCAATCCCAGCACCAACTCCTTCAAACGTTTGGTGCCCGGGTTCGAAGCACCGGTTACAGTTGGTTATGCAACCTCTAATCGCAGTGCTGTTATTCGTATTCCGGCTTATGCGAAAGAACCAAAACTTCGCCGTTTTGAACTGCGTAATCCGGATGCCACCTGTAATCCGTATTTCTGCTACGCGGCTATTCTGATGGCAGGGATTGACGGTATCAAAAATCAGATTGATCCTCACGAAAACGGTTGGGGTCCTTATGATATGAACTTGTTCCATTTGCCGGAAGAAGAAAAAGCAAAATTAAAGCATTTGCCCACTTCACTGGACGAAGCTTTGGATGCTTTGGAAAAAGACCATGACTATTTAACTGCAGGCAGCGTGTTCCCGGAAGAATTGCTGAAAAACTTTATCAAATCCAAACGGGAAGAAGTGAGAGAATTATCTAAAATTCCCCATCCGGCAGAATTTGAAAAATATTACAATTTATAAATCAAAAAAGGAATCCGGCTCTGCTTGGATTCCTTTTTTTAAGAGAAATGGAACATTTTTCCGGCTAAAATTGTCAAATTACCGAAAAGGAGAGGTGTTCTACAATGAAAAAGAAAGTTTCTGTTGTTCTGTTCCTGATTCTGTTTGCTACAGTCATATTAGGGCTAATGTATGGGGTAGACATGTATCGGATGAACCATAATCAGCCGGTTGTTTTTTCTACCTGGGGGTACGATTATGCCCCGCCTGTCGAACCGGAAGAACCATCCGAACATATACCGTATCTGCCGGAACCGCCTGTTTTGAAACTGACCGATCAGGAGGGGAATGTAAAAGCAGAGTGTTTGATCAGTACAAATGATTGGAGTGATGGTGAAAAAACTTTAATTTCTGATTATGCAGTTCACCATAACAGAGAATTTGGGGAAGAGAATATTTTGAAATGTGCCGGAAACTTAGCGGAAGAAAGTTTTTATTTTGATCCTTCGTACGGTGAAATTACGCGCGCAAGATTGTTTCGTTTTGGTTTTAATGACCCGTTAAAAGTAAGGGTTTCTTTTACTGCAGATTCTATTATGGTGCCCACTCCTGAAAACGAAGACTATATTTTGGAAATTACTATGGAATATCCACAAGGCACTGTAAACTATTGCGTCAAAGTTGTAAAAGAATAGTCGGCTGTGGTTCGTTCAAAGAATGGAAACAACCTGTTACAGGTTTTCCATTCTTTTTTTATTGACAGAAAGTTGATTTTTTAGTATAATGATGAAAAATAAAACAGATTGGAAAAAATTTTGATGCAAAGATTGGTTTTTGGCATTTTGGCTCATGTGGATTCAGGAAAGACAACCCTGTCCGAAGGCTTATTATATCATGCCGGTCAAATCCGGAAATTAGGGCGTGTCGATCATCAAGACGCCTTTTTGGATACCCATTCTATCGAGCGGGAACGAGGCATTACGATTTTTTCCAAGCAGGCAATCTTGAAATATGAGGATACTGTCATCGCTTTATTGGATACCCCCGGGCATGTGGACTTTTCTACAGAAATGGAGCGAACTCTTAGCGTGCTGGATTATGCAATTTTAGTGATTAGCGGTACAGACGGCGTGCAAAGCCACACGGTGACATTATGGAAGCTTTTGCACCAATATCAGATTCCCACCTTTATTTTTGTGAATAAAATGGATTTAGATGGCGCTGATGAAGACATTATTCTCACACAATTAAAAGAAAAACTCAGTCCTTCCTGTATTGATTTTTCGACAAAATTTGACGAAGAAGAGCTTTCGCTTTGCAGTGAAGAAATGATGGAGGAATATTTAGAGAACGGTTGTATTGGACAACCATCAATTTCCAATGCTGTAAAAGAACGAAAGCTGTTTCCGTGCTATTTCGGTTCTGCGTTGAAAAACTACGGTATCAACGAGTTGGCAGCGGGGATTCTGCGCTATGCGACAGAGCCGTCTTATGGCGATAATTTTGGTGCAAAAGCATTCAAAATTGCAGAAGACGAGCAGGGAAACCGCTTAACCTATCTGAAAGTTACCGGCGGAAAATTAAAAGTGAAATCTGTCTTGACAAAAATTCATAATGGGGAACAAATCTGGAGTGAAAAAATCAATCAGATTCGTATTTATTCAGGCGCAAGTTATGAAATGTCAGACGAGGTTCCGGCTGGGACAGTATGTGCGGTAACAGGGCTCACCAATTCCCGTGTAGGAGACGGATTTGGTTTTGAACCAAGCGGCGGCGATTTGTTTACCGAGCCGGTGCTGAATTATCGTGTGCAGCTGTGCGACGGAACAGACGTATCGGTAGCACTGGGAAAACTTCGCCAACTGGAGGCAGAGGACCCATGCCTTCATTTATATTGGAATGAGCAGCTGAAAGAAATTCATGTTCAACTAATGGGAGAGGTACAGTTGGAGGTATTAAAACGGCTTGCGAAAGAACGGTTTGGTATGGAAATTGCGCTCAGTCACGGAAGTATCGCTTACAAAGAAACCATCCTGGAAGCTGTCGAGGGTGTTGGACACTACGAGCCGCTACGTCATTATGCCGAAGTGCATTTGCTGATGGAGCCGTTACCCCAAGGAAGCGGGTTGGTATTTGCAACTGCTTGCAGCGAGGATAAGCTGGATAAAAACTGGCAACGGCTAATTTTAACACATTTGTCGGAGAAAACACATCTGGGTGTTCTGACAGGTTCTCCGATTACCGATATGAAAATTACATTAATGGCTGGGAAAGCACATCTGAAGCATACCGAAGGTGGCGATTTCCGTCAGGCAACCTACCGGGCAGTCCGCCAGGGTTTAATGTGTGCAAAAAGTCAATTATTGGAACCCTGGTATGAATTTGAATTAGAGCTTCCGGTGGATTCGGTAGGTCGTGCTATGACCGATATCGGACAAATGGGAGGCACCTTTGAACAAAGCGGCTTGCAGTGTGGAAATACCTTGCTGACAGGCAGTGCACCGGTGTCTAAAATGAGAGACTATCACTTAGAAGTGGTTCGCTATACTCACGGAACCGGACGGTTAAACTGTCGGATAAAGGGGTATGCTCCTTGTGCAGAAGCCGATAGCGTAGTATCTGCCATTGGTTACAATCCGGAGCAGGATTTGGAGAATTCGCCGGATTCTGTTTTTTGCTCTCACGGTGCAGGGTTTACAGTCAAGTGGAATCAGGTTTCTCAGTATATGCATTTAGATAGCAGTATTTCTGTAGAAGAAGCACCAAAAGAACCGGTGCAAAGAGCAAGACAGTATTTGGAGCGTGTGTATGACGATGAAGAACTGTTAGCAGTTTTTGAGCGAACCTACGGCCCCATTCGCCGTCGGGAATATGAGGCATTTCGTCCCCGTGTAAAAAAGGTGGAGACAACTGCGAAAGCCAGACCCGTAAAGCCTGTTCCGGAAGGTCCTGAATATTTATTGGTAGACGGCTATAACATTATTTTTGCATGGGAAGACTTGAAAAAACTGGCATCGGAAAGTTTGGAAATTGCCAGAGAGCATTTGATTGACCGGTTGTGTAATTATCGGGGTTTTTGTCAGTGTGAGCTGATTTTGGTGTTTGACGCTTATAAGGTGAAGAATAATCCCGGCGAAGTAGAGAAAATTCATAATATCAGCGTAGTTTATACCAAAGAAGCAGAAACTGCCGATATGTATATCGAAAAGGTAACCAAACAGCTTGGGAAACACCACAGAGTTCGTGTTGCCACATCGGATAATTTAGAACAGCTCATTATATTGGGGCATGGTGCCTTGCGGATTTCTGCAGAAACCTTCCTGAAAGAGGTGAAGGAAGCAGAAGATGCCATTCGGACCTTGCTTGAAAACACACAAAAAGGAGATAGCGTATGATTTCTCAAATTTCAGTGAATGAACATTCCAGCATTCGCATTGGCGGCGAACAGGTAATTTATTTTGACCCTTTCCGCATCAAAGAAGCTGCGTTTGACGCAGATATTATTTTTATTACACACGCTCATTATGATCATTTTTCTCCTGAAGATATTGTAAAAATAAAAAAAGACAGTACCGTATTTGTGATGCCAAAAAGTATGCAAGGAGAAGAAAACAAACTTGCTCTTTCGAATGATAAAGTAATTTTTATGTCCCCCGGCGAAACGGTGCTTGTTGGCAATTATTCGGTGACGGCAGTACCATCTTATAACACCAATAAACCCATGCATCCAAAATCAAACGGGTGGCTTGGCTATGTGGTGGAGATTTCGGGCAAAAAAATCTTTGTGGCAGGAGATACCGATATCACCGAGGAAGCAAAAAATGTAATTTGCCACATTGCGATGGTTCCCATTGGCGGCACATATACAATGGATGCTAAAGAGGCGGCGGAATTGATCAATGGAATGAAGCCGGACGTTGTGATACCTACTCATTATGGTACATTAGTAGGGAAACCGGAGGATGCCAATGTGTTTGAATCCCTTGTGCATTCCACCATTCAAGTGTGCCGGAAACTGTAAAAAATGGAATAGAAATCCCACCCCTTTGATATATTGTAATATGAAACAAAGGAAATGGTGGGATTTTTTATGTTTATGGTGTTTCGTCGTAGGGTGCTGATTATGGTGCTGGCTGGTGTGACGGTCAGTGCAATGTTGTTTGGTTCTTTTTTAAGATTCTCAACACAAAGTGTGGAACTTAATTCCAAATTGATTGTTGTGGATGCCGGACATGGAGGAATGGATGGGGGAGGAGTAGGGGTTTCTCAAGTTTTGGAAAAAGACTTGAACCTGTCAGTTGCCAAGAAATTGGAAAGTGCGTTAAAAGAGAACGGATATCAGGTTATAATGACAAGAACAGAAGACGTTTCCCTGCACGATGATGACAAAACCACGGTACGCCAACAAAAAAATTCTGATTTGAAGAATCGGGCAGAACTGGCAAATCGGCAGAATGCTGGGCTTTTTATTAGCATTCATATGAATAAATTTGAAAGTTCTGACGTTAAAGGTGCACAAGTATTTTATAAATCCACCGACACATTGGGAGCCGAATATGCAAAAAATATTATGACTGAACTGAAAAAACTGGATAAGCAGAATCATCGAGTAGAGAAACCTTTGCCCAATCCGAACTTAACCTTCAAAAAGCTAAATGTTCCGGGCGTTTTGGTAGAATGTGGTTTTCTCTCAAATCAGGAAGAAGAGAAAAAATTGCAGGATGATTCTTATCAAACTGCCTTGGTCAAAGCAATCGTGGCAGGTATGCAAAGCGTAAAATAAGTTTTTGTGAAAAAATTGTCGTAAAAAATTGACAATTCAGGATGGGTGTGCTATAATTTCTTCTTGTTGTGATATGATAAACAAGGAGGCAAAGCACATCATGGCAGAAACTTTAACAGAGCATAATCGTGCCGAGAATAAAATGGGGATTATGCCGATTCCGAAGTTGTTGATCAGCATGTCCTTACCCATCATCATTTCGATGCTGGTACAGGCGCTTTATAATATTGTAGACAGTATTTTTGTGTCGCAAATTGATGAATATAACAAAGCATTCACTGCAGTAAGTCTTGCTTTTCCGGTGCAAAATCTGATGATTGCCGTAGGGGCAGGAACTGGTGTTGGTATCAATGCACTGCTGTCCAAAAGTCTGGGTGAAAAAAACTACGAAAAAGCGAGCCTGGTTGGAAATACCGGGATAGTTCTTGGTTTTTTCAGCTTTCTGGCTTTCTTTATCTTTGGTATTTTCGGTGTAAATGCGTATGCCAATTTTCAAACCAAAGACACAGAAATTGTAAAGTATTGCATTGAGTATATGAATGTAATCTGCATTGGTTCTTTGGGAATTTTTATGCAAATTACGATGGAACGGCTGCTTCAGGCTACCGGAAAATCTTTTCTTTCCATGATCGTACAGTTGTCCGGTGCTCTGTTTAATCTGATTTTTGACCCCATTTTAATTTTTGGTTACTTTGGATTCCCCAAAATGGGCGTTGCCGGTGCAGCATTGGCAACGGTGCTTGGGCAATTTGTTTCTATGGGACTTGGTATTTTTATGAATATTCGCTTTAACAAGGAAATCCGGATTTCTCTTATCAAGTACCGTCCGAACAGAAAAATTGTGGGAGCAATTTATGCCATTGCAGTTCCTTCCATTTTACTGATGTCCATTGGATCTGTGATGAATTTATGTATGAATAAAATTCTGATTCAGTATTCCTCGGCTGCAGTTGCAGTATTTGGTGTATATTTTAAGCTGCAGAGCTTTCTCATTATGCCTGTTTCCGGCTTGAATAACGGCATGGTTCCGATTATTGCATTCAACTACGGTGCAAAGAATAAGCCCAGAATTGCCGCAACCATTCGTTTGAGCTGCTATATTGCCTGTGCAATTATGGTGCTGGGATTAGCTGTGTTTCATTTGTTCCCCGGAGCATTGCTCAGAATGTTTAACGCGTCAGCAGATATGTATGTGCTGGGCCTTTCTGCGCTTCGTATCATCAGTCTGCATTATTTGTTTGCTGGCGTATGTATCATTTTTCTTTCCGTATTTCAAGCGGTTGGAAGCAGTATTTACAGCCTGATCGTTTCTATGGCACGACAGCTTGTGGTGCTGGTGCCGTCTGCATGGTTATTATCTTACTTTTTTGGCTTGGATGCTGTATGGTGGTCGTTTCCGCTGGCAGAGATTGTTTCGCTTTTATTGTCTGTGATTTTTATGAGACATATCTGGAATCAAAAAATAAAGCCCTTGGCTTAACTTCAAAAACGGAATTTCTATGAGGAATTCCGTTTTTTTGCGATAATGAGCAAGCATTCCGGCATAAAATGTAAAAAACGACAGGAGGAGATGTTATGTTGGAACGTGTGTTAGACCTTCAAAAAAAAGAGGTCATCAATCTTTCAAACGGCAGACGGTTAGGATTTGTGTATGATGTTGAAGTGGACTTGGAAACAGGCAGGGTAGGGGCGTTAATTGTACCCGGGCAGAATCGTTTTTTTCGTTTGTTCTGGAAATATGAGGAACATATTATTTCTTTTTCGCAAATTAAAAAAATTGGGGATGATATCATTCTGGTGGAAATGGAATGAAGAGCTAAACAACCGATTGATGTGTTTTTTTGAAAATTGTACTATTTGATGTAAAATATCATAGAAAAATTGTTATTTATGCCTTGAAAAATTACTTGACATTTTATATAGAGTATGCTATTATTATAAAGAGAAAATTTATGTATTTTGTACTTATGTTGATGAACCCTCAGGAGTAGAAAATGAGATTGCTGAAAAAAAGCATACCCGCGCTTTTGTTGGTGTTTTCTCTTTTGACCACCACCGCATTTGCAATTACCAATGCAGATACAATGCGCGTTTTCAAAAAAGTATATCAGGATCCTACGTTCTTGCCGCAGCTTTACGATGCTGTTCCGTTGTATCATGAGCTTTCGGTAACAGAAGCGTCGGTAAACGAAAAATTTAAGGATTCTATCCGCACCGTACTCACCGTTGCAGAGGCTGAAAAAGCAGAAGGCTTGTTAACCGAAGAAAACCTGAAAGCCCGATTGAAAAATATTACGATTGATACGGCAGCATCCATGGAGGCAGTTTATATTGCACTTTGCACAGATGCTTTTTCGGAAGAAACGGTTGCTTCTTTGCTGGATGGTAACATTCCTCAAGAATTTGAGCCGTTGTATCTTGCCATTGCAAGCGAAGCGTATGTTATTTTAGGCTTTGGTAAAAAAGGAGAGCCAACACACGTTTTTGATGATTTAGGGAATCATCTATGGGCGGAAAAAGCTATCGCATATCTGTTTGATAAAGATATTCTTAATGGAGTCAGCGATTTTGCCTTTATGCCGGCTGCAAATGTTACCCGTGAACAGTTTGCAAAAATGATGTGTGTTGCATTCCAGATTGAAGCATCGGCTGAAAAGCCATCTTTTACGGATGTTTGGAAAGAAGATTGGTTTTATCCTTACGTTACCGCCATGGCAAGCCGTAATTTGATTTTAGGAATTGGCGACAGAATGTTCGGCACCGGACAAAACATTACCCGTCAGGACATGGCGGTTCTGATGTTTAGAATCGGAGAAATGCTTGGTGTAATGGATAGAAGCAGCTCCAAAACTTCCGGCTTTGAGGATGACCGATATATTGCATCTTATGCAAAAACGGCTGTCATCACAATGAAAGAGTTGGGTATTATTAACGGCAATGAGCTGAATTGCTTTAATCCCACCATGTCTGCAACCAGAGCAGAAGCTGCGCAAATGTTGTACCGTTTTCATCAATATGTTAATAAATAAATTTTATATAAAAAGGAGCAAAAAACTATGAAAAGAATCATTGCTTTACTTTTGGCAATTATGATGCTGCCGATTTTCACTGTAGTATCACAAGCTGCCATGACAAGAGACGAATTTCGTGAAGTTTTAGTCGGTGACAGTGATGGTCATTTGGAAGCTATTTTAGAACAAGCAAATTTGAAACGTGCTTACAAAAATATTTCCATGGATGAGTTAACCGCTTTGAGAAACTTTCACAATAACTTCAAACTGGAAGATGTAAAATTACCCGCAGGATTTGTTAACGACTTACCCACTGCTGTGGGTATCACCGAGGATGAAGCGAAGGTTTTGGTTTACGGCTTCATTAAATTGATGACTTTCCCCAATGAAAAGAACGGCGCTGAAGTTGCCCCAGTGAAAGATCATAAAAACATAATTAGCGAAAAAGATATTGATCGTGCAGCAGACGTATTTTGCACAGAAGTTCCGGGCACAGGTGTTTCTCCTAACGAGGTGTTAGACAAAGTTGCAAACGGAACAATGCACAAACATGCTTTGGGCGGAATGGTTTATAATATACAAACCAATTTAAGAAAACAAGCAAAAGAAGATGCAGCTGCTTTCTTAAAAACATTCCAGGCTCCGATTGATACATTCCAGCCTAATGTAAAAGGTATGGTTGAAAAAGCTTTGGCTGCAGCGTTTGATGAGGCAACTCCTGCAAATGCCAAATTAGAACGTTTATATGTTGTAAAACAGGCTATGTTGGGGAACGGTTATTTGAAAGAGAATGGCGGTGCCATTGATCCGAAATCTCCGTTTATCAAATTAGTTTTAACAGCTTTTGATGTAATGGATGATACCACTGATGGTAAGGTTGCACTTTCTGTTGTTTTCAATACCATTATGTCTGGTGTTATGGATGTATCTGTTAATGTTTATGAAACACATTCTACCAGTATAGTTAAAAAATCAATCGAACCGAACCAGGAAGTTCCTGCATTAGAAGTCAATGATGTGTGTTACATTGATGTAATTCCCGGTTTTACTTTAGGTGATGATAAAGAAGATGCTATTACGCTTACAATCACCAGTAATTTAGAAGGGGATTCTACTAATGGTGTTGTAGAACTTGCAAAAGCAGAAACCGGTAACAGAATAAAAATCACCGGCAAAGCTGAAGGAACAGGTATCATTAAACTTTATAGAAATCTGGATACTAAGTTCGACAATCAAATGTGCGATTCTGCTGCGGCAGAAAAAGACGCTTTGCCTGAGCTGTTTATGGAACTGTGTATTAAAGTGACAAAAGAGTCTGATTCCGAGTCTGGCGGCGGTGGAGCACCTATTACCAAACGTGTAGAAGCTCCCACCATTACTTTTGAAGTAGATGGCGCTGGAAACATCACTGTTTCCTTAGAAACTGCTACTGAAGGTGCTACCATTTACTACACTACTACCGGTCTTTCTCCCACAGAAAAATCTCAGAAATACGAAGGTCCTTTCCAGGTTCCGGATGGCACCACTATTAAAGCATTTGCTGTAAAACCCGGCTACATTGACAGTTATGTATCTACTGATACTATTAAATTGGATGAAGCTTTGAAACCTACCTTAACAGGTGAACATATTGCGTATGTTCACGGTAGAGACACCGGAAACTTTGATGCAGAAGACAACGTTACCAGAGGTGAAGTTGCTGCCATCTTCTCCAGATTACTTGTGAAGAAAATGGTGTTCAAAGATAACAGCACCAGCAAATTTACTGACGTTGTAGAAGGTGCATGGCATACTCCTTACATCAAATATCTGACCAATGTAAACATTATCAACGGTTACGAAGACGGAACCTTCAGACCGGATGCACCCATTACCCGTGCAGAATTGGCAACTGTTGCTTCCAGATTCTTTGATTTGGAACAAGGTTCTGTAAACGTATTCAGCGATGTAAGCGATTCTCACTGGGCGAAACCCTACATTGATTCTGCTGTAATTAAAGGTTGGATTCTTGGTTATGAAGACGGAACCTTCAAACCTGATCAGGCAATCAAACGTTCTGAAACTGTAACCATCGTAAACAGAATGCTGAACCGTGTTGCAGATAAGACCTACATTGCAGAACATTATGACGAAGTGCTTGATTATCCGGATTTAGACGAATCTTACTGGGCATACTATGAAATCTTAGAAGCAAGTAACTGGCATGACCATAAAGTTACCAATAATAAAGAAATCTGGACTGATATCTTCTATCAGGAAAGATTCAATGCTTCCTGATTATAGGTCATTCAAAATAAAAACTGCATCCTCGAAAGGGGATGCAGTTTTTTTTATAGCAAAAAGATGTTTGAACATAATTTTAGGATACGACTTATTTTTTATAAATTAAAAGCTCAAATGAAATGGTAACTTCAAATTCCTCTAAAGTGTTTATTTTTTCAATATCTTCTTTTTTTGTGCGATAATAATAAGGAGTCATTTGAAATAAATGAAGAATATCTTCCCGGTTTTTCAGTTTGATTTTTTTATGTATTTTTTTCGATTCCAAAAAAGTAAAATGCTCTAATGTGTATTCTTTTACCTGGTTTTGATATGGTGTATTATAGATTACCGATTTCAGCTCAAACAGATGGTCCGCACCGGGAATTCCCAAAACCATAATGCCGTCTTTTTTTAAGACTCTGTAAAATTCATCTCCGGCATAAGGGGCAAACAAGCTGAACAGTAAATCAACTTCGCTATCACCAATGGGTAAGTTAAATAGGCTTGCGGCAATGAAGGTGATATCTCTGTTTTTTGGTGCTGCCTTTTGCAAGGCGGATTTGGAAATATCAATTCCTGTAATTTTTCGATTGGGTTTGTAGATGCCGTTGGTGTAATAACCTTCACCGCATCCGGCATCCAGAATGACTGTCGGTTGAAAAGTGTCAATAACATTTTTTAAGGCTTCCAGAAAACTGCTGTAATAGCCTTTTGCCAAAAAATTTTCTCTGGCATCAACCATCAGCTTGTTGTCACCGGGTAATTTTGAGCGCATTTGATTGCACAACAAAAAATTGACATATCCTTTTTTTGAAATATCAAAACTGTGACGGTTTTGACAAACATATGTTTTTTCATTGCATTTTTCAATTTTTTCGCGACAGACCGGACACCGTAACATAAAAAAACTCCTTTTGGTGTATACTGAATGTGAGGTGATTGAAAATGAAAAACACAAAAAAGAAAAAACTGCCGAAAACAGAAGCAGTGATTCGTGCTTTTCATGATGTGGGGACAAAAACAGACCCGCAGGGAAGCTACACCGGTCAACCGAATGAGAGGGACGTTCAGCCCATTCAGGATGCCGACGATTTATAGATAAATTCGTTTGCAAAATACAGAAGCACAAATTCTTGTGCTTCTGTATTTTTTGTGTTAAGATTTTGAGGGTTTATTCTTTTTCTTCCGCACCGAATAGCCAAAAGATCCCAGTTTCTTTCCCAATGTAAAATATTCACCATGAGCAAATGCCAGAAGATTGCATTTTTCAATTTGCAGTTTTCCGTTTTTATCAATGCAAGCTTCCGATACGTTCATTCCTACAATGTCTGCAAGAAATATTGTATGTGTTCCTAAATCTACAGAATCTGTTATTTTACATTCCAGATGCAAAGGGCATTCTGAAATAAGCGGTGTAGCAACATTGACTGCAGGTACGAGAGAAAGATTCATTTCTTTGAATTTATCTAAATTTTTTCCACTTCTGACGCCACAGAAATCCACTGCTTTGACAAGATTAGCACTTGGCAGATTGATGACAAATTCAGGTGTTTCCAAAAGCGTTGGATAGGAATGACGTTCTTTTCGCACCGAAATGTACGTTTTTGGTGGAATCGTATTCAAAATGCCCGTCCATGCGATGGTTAACACGTTTGGGTGTTCCATGGTTCCCACAGTTACCAACGCCGGAGGAATGGGTGCAAGCAATGTTCCGCCTTTCCAATGTTGTTTCTTTTCGTGGGAAAGGGAAATAGGCTTTTCGTCTATGATTTTTTTGAAAGACTTATGCTTTGTTTTCTTTTTTCCATTGGAGATATTCGTCATAATTATCATTCCTGTCTATAATACCGGTGTCGGTAAATTCTATTATTCTATTTGCAACGGTTGAAATAAATTCATGGTCGTGAGAGGCAAAAATAATGTTTCCTTTGAAATCTTTTAATCCGTTATTAACTGAGGTGATGGATTCTAAGTCCAGATGGTTGGTAGGCTGATCCAACAGCAATACATTAGAACCAAAGAGCATCATTCTAGACAGCATGCAACGGACTTTTTCGCCACCGGAAAGCACTTTTACGGGCTTTAACACGTCATCACCGGAAAAGAGCATTCTGCCTAAGAATCCGCGCAGGAAGGTTTCGGTGGTATCACTGGAATATTGTTCCAACCAACGAAGAAGATTCAAATCACAATCGTTAAAGAAGATGGAGTTATCTTTCGGAAAGTATGATTGTGTAGTAGATACGCCCCATTTGTAGCTCCCTTCATCCGGTTCCATTTCTCCTGCAAGAATTTGAAACATGGTGGTGACTGCAGTTTCGTTTTCGCCTAAAAATGCTACCTTGTCTCCTTTGTTCAAAGTGAAAGAAACATTGTCAAGAACTTTGACACCGTCAATTGTTTTGGAAATACCTTCCACAAACAAAATGTCTTTGCCGGCTTCTCGGTCCATCTGGAATCCAACAAAAGGATATCGTCTGGAGGAGGCGGGAAGTTCTTCAATGGTCAGCTTTTCCAATAACTTTTTACGGGAGGTTGCCTGACGTGATTTGGATTTATTGGCAGAGAACCTTTGAATAAAACTCATCAGTTCTTTTGCTTTTTCTTCGTTCTTTTTATTTTGGTCTCGAATCATTTTTTGAATCAACTGACTGGATTCATACCAAAATTCGTAGTTGCCAACAAACATTTTAATTTGTGAAAAATCAATGTCCACAATGTTGGTGCAAACGGTATTCAAAAAGTGACGATCATGCGAAACCACAATGACCAATCCCTCATATTCCAATAAAAAATCTTCCAGCCAGTTAATGGAATCCACATCTAAGTGGTTGGTAGGTTCGTCTAATAAAATAATATCGGGATTTCCGAACAAGGCTTGTGCCAGCAGTACTTTGACTTTTTGTTTTCCGTCTAAAGTACTCATTTGTTCGTATAAAACACTTTCGGGCAGTCCTAATCCTTGGAGCAGTTTGGAGGCATCACTTTCTGCTTCCCATCCGTTTAATTCTAAAAAATCGCCCTCCAGCTCAGCCAAGCGAACTCCGTCATCATCGTTAAAATCAGGTTTTGCATAAAGAATTTCCTTTTCTTTCATAATGTCATACAGACGCTTATTTCCCATAATGACAGTATCAAAAACAGTGAACTCGTCATATGCAAAATGGTCCTGTTTTAAGACAGACATTCTCAAGTGACCGGGAATGATGACTTCTCCTGTGGAAGGCTCTAATTCGCCGGATAAAATTTTTAAGAATGTGGATTTACCGGCACCGTTTGCTCCAATCACACCATAACAGTTGCCGGGTGTGAATTTCAGGTCTGCATTTTTGAACAGACTGGTTCCGTTAAAATTTAAGCTTAAGTTTGTAACTGTAATCATTTTTTAGTTCCTTTCTAAAATCCGCCGAAAACAATGCCGAAAACAGCACCAATGCCAATCAGAATAATTGGATGAGCCTTTTGGAATCGAAACCGTATCAGCGCCAATAGCAAAAACATAACCAGTGCCTTCCAATTCAAAAGGGTGAGTATGGTTGTTGCATTTGGGTGTAAAAAACTTAATTCCATAATAGAAAGCACTGCTGCAGAAATTAAACCGACAACAGCAGGACGCAGTCCTGTAAATGCAGTTTGAACATAACGGTTTTCATTAAATTTTTGAAGAATTCTTGCAATCAATAAGATCACCAGATAAGAGGGAAGTACAATTCCGAAGGTTGCAACAATTCCGCCAAGGATTCCTGCTCCCGTAAAGCCTGTGTAGCTTGCCATATTGATGCCCAAAGGGCCGGGTGTGGATTCGGAAACGGCAATAATATTGGCCAAATCTCCGGAGGTAAACCAGGGATATTTTTCCGCTAATTTACTTAAAAAAGGAAGGGTTGCCAATCCGCCGCCAACTGCAAACAAACCAATCTTGAAAAATTCAAAAAAGAGTAAGCCTAAATTCATTTTGTTTCTTCCTCCTTTTTAGGATTGGTAAAAATGCCGCCCATTCCTGCCAACAATACAATCCAAACCGGTGAAATCGGTGTAAAAGCACTCAATAAAAATGCTACAATACAAAAGATATAATCGGAGAATTTTTTTACTGATTTTTTCCATAAATTAACGATCGATACCAGAATCGTCGCACAAACAGCAATACGGATGCCGGAAAATGCGTGTTGCACAATCGGATAGGCTGCAAAGTTTTTTAAGAGGGAAGCAATCAGTATAATAATAATTACCGAAGGCGTAACGATTCCCGCTGTTGCAGCTGCACCGCCTAATATTCCTTTTCGCTTATAGCCAACAAAAGTTGCCGTGTTTACTGCGATAATGCCGGGGGTACATTGACCAACTGCATAATAGTTCAACAGCTCTTCGTTGGTAGTCCAATTCTTTTTCTCTACCAATTCCCGTTGCATCATGGGGAGCATTGCATAGCCTCCGCCAAAGGTGAATCCACCGATTTTGGCAAAGGTTAAAAATAAATCAATGTATTCTTTCATCGATCGTTCTCCTTTTGCTTTTCATCCCGAAAATCAAGCTCTTTTTCCAAACGAATTTGGTATGCCCGTTCACCATCGGTTATTTGACAGGATGTGGTTTCTTTGTCGGAACGCAGCCGCAGAATTGTGAGAAGATTTAATTCATTGTAAAAATGAAGTAAATCCAGCCATTCATCTATGATTTCTGCACTTTGTGTCACCAGAAAAAGTTGGATTTGCCGTTCTTTTGATAATTGATAGATAAAATTAACAGCTTCCCGCACAGTATTTTTTGCCAACAGACATTCAAAGCCGTCAACTGCCAGAATTCCGTTGGAATAGCCGGATAATGCTTCAGCAATTTTCAATAAAAACTGAATTCCGTCACTGAAAAATGACGGGCTTAAATTTCCGTATGTGTTGTGATATAAAAAATATTCCTTAAAATCTTCTGTATGGAAATCACAGATTTCTTCATCAAAAAGAGCTAACAGAGAAAGCACCTTTTCCTTTATTCTGTCATCCTCCCAAATTCTTTTTAAGCAAACTGACGTATCATTGGGAGAAACTGTCCGGAAGGGAAGTAACGCTCTGACAGAACTGTCCTTTTTATCCGAAAATGAGTAGGATATTTGTGTTGTTTTAACCTTTTTCTCCTTCTCGGCTTGATAGGTGAAATGATGATAGCCTATAAAGGATTCGTTATCGATAGGAAAATAAGAGGTGATTTCTATTCCATAGAAGTTTTGAAGCACCAATCCTGCAATGTTGGAACATGGACGCGGCTCCCGTTTATGAAAGGAATTTTTGAAGCTTTCAAACGTTTTGCCGGATGCTTTTATATAATGAAAAAAATCACTCGGATTCGTGAGTATTTCCAACCCGTTCAGCAAGGCAGTTTTTCCGCTGCCGTTTGGCCCGGTAATAATATTGATTGAGGAAAATGAATCAATATTCAACCGACGGATACCCTTGTAATTTCCGATGGAAATGCTGTTGATATATTCCATTCAAAATCCTCCTTTTTGTAAAATATAGGCTGAAATACCAATTCTAATTATTTTAGCACGTTTCATAAAAAATAGCAATAGATTTTGAAAAATAAAAAAAGTAATATAGAACGGTTTTCTTTTGGAAATACTGAAAACAAGACTAAAAAACGGAGTGAAAATTATGCAATATATATTTCGGTTAGAGGAAGTTTCTCGAAATACTTATGACATTATGATTTTTCCTGACTGTTTTGCGGAAACTGTTGACGCTGAATTCTCGTCGGAGCTGTTTAGGAAACCCTTTTATCTCAGAATGGTTACTGTTTTTTTGACAGGAACCCTTTCTGTCAGTATTCCATTTTCAAAA
The DNA here is from genome assembly GCA_017468465.1 of Clostridia bacterium. Lineage (GTDB taxonomy): Bacteria > Bacillota > Clostridia > UMGS1840 > UMGS1840 > SIG452. Next base: position 71,214 of record JAFUIN010000014.1, read on the forward strand.
ATTGCAGATGCCAATTCTCGTTATTCTATGACCTATCTTTCTTATGGAAGTTACGACAAACAGTTGGAATATGTTGCAATGTCTAATCAAGGCTTTTCTGTCATTTCGCCCAGCTATTTCAATATTCTTTCTGACGGTTCTCTTTTTGTGGAACCTATCAGCGCAAGCTATGTTGATGCAATGCATCAAAAAAACGTAAAAATTGTTCCGTTTTTAAGCAATCATTGGGATAGAGTTGCCGGAAATAATGCGATGAAAAATGTAGAAAAGCTTGCAACAGAAATTGCTTCTGCGGTGCAACAATATCGTCTTGACGGCGTGAATGTGGACATTGAAAACGTGACCCATGAGTATCGGGACCAATATACAAAGCTGGTTCGGCTGTTACGGGAGAAAATTCCAAAGGAAAAAGAAGTTTCGGTTGCAGTTGCAGCGAATCCGAATGGGTGGAATCTTGGATGGCACGGATCCTACGATTACAAAGCTTTGGGGGAAATCGCAGATCATCTCTTTATTATGGCATATGACGAGCATTATAACGGAGGTGATGCGGGACCGGTTGCAAGCATTTCTTTTGTGGAACAGTCTATTCAGTACGCTTTGAAGCATGTCCAAAAAGAAAAAATAGTTCTTGGTGTTCCGTTTTTTGGACGAATCTGGAGCGATGACGGAACCCTTCGCGGAATGGGCATCACCAATAAGCAAATCGAATCTGCCCTCAAAAAAACAGGTGGTATTTCAAAAGTCGATGCGGCATCAAAAAGCGTTACGGCACGGTTTCGTGTGGGAACAGAGCATTCTATCACCTTAAACGGACAAAAATTAAAGCCGGGATACTACACAGTATGGTATGACAACAGCGATACACTAAAATATAAATTGAGTTTGGTGGATAAATACGGCTTGAAAGGTGCCGGAAGCTGGAGTGTGGGGCAGGAAACACAGGATGTCTGGGACTATTACAGCATGTGGCTTAATGGAAAATATTTCTCTGATACCTTTCACCATTTTGCAAAGGATGACATTCTTTTGAATTATCAAAAAGGTTGGATGGAGGGAACAGGGCATCACACCTTTGCTCCGGATGACGGACTAACCCGCGGACAGGCAGCAGCAATATTATGCAGATATCTGAATTTGGAAAGCCAAAATCCAAAAACAATGTTTTCAGATATTTCCGGGCATTGGGCAGAAAATGAAATTCGCACGGCAGCAGATTACGGAATACTCCAAGGGTATCCTGACGGAAAATTTCATCCCAACCGTGCCGTTACCAGAGAAGAAATTGCGGTCATATTGCAACGGATATTGCAATATGAATATAGTGGAAAGCGTGCAGCTCATTTTTCGGATGTTTCAAAAGACAGATGGTCTTTTCATGAAATAAAAGCATTGCTGGACAGCGGAATTTTAAGCGGTTATCCCGACAACACCTTCCGGCCGGAGCAATATCTGTCCCGCGGCGAAATGGCGCATCTTTTGAAAAAAACATTGCATTTGGAACAGTGAGAAAACAATTTGGAATTTTGAAACATTTCAACAAATAAAAAGCAAAAATAACACTCTTTTTATCATAATCTGCAAGATTTTTGAAAAATTATGAAATTTTTATAGAAAAAACTTGCAAAAAGAAGAAACATAGTGTATAATATTTTCTTGGAAGCGTTAGAAAAAAACGCTTGAAAAAGAAAACTTTTTTTGTTAAAAAATTATGTGATAAATTTGAAGGAGTGTTTCAAAATGGCAATTAACAATGCTTATTTACAGGGCGTTTACGAAAGCGTAGAAAAGAAAAATGCTCATGAGCCTGAATTTTTACAGGCTGTAAAAGAAGTGCTGGAAACTTTAGTTCCCGTCATTGAAAAAAGACCCGATTTTGTGGAAGCAGGCGTTGTAGAACGTTTGGTCGAACCCGAAAGAATTATTTCTTTCAGAATTTCCTGGGTGGATGATAATAACAAAGTACAGGTTAACCGTGGCTACAGAGTGCAGTTCAACAGTGCAATCGGGCCTTACAAAGGTGGTTTGAGACTGCATCCTACCGTAAACCAGTCTGTTATTAAATTCTTGGGATTTGAACAGATTTTGAAAAATTCTTTAACCACTCTGCCTATGGGCGGCGGTAAAGGTGGTTCGGACTTTGACCCCAAAGGAAAATCTGACGGAGAAATTATGAGATTCTGTCAGAGCTTTATGACCGAACTGGTAAAACATATTGGTGCAGATACTGACGTTCCTGCAGGGGATATTGGTGTTGGCGCAAGAGAAATCGGCTATTTGTTTGGTCAGTATAAAAGATTGCGTAATGAATTTACCGGCGTGTTAACCGGAAAAGGCTTGACTTACGGTGGTTCTCTGGCAAGAAAAGAAGCAACCGGCTATGGCTTGCTCTATTACACCAACGAAATGCTCAAAGCCAATGGAAAATCATTAGAGGGTGCAAAGGTTCTTGTTTCCGGTTCCGGTAACGTTGCAATTTATGCCACCGAAAAAGCACAGCAGTTGGGCGCAAAAGTTATTGCTCTTTCTGATTCCAACGGCTATGTTGTAGATGAAGACGGCATTAAATTAGACACTGTAAAACAAATTAAAGAAGTGGAAAGAAAAAGAATTTCCGAATATGTAAAATATCATCCTACCGCAAAATATTATGAAGGCAAAGGCATCTGGACTGTAAAATGTGATATTGCTCTGCCTTGCGCAACCCAGAATGAACTGAATCTGGATGATGCAAAAGCATTGGTTGCAAATGGCTGTTATGCTGTAGCAGAAGGTGCAAATATGCCTTCTACTCCTGATGCGATTGCATACCTTCAGGAAAACGGTCTGCTCTTTGCTCCTGCTAAAGCTGCCAATGCCGGCGGTGTTGCTACTTCCGGTCTGGAAATGAGCCAGAACAGCATGAGATACAGCTGGAGCTTTGAAGAAGTAGATGCAAAACTGCACGACATTATGGTTAACATCTACAAAAGCTGCGAAAATGCTGCAAAAGAATATGGTTGCGAAGGCAATCTGGTTGCCGGAGCAAACATTGCAGGCTTCTTAAAAGTTGCAGAATCCATGAAAGCTCAGGGTATTGCTTACTAATTATCGTTTTATACATATAGAGGAGCTGTTGCAAAATGTCATTCATTTTGCTGCAGCTCTTTTTTTGTCTGCAAAACTTGACACAAATTTTGATTTTTGTATTGGTATTTCGTTGTTTTTTGTCGTATGTCGAAAGCTGTCGTGTAATAATTGGAAAATTTTTCCAAAAATATCTTGATTTTTTGAAAATAATGTGATATATTATATCCAGAAGATGAAAAGAATCTTTTTTTGAATATGCATATCACAAAAAATCTTGGTAAAAAAGAGAAAAAGTCAGCGCAAACTTTTTCTTAAGAAAAAATCAAATGAAAGAGCAAGGAGAACCCTATGAAAAAGATTATCGTGATAGAAGACAATGTAACCCTTCTGGAAGAGCTGAAAGCTTATCTGGAGCAAGATAGTTATTTTGACAAAGTATACACCGCAAAAGAAGGGAAGGAAGCGCTTTCCATCATCCGTGACAACAGTCCGGATATTATCCTTACAGACATTGCAATTCCAAATGGTGATGGCATTTGGTTGCTGGAAAGTCTGCAAAAAGAATTTCTCCTCCGCAATGATATGACAGTTGTATTTATGATGGATATAAAAATTCCTGCCATTGAAAAACTGGTAGTCGATATGGGAGCTGATTATTTTGTATTGAAGCCCTTCGACATTCCTTCCACGATTACGCAGATTAAAGCCGTTTCCGACAGTGAAAAACAACAGAATGAAAAAAGTGCAAATGAGCTTCGTTCTGCGGGCAAAATTGCTAATATTTCAACTTCCAAAGAAAATCCTGTGCTGGAGCAGATGGTGACCAATATTTTTCACGAGCTTGGTATGCCGGCACATATAAAAGGCTATGAATATCTCAGATATGCAATTTTAAGAGTGCTGGAAAACAGAAAACTTCTTCACAGCGTTACCAAAGAACTCTATCCCATGACCGCAAAGGAATTTGATTCCAAGCCCAGTCGGGTAGAACGTGCAATCCGTCATGCCATTGAGGTAGCATGGACCCGAGGAGACGCAGATAACATCGCAAAAGTATTTGGCTGTACGGTGTTGTCCTCTCGTGGAAAGCCGACTAACTCTGAATTTCTTGCAATGATTGCTGACAATATTTTGCTTCGCCTGTCCGCATAAACCATTTTTCGCCTGTATCCATTCTATATAATTCTTTTCCCAAGACAAAGGAGCTGTATCGCATTTTTGTGTGCAGCTCCTTTGTCTTTCCATTTGACATTTCCGTTACAACTATTGCATATATTGGATTTCTGGTTTATAATAAAACAAGTAATAATTAAGTTGGGTGATTGTTTATGATAAAGCTTCCAAAAGATGTAGAAATCATCATACAACAATTAAATCAAGCCGGATACGCTGCCTATGTGGTAGGCGGCTGTGTTCGTGACAGCCTGCTTGGGTTGGAACCGGAAGATTGGGACGTTTGTACCTCTGCATTGCCGGAAGAAACCAAACAGGTTTTTTCCGGATTTCATATCATTGAAACCGGAATTCAGCATGGGACAGTTACAGTTCGTGTCAATCATCAATCTTATGAGGTTACTACTTTCAGAAAAGACGGCGATTATAAGGACTTTCGCCATCCGGAAACAGTGGAGTTTGTTTCGGAGCTGAAGGATGACCTTTCCCGTCGTGATTTTACCGTTAATGCGATGGCATATCATCCCAAAACCGGTGTGGTTGACTATTTTAATGGTCAGAAAGATTTGGCATCCAAAACAATTTGCTGTGTTGGGGATGCGAAGACTCGGTTTCAGGAAGATGCTCTACGGATTTTACGTGGGTTACGGTTTGCAGCAAGATATGGTTTTTCTATAGAAAGCAGTACAAAAAATGCAATGAAAGAATGTAAAGAGCTTCTTTCGCTGATTGCAAAGGAGCGAATTTCAGAGGAGTTAAAAAAACTCTTGTTAAGTGATTATCCGGAAACTATTCTTTTGGATTACAGAGAAATTTTCGCACAATTTATTCCGGAATTTGCGACTATGTTTGATATGGAACAAAAGAATCCTCACCATCAGTATGATGTGTGGGAGCATACGGTGAAAAGTGTAGCCTGTGCAGATAAAAACCTTTTTGTCAGGTTAGCAGTTTTGTTTCACGATATCGGAAAGCCGCAGACCTTTTCAATGGACAAGGAAGGAATCGGACATTTTTATTCTCACGCTAAAGCTGGTGAAGCTCTGTGCGAAACCATATTGCGTCGATTGAAATTTGATGCTAAAACCATAGCTTATGTCAAAGAATTGGTAAAATATCATGACATACAAATTGAACCTACTGAAAAAGCGGTCAAAAAACAACTCAATAAAATTGGTGCAGAACAGTTTGAACGATTGCTGTTGGTAAAGGAAGCAGATGCAAAAACCACAGTAAATGCTGAAATAAAATTAAAAAAAATTGAAGCGGTAAGAAAACTTTATCAAATGGTTATAGAAAAGGATTCTTGTTTTACATTGAAAGATTTAGAAATCAGCGGAAATGACTTGATTTCTCTGGGAATTCCGGAAGGAAAACAAGTGGGCGCAACACTTTTATTGTTGTTAGAAATGGTGATGGAAAATAAATTAGAAAACAAACGGGAGATATTGACTCGTTTTGTCCAAAAAAACCTGAAAAATATTTGATTTTTTTCAACATAGTATCTTGAAAAAAGAAGTTTTTTATTATATAATATGAAAAGCAGAAAAAAGGAGGGTTTTCTATGGAAAGAAAAGATAAACAAAATTATTATCTTGACATTGCTGAGGCTGTTGTCACCAGAGGCACATGCTTAAGAAGAAATTTTGGAGCAATTATTGTTAAAAACGATGAAATTATTTCCACGGGTTATACAGGCGCTCCAAGAGGCAGAAAAAACTGTGCCGATTTAGGCAGCTGTGTCAGAGAAAATCTTCAGGTGCCGAGAGGACAGCGTTATGAATTGTGCCGCTCTGTTCATGCGGAAGCAAACTGCATTATCAGTGCAAAACGTTCCGATATGATTGGTTCTACCATTTATCTGGTGGGGAAAGAAATGTCAGACGGCAGCTATGTTCAAAATGCCAATCCCTGTGCGATGTGTAAACGGTTGATTATTAACGCCGGCATTGAATGGGTCATTGTGAGAAATACAAAAGATGATTTTACAACGGTGCATGTCAGAGATTGGATTTACAATGATGATACTTTGGGCAGTGGCTCTTATTAAATAAAAACAGCGAAAGGATTATTACTTTATGAACAAATTAAAGGTGGATTTTTCCAAAACAAAAGGCTTTATTAATCAGGATGAATATGGAAAGATTTCCTATCAGGCAAAAGCAGCGATTGAGTTATTACATAATAAAACCGGGCCCGGAAATGATTTTTTAGGTTGGTTGGATTTACCAAAAAACTATGACAAAGAAGAATTTTTGCGCATTAAAGCAGCTGCCGAAAAAATCAAAGCACAATCGGATGCTTTAATTACCATTGGAATTGGCGGTTCTTATTTGGGTGCCAGAGCAGCGATTGAGTTTTTGAATGGTCCCTTATATAATGTGAAAACAAAAGAATTTCCACAGATTTTCTTTGCGGGAAATACCATCAGCTCTGAGTATCACAAAGATTTGCTTTCTTTGATGGAAGAAAAAGATTTTTCCATCAATGTAATTTCAAAATCCGGAACAACAACCGAACCCGCACTTGCTTTTCGTTTGTTTAAAGATTTAATGGAGAAAAAATACGGAAAAGAAGGCGCGAAAGAACGAATTTTCGTTACAACTGATGCGAATAAAGGCACACTCCTTAATTTAGCAAGAGAAGAAGGCTATGAAACCTTTGTGGTGCCGGATATTATCGGTGGAAGATTTTCTGTTTTAACTGCAGTGGGCTTATTACCCATTGCGTGTGCAGGGGCGGATATTGATGCGCTGATGCAAGGTGCCTATGATGCGATGGTTGATTATTGTGACACGGATATTGAAAAAAATGATTGCTTAAAATATGCAGTTTCCAGAAATCTTTTGTATCGCAAAGGGAAAAATGTAGAAACATTGGTTTCATACGAACCTGCAATGGTGATGTTTTCTGAATGGTATAAGCAACTGTTTGGAGAAAGCGAAGGAAAAGAACAAAAAGGTATTTTGCCAACTTCTATGAATTTTTCTACCGATTTACATTCTTTAGGACAGTATGTTCAGGAAGGTCTACGGAATTTATTTGAAACGGTTATCACCGTGGAAAATCCTACTGCCAATATTACGATTTCGGAAGATAAAGATAATGTTGACGGGCTGAACTTCCTGGCAGGAAAAACCGTTGACTATGTAAACAAAAAAGCATTTTTAGGCACTTTAATGGCACATTATGACGGTGGCGTTCCAAATATTGTGATTTCGCTTGATAAGAAGGATGAATATAACCTTGGTTATTTATTCTACTTCTTTGAAAAAGCATGCGCAATTTCTGGCTATATGTTAGGGGTAAATCCCTTTGATCAGCCGGGTGTTGAGGTGTATAAAAAGAATATGTTTGCACTTTTGGGAAAAGACGGATATCAGGATATGAAAGCAGACCTGGAAGCAAGAATTGATGCACTTTCAAAATAAGAAAAAATATTGAAAAAAACACTTGCATTTTTGCCAGAATTATGCTATAATCCAAATAAGCAAAGGTAGTCTGATTTTATTTTATACTTTTGCAAGGTGTTGCATAGTTATTCAAATGCAACGGATACCAATAACTTAAGAAAGGGTTTTCAAAGTAACATTTGAAAACGATGGGGAATTTTATTATGATTAAAGTGTTAATTGGCCCGAAAGGAACCGGTAAATCCAAAACTTTAATTTCCTGGGTTGCTGAAGCAGTAGAAAATGAACACGGTAATGTGGTATGTATCGTAAAGGATGACAGATACAACCTGAGCATTTCCCGTGAAGCAAGACTGATCAATGCTTCCGAATTTGAAATTAACGGTGCCGGCGAATTATACGGATTCCTGTGTGGCTTAATTTCTATGAATTATGATGTAACACATATCTTTATTGACAGCTTAACTTCTATTATGAAAGGTTCTGTTGCAGATGCAGATGCAGTGGTTCCTTATTTAGAAAAACTGTCTCAGCAGTTTAATATCAAATTCACCGTTATGATTAGCGGCGATGAAGCTGATGCGAAAGATAATGTAAAAAAATATATTGTGAAATAAACCCTCTTTCTTGTATAGAAAAGGCTTGCTGTTGTGTGATGGCAAGCCTTTTTTTGTTCGCGAAAACATTTTTATTCTTCAAAAAAATAAAAAGCAAAATTTGTTCCGCAGATTCTTGATTTTTTTGAAAAAAACTCCTTTTTTTATATTGCAATTTTATTTTATTTATGCTATAATATATCTTGTGCTTTTTTGGACGAAAAAAGACGAAAATTTATAGATTGAATCAATGATTTTTACAAAGAAAGGACCATCCGCAAATTCATATAACCGGATGTGGTGATTATAATGGGATACACACTGGCAGAAAAAATTATCAAAGAACATTTGGTGGAAGGGGAATTAAAACGCGGTAGTGATATCGCAATTCGCATTGACCAGACCTTGACACAAGATGCAACGGGCACGATGGCATATCTGGAATTTGAAGCAATGGGTGTAAAACGTGTCAAAACAGAAAAATCTGTTGCATATATTGATCATAACACCTTGCAGTCCGGTTTTGAAAATGCAGACGACCATCGTTTTATTGGAAGCATTTGTAAAAAACATGGAATTTATTTTTCTCGTCCCGGCAACGGCATTTGCCATCAGGTTCATTTGGAACGGTTCGGCATTCCCGGAAAAACCTTAATTGGTTCCGATTCTCATACTCCTACCGGCGGTGGCATTGGTATGCTTGCAATCGGTGCAGGCGGCATGGATGTTGCTGTTGCTATGGGTGGCGGAGCATATCACATTGTTTGTCCTGAAATTGTCAAAGTAGAGTTAAGCGGAAAATTAAGTCCCTGGGTTAGCGCGAAAGATGTTATTCTGGAAGTTTTGAGAATTTTATCTGTAAAAGGCGGTGTTGGAAAGGTCATTGAGTATGCCGGAGAAGGAGTAAAAACCTTATCTGTTCCGGAAAGAGCAACCATTACCAACATGGGAGCTGAGCTCGGTGCAACTACCTCCATTTTCCCGTCTGATGAAATTACAAAAGCATTTTTGAAAGCACAAAAAAGAGAAAATGACTATGTTCCCTTGGCTGCTGATCCTGATGCTGTATATGATAAAGTGATTTCCATTAACTTATCTGAATTAAAGCCTCTGGCAGCTTGTCCCCATTCTCCCGATAATATTAAATCTGTCGAAGAAATCGGCAATATGAAAATTGACCAGGTGTGCATTGGCTCCTGCACCAATTCTTCCTTGTTAGACATGATGAAGGTGGCTTACATACTCAAAGGAAAAACAGTGCATCCCGATGTTTCGTTGTCTATTGCTCCCGGTTCAAAACAGGTGCTCAATATGCTGGCGGAAAACGGTGCATTATCCATTTTAATTGATGCCGGTGCCAGAATTTTAGAAAGTGCTTGCGGTCCTTGTATCGGTATGGGGCAGTCTCCTAATTCCAAGGGTATTTCTTTGAGAACCTTCAACCGTAATTTTGAAGGCAGATCCGGTACAAAAGACGGTCAGATATATCTGGTATCTCCGGAAATGGCAGCTGCTTCTGCGTTGAACGGATATTTGACCGATCCCAGAGAATTAGGCGAAATGCCGGAATTCAAGCTGCCTGAAGTGTTTACCATTAATGATAATATGATTGTTCCGCCTGTTGCGGAAGAAGATATGGATTCTGTTGAAGTGTTAAGAGGTCCGAACATTAAGCCGTTCCCAACCTCTGAACCCATGGAAGATACCATTTTGGCTCCTGTCAGCTTAAAAGTAGGGGATAATATCACCACCGACCACATTATGCCTGCCGGTGCAAAAATTCTTCCGCTTCGTTCTAACATCCCGGCAATTTCCAAGTTTTGCTTTGCAGTGTGCGACGAAGCGTTCCACGACAGAGCACTTCAGATGAAGCAGTCCATTATTATCGGTGGAGCAAATTACGGTCAGGGTTCTTCCAGAGAACATGCTGCATTGGCGCCGTTATATTTAGGTGTGAAAGCCGTCATTGTAAAATCATTTGCCAGAATTCATAAAGCAAACTTAATTAACGCCGGCATTGTGCCGTTAACCTTCCAAAATGAAGCAGATTATGATGCAATAGATTTGCAGGATGAGTTGGAATTAAAAGACGTAAAATCAGCAATTCTTAACAATACACAAATTGTTTTGTTCAATAAAACCAAAAATAAGGAAATTCCTTTGGTGCAGGAATTTTCACAAAGAGACAGAGAAATGCTTGCAGAAGGCGGTCTCTTGAACTTTACCAGAAACAGAGCATAAAAAAGGAGAAAGAAAATGGATAAAATACAGCTTGCAAAAGAAAAATTTGAAAAAATATTGGAAAAACAGCTGAAACGCGTAGAAATGATCAATGCTAACAAGGAATTCAAAAATTTTAAGGCGTTGGATAAAATCATCATCGGTGTTTGCGGCGGTGACGGTATTGGTCCCAGAATTACCGGTGAAGGTCAGAAAATTCTGGAATTTTTGCTACAGGATGAAGTGAAAGCCGGAAAAGTTGAATTCAAAGTGATTGATGGCTTAACCATAGAAAGACGTGCAGAATTAAACAAAGCAATTCCTGACGATACTTTGGCAGAATTAAAGGCTTGCGATGTTATTTTGAAAGGGCCTACCACCACGCCCAGAAAAGGTGACCCGTGGCCGAATGTGGAAAGTGCGAACGTTGCAATGAGAAAAGAGCTTGATTTGTTCGCAAATGTGCGTCCGGTAAAAGTTCCGGAAGAAGGAATTGACTGGGCATTTTTCCGTGAAAATACAGAAGGCTCTTATGCATTGGGTTCCGAGGGCTTTGAAGTAGATGACGATTTGGCAATCGACTTTTGCGTAACCACTACCGAGGGAACAGAAAGAATTGCAAGAGCTGCATTTGAATATGCAAAAGCAAATGGCAAAACCAGAGTTTCCATTGTCACTAAGGCAAACGTCGTAAAAACTACCGATGGTAAGTTTTTGAAGCTTTGTAATGAAGTTGCCAAGGATTATCCCGGTATCGAAGTGGATGACTGGTATATTGACATTATGACTGCAAAATTGATTGATAAGAAAAGAAGAACCAATTTCCAGGTTCTCATTCTTCCCAATTTATATGGTGATATTTTAACTGATGAAGCAGCTGAATTTCAGGGTGGTGTTGGTACTGCCGGTTCTGCAAATTTAGGAAAGCAGTATGCAATGTTTGAAGCAATTCACGGTTCTGCACCCAGAATGGTAAAAGAAGGCAGAGACATTTATGCTGACCCCTGTTCTATTTTCCGTGCTTGCGTGATGCTTCTTTCTCACATTGGATATACCGATGCTGCCAACAAATTGGAAAAAGCGCTGGATATTTGTATGTATACTGAAAAGAAAGTTGTAATTACCGGCAGAGCAGACGGTGCTACCAGTGCAGAATTTTCTCAGTATGTTATGGATACTGTTGCAAATATGTAGTATCTTAATTTGTAATAGAAAGTAGATATTAAAAATGACGCAAAGAAAAAAAGTTTCGGAAGCCGTTATCAAGCGACTTCCTCGATATTACAGGCATTTATCTCAGCTGTTAGAGGGAAATATTGACCGTATTTCTTCCAATGAGTTGGCATCAAGAATGCACATTACTGCCTCTCAGGTTCGTCAGGATTTGAATAATTTTGGCGGCTTCGGGCAGCAGGGATATGGCTACAATGTTAAAATGTTGCATGCGGAAATCGGTAACATTTTAGGGCTTGGGCAAGAGCTTTCCTGTGTCTTAATTGGTGCTGGTAATCTGGGACATGCTGTGGCAAACTACGCAAACTTTGAACGAAGAGGATTTAAGATTAAAGGCATATTTGATAATAACCCCGCAATTATCGATACAAAAATTAACGGTCTTACTGTTCAAACAGTAGATGATTTGATTCCTTTTATTCAAAAAAACCAGATTAAAATAGCAATGCTCACCATTCCTGCTGTGTCTGTTAAGGAGCTGATTGACGATATTATCGAGGCAGGCATCAAAGGAATCTGGAATTTTTCTTATTTAGATATGGAGGTTCCGGCTGATGTTGCCTTGGTCAATGTTCATCTGTCGGACAGTTTAATGACACTGGCATACAAATTGAATGAAATTGAATATTTGAAAAAAAATCAATAATCAATTACAGCGTTTCAAAAAGCAGAATTGTCCCCGATTAGTCAGTTCTGCTTTTTTATTCAAACAACATATTTTCCGATTTCAGAGGTCAAAGATATGAATTTAATGCAAATATTTAATAAATCAGAAGAAATAAAGAAATATGAAGACCTGTTTGCACCGGGCGAAATACTGGATTTCACAGTTTATCAGGAACAAAAGAAAATCGAGTTAACTGCTAAATTTCCGAAAATTGTCCCGAAGGACATTATTTTTTCGATTGCAAAAGATATCCGAAAAGCCTATGATTTAGTTGCAATTAAATTATATGCAAGGTATTCCGAAGAATTGTTTTCGGCAGATTATTATTCTGAAATTCTTACTTATTTATCACTGAAAATGCCGGGAGTTCAGCAGTTTTTAGAAAACTCTTCTGCAACTTACGAAGACGGAATGCTAAAAATTTATCTTGCAGGCGGTGGTGCAGATTTACTTTCCGGCGGTGCGGGCGATGAAATCAAAAAACTGATTCAGGAAGAATTTTCACTGGAGATTGCTGTTACATTTATCGATGGTGAAGTTACCACTAATACAGAAAATTTCATAGAAAGACGTGCGGAAGAAATTCGGGAATTGGTTGCTTCGGAAATGGAAGAAACCATGAAAGCAGTTTCCGAGCGGAAAAAAAGCCCCATCGTTATGGGAAAAGAAATTCGTGGAAATACAGTTTCTATTAACACGCTGTCGGCAGAAAGCGGTCGTGTGATTGTAATAGGCGAAGTGTTTTTTATGGAAAACCGTGAAACCAGAAACGGTTTTATTGCAGTTAATTTCGATATTACAGACGGCACTTCTTCGGTTACTGTGAAAAAAATATTTACCAAAGAAGAATATGCACCGTTTTCTGAAAAAGTAAAAGTAGGCTCATACTTAAGAATCCGCGGAGAAATTATGTATGATAAATACCTTCGTGATTTTGCGCTTACCCCCTATGACATTACTATGGAGGAAAAGGAAGAACGTCAGGACCTCTGCGAAGAAAAAAGAGTAGAGCTTCATTTACATACAAAAATGTCTGCTGTTGACGGTGTCAGCGATGTAGAAGATTTAATCAGCGCTGCAGCAAAATGGGGACATAAGGCCATTGCGATTACAGACCACGGTGTTTTACAGGCATTTCCCGAGGCTTATTTATATGTAAAAAAGAAAAAGCTTGACATCAAACTTTTGTTGGGTGTGGAGTGTTATCTGGTAGATGATATGTCCGAAATCTATCAAGGTGAAAAAGATTATCCGCTTGATACAGAATTTACTGTTTTTGACCTGGAAACAACCGGACTTTCTTCTCAAACGGAACGAATTACCGAAATCGGTGCGGTGAAAATTAAAAACGGAGAAGTTGTCGAACGGTTTTCCGAATTTGTAAATCCGGGTAAATTGTTATCACCGGAGATTTCAAATTTAACAGGAATTACCAACGAAATGCTGGCCGACAAGCCGGACGAAACCGATGTGGTTCCCCGTTTTATGAAATTTGTGGGAGACAGTGTTATGGTAGCGCATAACGCTTCCTTTGATATGAGTTTTATTTTTGCTGCATGTGAGCGGTTAGGTATTCCGGTCAATAACAGCTATCTGGATACGCTCGATTTGGCAAGAAGGATCTATCCTGAACTGAAAAATCATAAATTAGATACGCTCGCAAAGGAAACACATGTGGTGTTGGAAGGTCACCACAGAGCAGTGAACGATGCGGAAGCGTTGTATGGAATTTTTTTAGTTTTATTAAAAAAATGTATGGAAGCAGGCGTTTCCACACTATTTGAATTAAATACAAAATTAACCAAAAACACAGATAATTTGCGTGCATATCATGGAATTATTCTGGTTAAAAATAAAACAGGTTTATTAAATTTATATAAATTGGTTTCCCAGTCTAATTTATTGCATTACAAAAAGAGACCTCGTATGTTAAAAAGTGAACTGATTGAAATGCGGGAAGGCTTGATATACGGTAGTGCATGTGAAGCAGGGGAATTGTTTAATGCAGTAAAATCCGGCGCCAAAAAGGAAACCATTGAAAAAATTGCACGGTTTTACGATTTTCTGGAGGTTCAGCCTTTGGGAAATAACGAATTTTTATTGGAGAATGGTCAACTTACACAAGCAGATCTCATTCGTTTTAATAAAGAAATTATTGACCTTGGGAAAAAGCTTGACAAGCCGGTAGTTGCAACCGGTGACGTGCATTTTCTGAATCCTGAGGGAAGTGCTTACCGTAAAATCTTAATGTACGGACACGGCTTCAAAGATGCAGATAAGCAAGCCCCCTTATATCTTCGTACAACAGAAGAAATGCTGGAGGAATTCTGGTATCTGGACGAGGAAACCAAAAAAGAAATCGTAATTACCAATCCCAATTTGATTGCAGATTGGTGTGATGATGATATTGCACCGATTCCCAAAGAAAAACATCCGCCCGTCATTCCCGGTGCGGAAGAAGAACTGCGGGAAATGACCTATCAAAGAGCCAAAGAAATTTATGGTGAAAATTTGCCAGATTTGGTAAAAGAACGCATGGATAAGGAACTCAATTCCATTATCACAAACGGATTTTCCGTAATGTATATCATTGCACAAAAGCTGGTAAAAAAATCCCTGCAGGACGGTTATCTGGTAGGGTCCAGAGGCTCTGTCGGCTCCTCTTTTGTTGCCTTTTTATCCGGAATTACAGAGGTAAATGCACTATGTGCGCATTACATTTGTCAGAATCCGGATTGCAAATATTCCGAATTTTATACCAATGGAGAATATAATTCCGGATATGATATGCCGGAAAAATTCTGTCCCCATTGCGGACAGCGCCTGAAACAGGACGGACACGACATTCCGTTTGAAACATTTTTAGGTTTTAACGGAGATAAGGAACCGGATATCGACTTAAACTTTTCAGGTGATTATCAGCCTACCATCCATAAATATTGCGAAGAAATTTTTGGAGAAGGGCACGTTTTCCGTGCAGGGACCATTTCTACTATTGCCGAAAAAAATGCAATGGGTTACGTTCGCAAATATGTGGAAGAAAACAATCTTTCCG
Source organism: Clostridia bacterium (assembly GCA_017468465.1). Taxonomy (GTDB): domain Bacteria; phylum Bacillota; class Clostridia; order UMGS1840; family UMGS1840; genus SIG452. The sequence goes on from JAFUIN010000014.1 coordinate 86,640, forward strand.
TTCATGTTGCAGAAATGAGACGTCTGGCAAAAGGCTGTGAAGGCGTGAAAAAAACAACCGGTCAGCATCCGGGCGGTGTTATGATTGTGCCCAAGGAAAACGAAGTGTACGAATTTTGTCCCATTGCACATCCGGCAGATGATAAAGACAGTGACATTATTACCACACACTTTGCCTATACCTATTTGCACGATTGTCTGTTAAAATTAGACCTTTTGGGACACGATGACCCCACTATGATTCGTATGCTTAAGGATATCACAGGTTTAGATCCGCAAACGATTCCTTTGGAAGACAAAGCTACTATGTCATTGTTCACCACAACGGAAGCTTTGGGAGTCACTCCCGAAGATATCAATTCCACAGTGGGAACATTTGGTGTTCCGGAGTTTGGTACCAAATTTGTCCGTCAAATGCTGGTGGATACCAAGCCTACAACATTTTCGGAATTGGTTCGTATTTCCGGCTTGTCTCACGGTACAGACGTATGGTTAAACAATGCGCAGGAGCTTATCAATTCCGGCACCACAACCTTAAAAGAAGCAATTTGTACCCGTGATGATATTATGACCTATTTAATTCATAAAAATCTGCCCCCGAAAACCGCTTTTACCATTATGGAAAGCGTTCGTAAAGGGAAAGGGCTAAATGATGAATGGGAAGCGATTATGCGTGAGCACGATGTGCCGGAATGGTATATCGACAGCTGTAAAAAAATCAAATACATGTTCCCGAAAGCTCATGCAGTTGCCTATGTAACCATGGCATTTCGAATTGCATATTATAAGGTTCATCATCCGCTGGCATATTACGCAACCTATTTCACTGTTCGTGCAGACGATTTTGATGCAGATATTATGGTTGGAAGTCAAGTCCCACAAAAAATTAAAGAATATGAGGCAATTCAAGGGGACGCCAACGCCAAAGAGAAAAACATTTTAACCATTTTAGAAATGTGCAACGAAATGCAAAAACGCGGATTTCAGTTTTTACCTGTTGATTTATATAAATCAGACGCTACGAAATTTTTAATCGAAGAAAACGCACTTCGCTTGCCCTTTACTGCCATCAAAGGATTGGGTGGAACTGCAGCAGAAACCATTGTTTCCGCCCGTCAGGAAAAAGAGTTTTTCTCTAAAGAAGACATTCTGCGCAGAACAAAAATTTCAAAAACCATTTTAGAGCAAATGGACCAAATGGGCTGTACTGCCGGACTTCCCAATTCGGAACAAGTGGAGCTTTGGGATTTGTTAGGTGGCACATTATGATAAAAAATGCAGTTGAATTAGCTCATTTCTATTTGAAACAGTATGTAAAGAACGGCTCTTTCGTCGTGGATGCAACGTGTGGAAACGGCGGAGATACCGTGATGTTAGCGTCTTTAGTTGGAAATAACGGAAAAGTTTTTGGGTTTGATATTCAAAAAGATGCAATTTTAGCCACAGCAAAACGAATTGAGATGGAAGGGCTTTCTTCTCGTGTTTCTTTGTTTCAGGACGGACACGAGAACATGGAGCAGTATTTGGAAAATCAAATAGTGGATGCTTTTATCTTTAATTTAGGGTATCTGCCAAAAGGTGACCATAGCATCCACACCAAAGGAGAAACCACCATAAAAGCACTTGAAATTGCGTTAAAACATCTTTCTCAGACCGGAGTGATTGCTTTGAGCATTTACCACGGGGGAGACAGCGGATTCGAAGAACGGGATGCCGTTTTAGCTTATTTGGAATCCCTTGATTCCCGCAAATATAACGTGATTTTACACAGTTATATCAATAAACCTAATTTTCCGCCGCTGTTTGCATTGATATGCCATAATACCTAATGATACTGTTTGACAAAATTTTACAAGAAAGGGTAGGGGAGCAGCACCATGATTATAGACAGTCACAGCCATTATGATGATGAACGGTTTTCGCCGGACCGTGAACAAGTTCTTTTGGATTTGAAAAACCATAACGTTGAAAAAATTATCAATGTTGGATATGATTTACAGTCCAGCGAAAATGCAGTTATGCTGGCAAATAAATATGATTTTGTGTATGCTGCAGTTGGGTTTCATCCAAGCGATGCTTCCGGTTTTACCGAGGAAGCAAAGAATCGTTTAATGGAATTAACCAAGAACGAAAAAGTGGTTGCCTGGGGTGAAATTGGACTGGACTATCACTATGATAATATTGATAAAGAGGTTCAAAAAGAGGTTTTCATCCAACAAATGAAAATTGCCAAGGAACTGAATTTGCCGGTCAGCATCCATACCAGAGATGCAATGGCTGACACCTTGGAAATTGTAAAAAATTTCCAGACGACCGGAGTTTTTCATTGTTATTCCGGAAGTTTGGAAATTGCTAAAGAATTGGTAAAAATTGGATATTATATTTCATTTTCCGGAACCGTAACCTATAAGAATGCAAAAAATGTGAAAGAAGTTGCAAAATGGATTCCAGCTGATAAATATTTAATCGAAACCGATTGTCCGTATCTGGCACCGGAACCGGTTCGCGGCAAACGAAATGATTCCAGAAATCTAAACTATATTGCACAACATATTGCAGAGCTTCGAAATGTGAGCGTTGATCAGGTTATCAGAGAATCCTGTGAAAATACAAAGAGACTATTTGGCATTGTTTAAAAAAATTCTATCGGATTCTGACGCACACCAAAAGTTGTAATTTGTAGAAAATGAAGCATTGTAGCATTTTCAAGAAATGTATTTTGAACGTTGTGAAGAATCTCACGAATATATGAATCAATCAGGAATCAATTCAACCAAGTTGTAAATTCATCATTTACAAAATAGATTTTTACTTTATTCAATCGTAATTTGTGATTTCTATGGTTGTTTTGTTATTTTTTCATAAAACCACTGAAATTAAGCCATTTTTTTGACTATATTTTTGATACAAGCGCTCCCCTATAATAAACAAAATTTTTATTTTGTTGAGTAAAATATTGAATTTTTTTGAGACCTAATTTATTAAGTGGTTCTATCCCCTGCAGATAAAAACGAAAAAAACTACCCATTTGGGTAGTTTTTTTCATGATTAAGTATTTACTTTTAATAATTGTCGCCGTTTACATCCACAACTACAATCAGTTTGGTGTCGCCATCGTAACAATAAACATATACAAAGTCATCATTGGTAAGCTGACCTGCATTTCTGTAATCACTTGTAATATAATCGGTTTCTGCATCCATAATGCTGGAAACTTTATATTTTCCGGTCTGTGCATTGTAGTAGTAAGCGATTTCATTAACGTTAACGGTTACATCGGTGATCAGTTTTTCATCGCCGTCTTTTAGTAAATCATATTCTCTGCCGGTAGCAGTAAAGGTGGTTTCGTAATTATCAACATTTAACAGTCTTAACAGACTGCCCTGCACTCTGTATGCCACGCCAACAGCGCCGTAACCTTTGATAGAACCAGCAGATGCTGCTTTTGCCATTCTACCTTGTGCGATTGACATTGCACGATTTGTATCCCAATCTGCTTCAATGTTTAATTCTGTAAATGAAGATGTATTAAGTGTTATTTCATCGTATGCTACGTCATCTGTATTATAGATGGTGTTCGTTTTACCGGTCGCTTCAATGACAGCTCTGCTGTTATCCGCTACAATAAGTTCACTGCCGCTCTTATAAACTAACCGCTTTGCATCTGTAATTTCGCCACCGGGGAATATACTGTTGTTATTTATGGAATATAGAGCAATATCTCCCGCATTAAGTTTTTTGGCCTCATCAGAAGCATCTTCTGCTAAAAGGCAGCTAACCTCTTCACCATTTATGTATCCGGTAAATTTGATGCGATCTTTTCCTTCCAGTGTGACAGTTTCTTTTTTGACAATCAGTAGCGGAATATAGTCGGATTCAAAAGAATCTTCAACTTTTATCATTGAGTATACAACAACTGCAATAATATTTTTTTGGTTGTCAAATAATACACCAAATTCATATTCAGCTTCATCTACCAATTGATCTTCGGTTAGTAATGTAATTTCTTCGTTGTTTTCGACAAAATCGCTCATTCCAAAGAAAATAGTATCATCTGTAAGGTAATAGTTTCCGATTTTTCTTGCACTTTGATTATAAATACCATTTTGGGAAGCGATCTTTTCATTATTTTTCAAAACGTTTCTGTTATAATAATCATCTTGTATATCATAAGCAAAAATTTCATTTTGATCATTTAATAAATAACAAATAATAAAGCCTGTCGGTAATGCTGATTTTAATTCTGTATCCGTTGTCCAGCTTTGAGAAGAATTATTTATGGTTTCTGCCAAAGGATATTGGATTGTTTCCCCTTCAGTTGTATAAAGAGTTATCTGACAGGAACTGTCGTTATTGATTTTTGCATCCAGGATAACGCCGACATTTGCAATAAAAGCATGTTCCATAGATATCACAGTGTCATCAAATACATAGGCATTGACTACATCTCCAGAACGAAAAGCGTGATTTGGTATAGTTAAAGTAGAATATTCTTTACCATTTATTTCATATTTTGCCATTCCTGAGATATCTGTATAGACTGTGTTAATTTCACCTGAAATAAATTCAGGATTTTCTACAGTAATATCATAGTAAGTATATTCATCGTCGATAGACGGTTTAATACGAATGATTTGACCTGCAGTAATCTCGTCAAAATCTATATTCATATCATATATTGTATAACTATCATCCGGATCTAACTGAAGCGATGTTCTTTCATATGTTCGCATTGCTTCCGTATCTACATAAATTTTTCTTGTGCTGTAGTTCACCGTTCTGACCATAAATATTTTTTCGTAGTCTATATATACTGTGTCGTATAAATTATCTAAGTCGGTATCCACGTAACGGTATTCCTTGATTTGGTCGTCATATCCTTCAATAATTTCAGAATAAGAAGAGGGTTCATAATTTCTATATACTGCAACAGAATCTGCTAACGGTAACATTGAAAGAGAGGTGTCGGTTTGGGAGGAATAGTACAGCACTTCCCCTTCTCCGTTATCTTTTGATGCTAAGTTTTCTGGTTTTATAGAAATAGTCTTGTTGTAATTTTCAATCGGTTCTGCCCAACGCAGTTCATATGTACCGTCATTTAGTATGTTAATCATAATACGGCAATATAAACCTTGCACTTTGTATAGTTCGTCCCATTTATTTTTTGTAACTGTTATATTTTGTCCCATAACAAAATGATCTTCTGTATAACCTGCGTCTGTTGCGCCTTCGAACAGCAACACGTTGTTCATGACCTTAGTAGATACCGTGGTTTCTACGTTGTGTATAGGTACATAGGGGATGATACCATCAAACTGCACAAATTTAAAATAATCCATATTGGACCGGATAATTTCATTAGTTTCCCCTACTGCTCTTCTGATGGTTCCCTCGGGAGATAAGGTGTCTAAATTGTCAATCATGATAAGCTTAAATCGATAATACTGAATGCTTGGATTTGTAATACGTACTTCCGGAGTATACCAGTACCAGTCATGCTCTATAAATGGATTTTCTAAATGAATTGGTAAGTAAAATACATCTACTAACTGATTGCTTTCTCCGGCGTAAACAGCAACATAACATTCTGTATCAAGATTGCCTACTGTTCCCACTTCGCCATAGAAGTTAATCGAAAGTCTTACTAAATCCTGCGACATAAATGTTGCGCTTGAAATGGAATAACTGAAATTCACCGGTTGTGGTTCTTCAGATGCAAAAACAGTTGTTGTCATTACCGTCAAAACAGTTAAAAGTAATGTGAGCATTTGTTTCAATTTTTTCATTTGAAACCATCCTTTCTTCAGAGAAATAAAAAAAGTGTGCAATCCAATCAAAGAAAGCACACCGAAAAATGCACTGCTCTGATTGTTTGGCACACAATTTTCATCCCTAAGATTGGTATATGAAAAACAGAGTGTACATTTTTACCAAAACAGTAAAATTATACACCTAATCTCAAGAATTTATTCTCTTGTGTGCCAATTTCATAATATCATACTTGTTTGAAAAATGCAAGAGAAATTTTTGAAAATTTATTTTTTCTTTCCAATTTTTACTTTGTTGCCTTTTTCATCCATAATATAAGTTTGGTCCAACGTTTGCTTCAAATTGCCTCGAAATGCTGCGATATACTCATCACGAAGCTTCTTTTGCTCCAGCTTTTCTTCTTCGGTTAAACCAATTTCGCGGGATTTTTTTGCCAGTTCGTTAATTCTTTCAATATTCATTTTCATCTTCCTTTCCGATATATGTAAAACGCTGCACTTCCCTGCCCTCGTGGACCACAGTTTCATTCCACATAGACATGGGACGTACCCAAATGCCAAATTCTCCGTACAGAGCACGGTAAACCACCATTTCTTCCAAGGTTTCACTGTGTTTTGCAACATAGAGAGCTTCGTATTCGTTTCCCTTAAAATGTTTGTATTTTCCAAGCTTCATATTCTTTACTCCTTACATAATATATTTCTTCAAAAGCGGAATTTTAGAAATAACACTGTATATGAAAAGGCAGATACCAAGAATTGCCAGTGTAATGATTGGCACGGAAATTACAGGTGACATCATTTGAGCAGTTATGCTGTAATTTTGGAAGATGTAAAGCACAAATAAATGCGAAAGGTAAATAAAAAAGGAAGCCTTTGAAATGTAAGTGATTGTTTTTGACAAAAATCCTTTGATATTAACGTGTGTAATCAAGCCAAAAATTCCAAGTGCAGACAGGAAAACAGTTGGGCTTAAGCCTTGCAAAAAGATTTCGTTCAGAGCCATGTCGCGATAGGATAAAATAACGGTAAAAAGAATGGTTAAAAGCAATCCTGTCACAGTGTAGCAAAATGATTTTTTAATGGAAAGCGGATATATCTTCAAATAATAACCCAAAAGAGAATATCCGATAGAAGCATATGCAAAATTGATGGTCCACTGCTTTGTATATCCGGAAAGCAAGTTAAACGGATGAAATACTCTTAAGGTTGGATAAACTGTCCCGAAGAAAAAAAGGAGAATAAATGCGTAAATATAAAGTTTTTTGTCCGCATTTTTCGCAAGAAGCCTGGTCAGCGGCAGAAAAATGTAGGTTATTAAGATTACATGAATATAATAAAAATGAAATTCCTGATTGAATAACAGCACTTCTTTGAAGCTGTGCCAAACGGCAGAGAGACTTAATTGATTGGATATGGTTAAATGATATAATTTATAGCACATTCCCCAAAAAATCATTGCAATGACAATTCGTAAAATATTGTGGAAATATAATTTCTTCATTGGTAATTCTTTATCAGGATTTAGCATAATAGCACCGGATGCCATTAAAAAGAGCGGAACGCTTTGCCGAAAAAGTACTCCATAGAAAAGACCCATATTCCACGAAAAAGAACCAATACTTGCATTGGTCAGTAAGATCGAATTGACATGAATGGCAATCACACCAAAGATGGAAAAGGCTTTGATAAAATCAATGGTCAGATTTCTTTCGTTTGTTTTCATCCATGCTGCTCCTTAAAATTTTTGTTTGCTAAAAAAGAATTGTTTTATTTATTATACAATATGCTATCAGATAATACAAGTTTTTCCAATAATTTTTTTCATAAATTACAGGTTCTTTTCTCATAATAAAAAAGAAAAGGAGTTTTTATAAAATGGCAAAAAAGAGAAACAAAAAAGCATCCTTTGATTTTGACTTAATGGATGCTTCCTCCTCTACAGAATGCACGGGAATTGTGCCGAGACCTCCTCTGACAGACAGTGAATATGAATCTTACCAAGAGGTTTTTAATTTTGGTCCACCCAAAATAAGAAATAAAAAGGACAAAAAATAAGAAAAATGCCGTATGAAAGTCATACGGCATTTCTTTATGGATTAGTAGATTTTGGAACCGTCTTTGATTTCTTCAAAGGGTTTTAACAGTTGTAAGATATCTCCGTCTTCTGCACAAAGAAGCATTCCCTCGGAGAGGATTCCCTTTAATTTCACGGGTTTTAAGTTGTATACCATAACAACCTGTTTTCCGATTAAATCTTCGGGCTTATAATGCTTTTTAATACCGGAGACAACGGTTTTTACCTGAGAGCCGACTTTTAACTTGAACTGGAGCAGTTTATCGGATTTCTTTACTTCTTCACATTCCAAAACAGTTGCAATTCGCAAGTCTAATTTCTGGAAATCTTCAAATTCAATCGGTTCTGCCATCGGGATGGTATCATCCGGAGTGTTAGCTGCAATTTCTTCTTCGATTTCTTTTAATTTCTTTTCTTCGTCAATTCGCATAAAGATTGGTGTGGGATTATCCAGTGTAATATCGGAAACGGTTTTTCCAAATTCAGTGGATTCATCAGTGCAAGCAATCTGACGCTGAATTTCTTTTGCGGTATCCGGCATAAAGGGCGTTAAAATTACCGAAATAATACGGATGCTTTCCAGCAGATTGTAAAGAACTGTTTTTAAGCGTTCTTTTCCCTCATCATCTTTTGCTAACACCCAGGGAGTGGTTTCGTCAATATATTTATTGCATCTGCGGATCAATTCAAAAATTGCATCCAGAGCATCTGCAGTTTTATATTCGTCCATTTTTTTGCGATATGCTGTGATGGTGTTTTCAATGCAGGATTTTAAGTCTTTATCCAGCTCGGTTTCTTCACCAGGTGTGGGCACAGAACCAAAATATTTGTTTACCATTGCAATGGTACGATTTACTAAATTTCCTAAGGTGTTTGCCAGGTCTGCATTAAATTTTGCAATGATATTTTCATAGGTGATCGTGCCATCGTTGCCGTAAGGCATTTCCGATAAGAGATAATATCTCATTCCGTCTACGGTAAAGTGACGCACCAAATCATCGGCATACATAACATTTCCTTTGGATTTAGACATTTTGTCATTGCCGGAAAGAAGCCATGGGTGTCCAAAAATTTGTTTTGGTAACGGCTGTCCCAGTGCCATCAGCATAATCGGCCAGTAAATGGTGTGGAAACGTAAGATGTCTTTCCCGATCACATGAACATCACAGGGCCAATATTTTTGATATAAGGTATCGTCTTGTTGATTATAGCCTAACGCAGTGATGTAATTGGTTAATGCGTCAATCCATACGTAAATAACATGATTGGGGTCGAATTCAACAGGAATGCCCCATTTGAAAGAGGTTCTGGAAACACATAAATCCTGCAGACCGGGTTTTAAGAAATTGTTGACCATTTCTTTTTTGCGGGATTCCGGCTGAATAAAATCCGGATGTGTTTCGATGTATTCCATCAGCTTGTCCTGATATTTGGACATTTTGAAAAAATATGCTTCTTCTTTGGTGGGCTTTACTTCCCTGCCGCAGTCGGGACATTTGCCGTCTATCAGCTGGCTTTCTGTGAAGAACGATTCACAGGGGACACAGTATAAGCCTTCATATTCCCCTTTATAAATATCTCCCTGGTCATATAATTGTTTGAAGATTTTCTGCACGGTTTTTTCGTGAAAATCGTCTGTCGTGCGGATAAATTTATCGTAGCTTGCATTCATTAAATTCCAGATTTCTTTGATTTCACCGGCAACATTGTCAACATATTCTTTTGGGGTAATACCGGCATCTTTTGCACAATCTTCAATTTTTTGACCGTGTTCATCAGTGCCGGTTAAGAAGAATACGTCATATCCCATCTGGCGTTTATACCGTGCAATCGCATCTGTTAAAACAATTTCATAAGTATTGCCAATGTGCGGCTTTCTGGAGGTATACGCAATGGCAGTTGTTACATAAAATTTTTCTTTCATGCTTTTTTATCTCCTTCATCTAATTAAATTTCATGATATGATGGTTCCGTTGATGAACACAGTTTCCGCTTTTGCCAGCAGTTCTAATGGGAAACGGTCAAACATCACAATATCTGCATCTTTTCCTATCTTTAAGGAACCAACTTGCTCCTCAATTTCCAAAGCTTTGGCGGGATTTATTGTTATTGCTTTCAAAGCCTCATGTTCGCTCATGCCAAATTTTACAGCCAATGCTGCACAAAGCGGTAAAAAGTTTACCGGAATTTCCGGGTGGTCTGTAATAATAGAAACTAAAATTCCTTTTTCCGAAAGTATCTTGTATGTATCAAATGTAAGGTTTTTTAGTTCCGGCTTAGAACGGTCTGATAATGTGGGGCCTAACATGCAAGGAACCTGAGCTTCCGACAGCTTTTCCCAAATAAGGTGCCCTTCTGTTGCGTGTTCTACCGACAAATTCAAATGAAATTCTTTAGCAATTCGCAATGCTGTTGCAATATCATCTGCCCGGTGTGCGTGGGCTTTCACCGGTAACTCTCCGGACAGTACAGGAAGTAGGCTCTCTAATTTTGCATCATAGTCCGGTTTTTCATAATCATCAGGATTTTCGTTTGCTAATTTGATATTTTCTGCATATTCCTGTGCTTTTTTCAGTGTTTCCCGAATTAAAGCAGCAGTTGCCATGCGAGTTAAGGGTTGCTGGTTTTTACTGTGATAGACAGTTTTTGGGTTTTCTCCAAAGGAAAACTTCATAGCCGCCGGCGCTTTTACAATCATATCATCAATGACTGTGCCGTGAGTTTTCAAAATACAAAACTGTCCACTGATGGGATTTGCGCTGCCGGGGCCGCTTGCTACCGTTGTGATTCCTGCCAGCTTTGCCTCTGTAAAATAACGGTCGCTTGGGTTGATTGCATCAATGGCTCTTAAGTGCGGCGTAATCGGATCTGTCTCTTCGTTTCCGTCATCACCTTCAAAGCCCAACGAATCTTCAAACATTCCAAGGTGTGTATGCCCGTCAATGAAACCGGGAAAAACATATTTTTCGCAGGCGTTAATCACTTCTTCTCCGGTTGGAATTTTGCAATCACGCATATCTCCAATGGCTTCAATTTTATCGTGAAACAGGATATATCCGTTTTCAATGGGAGCATCCGATTCCATGGTATATATTTTTGCATTTGTAATGATCATAAATTTACCTTTCTCTGGATAGCGGAAATCACTTCTGCGCCGTCGCTGCAAGCGGTAACAATCTGCCGAAGCTCTTTTCGCCGCACATCGCCAATGGCATACACATCTTCCAGATTTGTCATCATGTTTTTATCGGTAATAATTTCGCCAAAATCGCTTTTTAAGATACCTTCCGGAAGGAAGGACACATTTGGCTGATATCCAATCGCCACAAAAAGTCCGTCGGTTTTTAGTGTCAGCCGATCCTTGGTTTCGGTGTGCTCTAAAACAACTTCTGAAAGCTGTTCTTCTCCAACCAGTTCCACGGGAATATATTCGGTATAAATTTTAATTTTTTCATTTGCACGGATTTGGTTCAAGGTAGATTGGTCACCGCGAAAAGCAGTTCTTCGATGCACCAAATTTACCTGTTCACAAAACTTCGCAAGATAAAGTGCATCTTCTAAGGCGGTATTGCCGCCGCCAATAACAGTTGCAGTTTTATTGCGATAAAAAGCGCCATCACAGGTTGCACAGTAAGAAACTCCCCTACCTGTGAGTTTTTCTTCATTTGAAAACCCAAGTTTTCTGGGATTTGCTCCAGTGGCAATTATCACATTTTTTGCCTGAAAGGTTTCTTTTTTTGTGGTTAATAATTTTATGCTGCCGGATAAATCCATTTGCACAACTTCAGCAGTTTTATAATCAATTTCGGTTAATTGCTTTTTCATTGCCTGCGCAAGTTCAGCACCGGAAATTCCGTGAAATCCCGGATAATTTTCAATATTATGTGAAGAAACCATTTGTCCGCCCGGAAATGCTTTTTCCAACAGCAAAACTGACATTCCCGCACGCATTCCGTAAAGTGCCGCAGTCATCCCTGCAGGGCCGGAACCTATAATCGCAACATCGTATATCATATTTTCACTCAACCTTTTCGTTTGATATGGTATAATCAGTATGAAGCAAATTGAAGTTTTTAATTCCGTCTGTTACAATAATTTTATTGTCTTTTGTAACAAAAATTGCTTCAACATTTTTGTTATAATCTTGATTCTCGTCGCAAAACCATGTGGTTGCCAGAATATCTGCCTCCATAGCAGAATCGCAAATCACAGAGACGCTGACAAATTCGCTGTCAAAGGGATATCCTGTTTTTGGATTGATAATGTGGTGATATGTTTGATTATCAACGGTAAAATTTCTTTCATAGGAACCGGAGGTGGCAACCGCCTTACCTGCCGGCAAGGTAAAAGAACAAAGCAGTCCATCAAGAGTAGGAGATTTGATGCCTGCCGTGATATCCTCTCCAACTGCTTTTACTGTTCCGCCAATGTCAACAATGGCAACTTCCTGGGTTAAGTAATCAGCAATTTTGTCGCAGATATAACCTTTGGCAACAGCACCCAAATCAATTTCAGCTTCGTTTTCCAGATAAATAAAATCGTCTTCCAAAATTACATTCCGCCAGTCAACTGCCCGAAGATTCTGCTTCAGTACTGTGTTGTCGGGGACAACCGGTTTGTCTGCATTAAAATCCCATAACTTGCTAATGGGGCGAATTGTGATGTCAAAATACTGATTGCAAAACGGCAAAGATGCAGAAATAATCTGATAAAGCATCTGTGCATTTCCGTCATCTTTGGAAACCGTTATTTTTTTGTGATGGTTTAATTGTGAAAGCGTTGAGCTTTCCTGATAGGCATCAAAGCAGCTGTCTGCATCTTTCAGCATGGTTTTGATAGAATGTTCTTGTTCTTTTGTCAACTCATTGGCGCTGATACGATAAGGCGCATCCATGGAAAAGCCTTGCATTTCTGCTTCTTTTTTGGTGCACCCTGTCAGACAAAGAATACATAAAAGAAAAATTATTGTTTTTTTCATGACTGTGTCTCCGATGTGTTTGAATAATACGAATCAGGAATTGGCGTTTGTTCAGGAGCGGCAGCCGGTGTTGCAGTTGGTATCGGGGACGATGACGGTTCCGGCTTCGGAGAACTGCTTGGCTTCGGAGAACCGGTTGGTTTTACTGCCGGGGTTCCACCGGGCTTTGGTGTGCTCTTTGGTTTGGAGGTAGCAGCAGGTGCAACATAAGAAC
>JAFUIN010000015.1 GCA_017468465.1 Clostridia bacterium
AAGACCACTCCAAAAATATTCAGATTTTTGCTGATTAAGAAAACTGCACTCTATATTTTATGGGTGCAGTTCTTTTTGTTTGAAATAATCTTAAAAAATCTGAATGTGCTTTTTCTGAAAGTGCTGTTATTACTGCCTTTTGTCCACCTAAACAGACAGATTTTTTCTGGTTGCTATTTCTGGTTGATATGACAAGGCAAAATACACTTTTATAAAAAATCAGCAAAAATTATCTAATTTTATTGAAGGGCAAATCTGCCCTTGAGTTCAGAAAATTATGTCTGATTTTTGCCCTTTGCCCACCAATTTGCCCTTGAGAAATAGGCAAAAATAAAGTATGGGGTGTGATTGTAAAATCACACCCCATACTGCAAAAACCTTTATTTTATGCTGTTTGTGGCTTATTTAAAGTATCTGTTAAGAAGACCCTCTAAACCTTTCATATGTCGAGCTTCGTCTCTTGCCATTTCGTGAACGGTATCATGGATTGCATCCAGCCCATTTTTCTTTGCGCAGCTTGCCAGGTCAAATTTACCTTTGGTTGCGCCGTATTCACAGTCAACTCTCCATTTTAAGTTGTCTTTGGTGGTAGCTTTCATATTGGGTTCTAAGTCTTCGCCCAGAAGCTCTGCAAATTTTGCAGCGTGTTCAGCTTCTTCATAAGCTGCTTTTTCCCAGTACAGACCAACTTCAGGATAGCCTTCTCTGTGCGCAATTCTTGCCATGCAAAGATACATTCCGACTTCGGCACATTCACCGTTGAAGTTTGCCATCAGCTGTTCAAAAATATATTTTTTATCTTCTTCTGAAATATCGGGATTGTTTTTTACAGTTTTCGCATATACGCCGTATTCGTGCTGTGCAGCTAAAGCAGCGCCTTCTTCCATAATGCTGAATTTTTCAGCAGGTACTTTACAAACAGGGCACTGTGCGGGAGCCGCATCGCCTTCGTGAACATAACCGCAAACGGAACAAACAAATTTTTTCATATTCTTTTTCCTCCTGATATGCCTTTTGGCATTTATTGTTTATGATGTCGTGCAAATGATGCACTGTTTTTTTGTGATAGAAACGTGTTATTCTTTGTCATTACAAGCTTGGCAGGTGCCGTAGAAGTAAATGGCAAAGGTATCGACTTTGCCGCATTTTTCGGCTTCATCGGTTGGGATAGAATCTTTTCCACAATCATAAATTTTACCGCATTTTGTGCAGATAAAGTGATTGTGTGGGAAACAGTTGCCATCGTAGTGGTCACATTCCGACTGCAGTCCCATTTTGTCAATCAATTTGTCTTGTGACAGCTGACCAAGATTCCTGTAAACTGTGCTTCGGCTTAAATCCGGCTGAATTTTTTTTAATTCCTGATAAATATTTTCAGCATCCGGATGATGGGTTGAGCATTTCAAATATTCCAGAATTGCTGCCTTTTGCTTTGTCATTCGCCGTGATGGTGTTGTCATTTTCAACGCCTCATTTCTCTTATTAGGAATCGTTACTGATAAGATAACATAAATTGATTCATTTGTCAATAGTTTTTAGAAAAATTTTTTCTGAATTAGTCACATTTTGTTTGACGGACAGGAAGGAAAAAGGTTCGCAGGAAAGATTTTTCAAAAATATTGCATTTTAACTTGACCGTAACGAATATAATATTGTATAATAAATATGTTATGAGTTCTTTCATATTAAAATTCCGGAAAGGGTGGAATCCATTGACATCAAAAAATAAAAACTTTGTAATCGGTGCTTTTATCATAGCGGTATCACACATTTTGGTAAAAGTCATTGGTGCTTTATATAAAATTCCTTTAGATACTTATATATTACAAACTGAAGGGATGGGGATTTACAATTCCTCTTACACCATTTATAACTGGTTATTTGTGATTTCTACTGCCGGTCTGCCGGTTGCAATTTCCAAAATGGTGGCAGAGTCAACTGCAAAAGGAAATTATGACGAAGCAAGAAAAATCTTTCGCATTTCAAAAGGGTTGCTTTTGTGTGTGGGGATTGTGGCAGCTGCGGCAATGTTTTTCTTTGCCCATCAGTTTTCGTCGCTTATCAGCGCACCCAGCGCTTATTTAACCATGATGTGCATGGCACCCAGTCTTCTGTTTGTGTCATTGTCCAGCAGTTACCGGGGTTTTTATCAGGGACAGCAAAATATGCTTCCCACAGCATTGTCAGAAGTAATTGAAGCGTTTTCCAAGCTTGCTTTGGGGTTGAGTCTTGCATATTTTGCGATGCAAACCTATTCGGAATATTACATTGCATCTGCAGGTGCAATTACCGGTGTCACCATCGGAACAGCGCTGAGTTTAGTGTACTTATTCTTTTACAATATGGTAAACATCCGCAAATTCCCCCGTGGTAATCTGGATAAAGCATTGCCCCGTGGCAAAACTGTTCTTGTGCGTCTTGTTAAAATTGCCATTCCGGTTACGATTGGCGTATCGGTATTTACACTGACCTCTGTGATTGACACAGCAATGGTTATGAATCAGCTCAAAGGTTTGGGTTATATAGAAGAACAGCGTCTTTCCATGTTTGGCTACCTGAACCGTGCCATTGCACTTTTTAATTTACCGCCTACCATTATTGCAGCAATCGCCATTTCCATAGTGCCTACCATTGCGGCGGCACTTGCATTAAAAAATAATAACACTGCCATCCGAAATGCGAAGTCTGCACTGAGGATTACGATTTTGTTTGCGGTTCCTTGTGCAGCGGGGTTATCTGCATTGGCGAAACCCATTCTTTCTCTGTTATACCATGATGGGAATTATTCTTTCTTGCTGAACATTATGGGGATTGCAGTTGTGTTTGTAACATTAGTGCAGGTATGTAACGCCATTTTACAGGCGTGGGGACACGTGTGGCTTCCCGTGAAAAATATGTTAATTGGCGGCGTTGTAAAGGTGGTTGTTAATCTGGTTTTGGTGTCTCGTCCGGAAATCAACATCAATGGTGCACCAATCGGAACACTGCTTTGCTACTTTACTGTTATGGCACTGAATATTTATGATTTGAAACGGATCACTGGTATGAAATTTGAGCTGATGAGCTTTGTGGTAAAACCGGTTATCACCGCCATTGCTACCGCTGCGGGGGCAATTTGGTGTCATCGGTTGATTTCACCATATGTTTCCAGCACTGTGATACAGGTGGCGGTTTCGATCGTTGCCGGCGGATTGTTCTATTTCATTAGCTTATTTGTGGTCAGAGGCATTGACCGTGATGATGTGCTGCTTTTGCCCAAGGGCGATAAGATTGCAAATATATTAAAGAAATTCCGTTTAATATAATCCCATAAAAAAAGCTTGTTGCAGAAATGCAACAAGCTTTTTTGTGTCTTTTTTAATACGCTTTGCCCCAGTAGAGCATTTTTTTCGCCGGTTTACCACAGCATACACATTTGTCAGAAATTTCTTCCTGTTCAAAGGGGATACAACGACTGGTAACGGTAGTTTCTTCTTTGATTTTGATTTCGCACGCTTCGTCACCGCACCACATTGCTTTGATAAAGCCGGGTTTGTTCTGTGCAATGTCTTTTAATTCATCAAAATCTCTTGCAACAGAAGTGGTTTCTTCTCTGTGCTTTAACGCTTTCTGGAAGAGTGCATCCTGAATGGTGGAGAGCATTTCTTTTACTTCGTTTACAATATTGTCTAACGATACCACTTTCTTTTCTCTTGTATCACGGCGTACCAGCACTGCCTGATTGTTTTCGATATCCTTGGGACCAAGTTCAATTCTAAGCGGAACACCTTTCATTTCGTGTTCGGCAAATTTCCAACCGGGCGATTTTTCGCTGTCGTCTAAGGTAACGGTAAAGTCGGAAAGCATTTCTTTCACTTCGCGGCATTTTTCCAAAACGCCTTCTTTATGCTGTGCAATAGGAATCAAAGCAACCTGAATGGGAGCAATATTGGGCGGAAGAACCAGACCGGAATCGTCCCCGTGAACCATAATGATTGCACCGATTAAACGGGTAGAAACGCCCCAGGAGGTTTGGTGAACATTGGTTAATTTATTATCTTTGCCGGTAAATTCAATGCCAAAGGCTTTTGCAAAACCGTCGCCAAAGTTGTGGGAAGTACCGCTTTGCAGAGCTTTTCCGTCGTGCATTAAGCTTTCGATGGTGTAGGTTGCAACGGCACCGGCAAATTTTTCTTTATCGGTTTTTTGACCTTTTACAACAGGGATTGCCAAATATTTTTCACAAAAATCTGCATACACATTCAGCATACGAATGGTTTCTTCCTGTGCTTCTTCTGCAGTAGCGTGAGCGGTGTGACCTTCCTGCCATAAAAATTCGCAGGAACGCAGGAACGGACGGGTGGTTTTTTCCCATCTTACAACAGAACACCACTGGTTGTAAAGCTTGGGTAAATCTCTGTAGGATTCAATGATATTTGCATAATGGTCGCAGAAAAGGGTTTCGCTGGTGGGACGTACACAAAGACGTTCTGTCAGCTTTTCGTTTCCGCCGTGTGTTACCCAGGCAACTTCAGGTGCGAAGCCTTCCACGTGGTCTTTTTCTTTGTTTAAGAGCCCTTCCGGAATGAACATGGGCATATATACGTTTTCATGACCGGTTTCTTTGAATTTCTGATTCAGCACCTTCTGAATATTTTCCCAGATGGCGTATCCGTAGGGGCGGATAATCATACATCCTCTGACAGAGGAGTAATCAATTAAGTCGGCTTTTTTTACAATGTCTGTATACCATTTTGCAAAATCAACATCCATAGAGGTGATTTCGGTAACTAATTTTTTATCTTGCATGGTTAATCGATTCCTTTCTTATTATTCCATATCTTTGGAAACAGCTGTTACATTTGCCAGATAGCCGTTTAATTCCTTGTTAAAGCCATTCTGGGCAAAGGTCTGGTGCAATTCCTTCTTTACTTCGGTGTAGGGAACACCGTTTTCATATTCTGCAACTTTTTGAATAATGTGATATCCGAATTGAGATTCCACCAGGTCAGAAATTTCATTGACCTTAAGATTCAAAGCGCCCTGATAGAATTCATCAACCATTTGACCTTCTGTAAACAAATAGCCTTCCGGATTTGTTTTGGAGCCGGGGTCTTCGGAATATTTTTCCATCAGTTCATCAAATTTTGCGGGATTCTTTTTGAGCTGTTTTAAGATGTCTTCTGCCTGTTTTTTATACGATTCGTCTTCTGTTTTAGAAATTAAAATGTGTTTTGCTTTCAGCCAGAGTCCGCGTCCGTAGGGGGTTTGCGGGAGCAGCTTCTGATAATCTTCTTCGGTGGGAGTATAGCGGCTCAACACACTGTCTCCGGTAATGGCATACTGGTAGAATGTGGGCTTCAAAATCAGCTCAGTGAACATTTCTTTGTCGGAAATCTTAAGCTGATTCATCATATCATCCAACTTGTTTTGTGCAGAGAAGGTTGGAAAGTCTTTGTCTCCCAGTATTTTGTCTCCAATGATGCGAGACGCACGGTAATAGGACAATTCCTGTGCCATAACGTGAGGAGTGATTTCTGCACCGCCCATAGCACCGTTTAAGAATTTTGCAATATCGTCATACTGTGCTTGTGTCAGCTTGATTCCGTCTATGTAAAACACTTCATCGTTTTCAAAGGTAACATAGTCCGGTGTATAGATTTTTGCAACTCCGATGGACATATCTTCATATACAGAACAATTTAAGCTGTTTTCAAAGAAGGAAATCGGAACATAGGTGGTTCCGCCGTATAAAAAGTGAGGTATTTCTACAGCATTTTTGTTTACGCGGAAGGTCAGGTCTTCTTTGTAGTCGGTAATGGTTTCCGGCTTTGTGGTTGGAATTTCATACTCCTTTTCGGTGAAATTCAGTTCAGCTTGTTCGGGCTGGATAATGTCGATGCTTCTGTCATCATTCCAGATAACATCATAACCAATGCCTTCGCATACAGAACGAAGGGGAGCATAGATTCCCTTATCGCTGAAATAGGTTGGGGTATCTGTAAAGGTTCCGTTCACGCTGATGCGGACAGCATCCTTGTAAACCTTCATTGTTTGACCTTCTGCCATGACGGGACAGGATGCCAATAAACTGACAGAGGCAGCCAATGCAACAGATTTTTTAATGTTTTGTGATAACATATGAAACCTCCTTATGAGATGGTTGTGTAACCTTTAACCAAATTATTATAGCAGATATTTTCTTTTTTGTCTATAGAAATTGTAAAAGATTTTTTACAATATAACACAAAAAAAGTCAAACCGGAAAGTTTGACTTTTTTATAGGAATCAAATTTACGCTTTTCCGCTGGAGCCAAAGAGAATCATTTTTTCTCTTACAATTTCCTGAACGGATTTTTTAGCAACCTGCAACGCAATTTCAAAGCTGGTGTGCTCGTTGAATGCAAAGGTATAAGCACGATGAGCAGCCATACACATTTCGGTACAGATGTTTACTTTTCTGATACCGTTTTTAATGGTGTTTCTGAAATCATCATCACTCAAACCGCTACCGCCGTGAAGAACAAGCGGTTTGTCGGCGATGTCATAAATTTCTTTTAATCTGCCGATATCCAGCTTCGGTTTTACCTTGTACTGACCATGAGCAGTACCAATTGCAACAGCTAACGCATCAATGTCGGCACGACGGATAAAATCGTTTACCTGATCTACATTGGTATACATTGCTTCATGACCGTCATCAGCACCGCCTTCTGCACCGCCAACGTGGCCAAGTTCAGCTTCCACACTAACACCCAGTGCATGAGCAATTTTAGAAATTTCTTTGGTGTTTGCAATGTTTTCTTCATAGGGGAGAGCACTTCCGTCGTACATAACAGAGGTGAAACCGCCTTTGATTGCAGTTAAGATTTTTTTGTAGTTTGTGCCGTGGTCAAAATGCAAGCATACGGGAACAGTTGCTTCTTTTGCAATTTTGTTCATGATATGGCAAGCATATTCAAAAGGAATGACCGGCAGATGAACTTCTGCAACACCCAGAATAATGGGGGAGCGTTCTTCTTCTGCAGCATCAATAATACCTCTCGCCATTTCCAGGTTCAGCATATTGAATAAGCCAACACCGTACTTTTTGCTCTCGGCATCTTTTAAGATTTCTTCTAAGGTAACAAGCATGTTCTGTACTCCTATCTATATAAAATGTATGTATATAACCAAGTTGCCTCATAGTAAGGGAAAAACCCTTTTGTGTCATAAGTTATATCAATTATAGCATATCTCTTTTCAAATTGCAATAGAAAAACCAAAAAAAATCAAAAAAATCAAAAGAAAACAAAAACAACCAAAGAAATTCAAACAAACAACAGGGGAATTGTTACATATGAACAGAAAATATGCCATAAAAAAAGGGGATTCAAAATGAAGCCCCTTTTTTGATTGGTTATTGAAGTAAGTTTTTGTATGTTTCTTGATATTCCTTTGCAGAGTTTTCCCAGCTGAAGTCGGTACTCATTGCATTTTTTCTAAGATGTTTCCATTCGTTTTTGTCGTGATACAAGGAAAGACCTCTCATAATCGCATCATACATGTCCCAGGCATTGTAGGATTGGAAGGTAATTCCGTTTCCTTCTTTGGTTTCGGGGTTGTAGGGGGTTACGCTGTCTTTCAAGCCGCCAACGGTATGCACAATCGGGATGGTACCATAGCGCATGGAAATCATTTGTGCCAGTCCGCAGGGTTCTGCGTGGGAGGGCATCAAGAATAAATCTGCTGCTGAGTATATTTTGGATGCAAGCTCACCGGAGAAGCGGATGATTGCACGCACCTTGTCGTGGCAAATGTTATTCCAATACATAAGATTTTCTTCATATTCCGGATATCCTGTTCCCAAAACCACCAGTTGAATGTCGTGCTTGGTCAACTCGCCCATAACCTCCCGAACCAAATCCAGACCTTTTTGGGGGGTTAAACGGGTAACCATACCGATTAAAGGCTTCTTGGCGTCCACTTCCAGACCCAATTCTTTCTGGAGTGCAGTTTTGTTCAAAGATTTCATGCGAATGGATTTGTATTCATAGTGATAGGGAAGTGCCGGGTCGGTTTTCGGATTGAACACTTCGGTATCAATGCCGTTGATGATACCTTTTAATTTGTACTGACGGGGAATCAAGATGTTATGCAGATTGTGAGAGAAATAGGGGTCCAAAATTTCCTGTGCATAGGTTTTGGAAACGGTGGTAACCAAATTTGCAGACTCAATACCGGCTTTTAACACATTCAGGCAACCGTCATACATCATGATATCACGGTGTGACACATCCAGCCCGAACACATTGCCCATAATGAGGGGGTCATACTGTCCCTGAAATTCAATGTTGTGAATGGAAAGCACCGTTTTGATGTTGGCATATTCAGGAATATTTCTGTAAAAAGCATTCAAATATAAAGGAACCATAGCGGTGTGCCAGTCATTTGCATTGATGATGTCAGGATAAAATTCAACATGCGGTAATGCTTCCAACACTGCTTTGGAAAAATAGGCAAACCGTTCTGCATCATCAAATTCGCCGTATATATTGGGACGTTTGAAAAATTGCTCGTTGTCAATGAGGTAATAGGTAACACTGCTGATTTGGGCTTTGAAAATGCCGCAGTGACACATTCTCCATCCAAGGGGAATGCCAATTTCACACACAAATTCCAGTTGATCTTTTAATTCTTGTTTGATTTGAGAATAAAGGGGGATGATGACTCTGGCATCCACGCCAAGCTGATTGAGTGCTTTTGGTAATCCGCCCATAACATCGCCTAAACCGCCTACTTTAATAAAAGGAGTGGCTTCTGCAGCTGCAAATAAAACTTTCATATTGTTTTGCTACCTTTCGGAGAATTAAATTTTCGTATTTTTGGAGATGATGAAGGGGAAGCTTTCCGAACCGGTTAATACAACACCTTCATTTAATGACATATTTTTGTCTGCAATGACATTGGTAATCTGGCAGTTTTCGGAAATTTCTGCATCCTGCATAATAATGGAGTTTTTCACAACCGCGCCCTTTTTAATGTGAACGCCACGGAAGATTACACAATTTTCAACAGTTCCGTCAATTTTACATCCATCAGCAATTAAGCTGTTTTTAATCTGAGAGTGGGAACCGTACATCGTGGGAACGCTGTCCTTGATTTTGGTTAAAATATTGGTGCCGGACTGGAAAATTTCGCGGCGGATTTCCGGATTCAACAAATCCATATTGGCACGATAGTAATCGTTAATGTTGCGGAGCACTTTGCAGTAGCCCGTTTGTTCCATTGCAAAAATGCGGTAGGTGGAGAACTGCTTGGTGATAAAGTCACGGTTAAATTCTTCCCAGCCGTATGTGATACCGGTGTCAATTAGATTCAAGAGGAAGCTTTTTTTCATGACATAAACCTTTAGCACAAAATTATCCTGTTCTCCATTGGCAATGCCGTGATAGCGGGAGCCGTTAATCTGACCGTTTTCGTTTACCTGGATACTGGTGCTGCCTTCATAAACATCTCTCTTTTTGTAGAGACAAACAACATCGGCATTTGTTTCCTGATGAAATTTTACCATTTTCTGAAAATCAATATTGCAAACAATGTTGGTATCTGCTAAAATGGCATATTCGGGCAGATTGTGGCGGATATAGGTTTTGATGCTGTTCAGGGCTTCAAATTTGTTTTTGGAATAACTGTTTCCCAAATTATTTGCAAAGGGAGTGAGAATTTTAAGACCGCCGTTTTTACGGTCCAAATCCCAGTCTTTTCCACTGCCTAAGTGGTCAACCAGAGAGCTATAGTTGTTTCTGGTGATAACTCCTACATTGGGAACTCTTGCTTTCACCAAGGAGGAAAGCACAAAGTCTATCAGACGGTATCTTCCGCCAAAGGGTACAGATGCTAAATTACGGTTTTTGGTCAGCTCGCCGATTCTGTCATAATTAAAGGTATCTGAAAATAATATGCTGAACGCATTCATAATAATTTATCCTTCTTTCTTGATTGAGTTACATAGATTGAGATGAAAATTATACAATCTGCTTGGGCAGTACAACCTGACCGGACTTGATAACTGCACCCTGACCGATTACTGCGATGCCCCATTCACCGTCATAATCCTGTGGTGCGGCACCGATGATTGCACCGTCTTCAATCACAGCATCGTCGGCAATAATCGCATACTGGATTTTTGCATTTTTTCCGATTTTTACATTGGGCATAATGACGGAATATTCCATTTCGGTATTTTCGCCCACGGTTGTATTGGCAAAAATAACACTTTGAGAAACATTGCCGTATATTTCACAGGCTGATGAAATAATAGAATCGGTAACTTTGGCTGTTTCATCAATGTAGTGGGGAGTGGTAGCATTGTGTCTGCTGTATATTCTCCAGAGCGGGTCGCTTAAGTTTAAGGGGAGTCTGGGGTTTAATAAATCCATGTTTGCTTCCCAGAGAGAATCAATGGTTCCCACATCCTTCCAGTATCCGTCAAAGGGGTAGGCAAAAAGTTTGCATTTATCATTTAACATTGCGGGAATCACGTCTTTCCCGAAGTCATTGGAAGAAGCTGGATTTTCTTCGTCTTTTATCAGGTATTCTTTCAGCTTTTTATAATTGAAAATGTAGATCCCCATAGATGCGTTGGTAGATTTCGGTTTTGCGGGCTTTTCTTCAAATTCATATACAGATAAATCGGGATTGGTGTTCAAAATACCAAAACGGCTTGCTTCTTCCATGGTAACATTCAGCACTGCAATGGTAAGGTCAGCATCCTTTTCTTTATGATATTGAAGCATTTTTGCATAATCCATTTTATAAATATGGTCACCGGACAACACCAAAACATATTCCGGGTCATATTGGTCCAGGAAATGAAGATTCTGATAAATAGCGTTGGCAGTACCTTTATACCATTCTCCGGTTGCACCTGCTAAGTAGGGAGGCAATATATGAACACCGCCATACATTCTGTCCAAATCCCAAGGCTGTCCGTTGCCGATGTAGGTGTTTAACTCCAACGGCTGATACTGGGTTAATACCCCCACGGTATCCACCGATGAGTTGACGCAGTTGGAGATGGGAAAGTCGATAATTTTATACTTCCCACCAAAGGGAACTGCCGGTTTAGCACGTTCTTTTGTAAGCACATACAAACGGTTTCCGGCACCGCCTGCCAGTAACATTGCGACCATTTCTTTTTTTGCAATCATGAGAATTATCCTTTCTTTGCAATAGATTTGACCTGATTTATAATACTCTGAAAATATTTCAAATTTTGTCCAATATAAATTGGTTCATTTTATCTTATGAGAGAAGATAGGTTGATATGCTTTCTCAATAAAACGAAAAATTATTTGTTTTTGTTCGTTCCTCTGGAAGCTCTTTTGTAAAAACAGATGGAAGAAAATGGAGGAACAGTCAGCTCGATAAATTGCTTCTGACCATGCATTTCTCCGGATTTTGTTTTTACTTTTTGATGTGGTGTACCGCTTCCGCCAAATTCTTTTTGGTCGGTGGAAAAAACTTCTGTATATACTCCGCGTGCAGGCACGCCGATTTTGTAGCCTTCATACTTGTTGGAAGAAAAGTTGCAGACCGTCAGTATTTGATTTCCTTTTT
This sequence comes from Clostridia bacterium, assembly GCA_017468465.1. Classification (GTDB taxonomy): domain Bacteria; phylum Bacillota; class Clostridia; order UMGS1840; family UMGS1840; genus SIG452. The sequence goes on from JAFUIN010000015.1 coordinate 11,581, forward strand.
TGTCGATTCTGAAGAAGGCGTATACATTATTATTGCAATCATCTGCACTTGCCCAACGGAAACCGTCCCAACTGTCGTCAGATTCCCAGAGGGCTGGCTGCTTTTTATAAAAGGCATTCAAAGCTTTGATAAATGCGTGATGTTTTTGGTTTTCCGGATGTTCCAATACCTCCCAGGAAAGCTGTGTGCTTTCGTTCCACTCATCAAACTGTGCAATATCAATGCCCATAAAGGTCAGCTTTTTCCCCGGGTGGGTATACATATAGGTAAGATACGCCCGCAAATTGGCAAATTTATCGTGCAGGTATCCCGGCATTTTATGAATCAGAGAACATTTTTCGTGAACCACCTCATCATGAGAAAGGGGCAATACAAAATTTTCTGAAAACGCATAGGTGAGTGAAAAGGTCATATTGTTGTGAACGCCTTTCCTGAAGAATGGATCGGTGGACATATAGCGCAAGGAATCGTTCATCCACCCCATATTCCATTTGTAGTTAAAGCCCAATCCGCCATCTGCTACCGGGTAGGTAATCATCGGCCAGGCTGTAGACTCTTCCGCAATCATCATAATGCCCTGAAATTCAGAAAACACACGGGTGTTAAGCTTTTTTAGAAATTCTTCTGCTTCCAAGTTTCCGTTTCCGCCGTAGCGGTTTGGTTCCCATTCACCGTGGTTTTTGCCGTAATCTAAATATAACATAGAAGCCACTGCATCCACACGCAGACCGTCAATGTGATATTTTTCCAGCCAGAAGCAAGCGTTGGAAATCAAAAACGACACCACTTCATTTTTGCCATAGTCAAAAATACGGGTTCCCCAATCTTTATGTTCTCTTTTTAAGGGGCTTTCATATTCATAGCAGCAGCTACCGTCAAATTCATATAAGCCCTGGGCATCCTTCGGAAAATGAGCAGGTACCCAGTCTAAAATCACACCGATGCCGTTTTTGTGGCACTGGTCAATAAAATACATAAAGTCTGCGGGCTCACCATAGCGGGAAGTGGGAGCATAATATCCGGTGACCTGATATCCCCAGGATTTGTCGTAGGGATATTCCGACATCGGCATTAACTCGATGTGTGTATATCCCATTTCTTTTACATAGGGAATCAGCTCTTCTGCCATTTTCCGATAGGAAAAATTGTTACCGTCTTCATATCGTTTCCAGGAGCCGAAATGGACTTCATAAATATTCACCGGCTCTGTGTAGGGGGCTGTTCTTTGTTCCATCCATTTTTTATCATTCCAGCGATATTTGGAAAGGTTGTATACTTTGGAGGCATCCTGCGGGCGGGTTTCGGTGTGAAAGCCATAAGGGTCTGATTTTAAGATCGTTTCGCCTGACTGTGTAACAATTACAAATTTATAAGTATCAAATTCGCTCACATTTTCAATACTACATTCATACACACCGCCGTCGGAAATTTTTGTGGCAGGGTGGGCATAATAATCCCAATCGCAAAAGCTTCCTGTAACGTAAACAGCTTTTGCCCGAGGTGCCCATGTTCTGAAAACACAGCAGTTTTCCTGAAAGTGAGCACCAAAATAATCGTATGCACGGTAGTTGGTTCCTTGATGGAAAAAATAGATTGCCGAATTGCCGGCAGTTGCGGGGGATTTCTGTTGCATAAGAGCCTCCTGAAGACCGATAGATTAAAACATAACAAAACCGGCGGTTATGTTCCGCCGTAATACACATATCCAAAGGACGTACCAATCTTATGAGAGGTATTTTGTCGAACAAGAAAAAGATATGTCTAACCGGATGTCATTTGTTATATTATACTATAAAACATTTCAAAAATAAAGTCTTTTTTGTAAATTTTATATAAAAAAATAAAAGTCTGTGTTAATTTACAAAAAATGGAATTATCTATTGGTAAATATATCTAAAAATTCTTTATTTTTACCAAAAAATCTTTGCGTTCTGTCAGTTGACAAAAGCAGACGTAATTTAGTATAATATAATAGTTGTATTATAACAGTATAGATTCTACAAAGGGGTATACCAGGTTTGAACATAATTTTTAATTCCCGTGATGACTCTTCCAAAAATCCTTTTGGAGCAGTAAAAACCGAGCAGGAAATTACGTTTCGGATTCGGATTTATAACGATGTTTATGTGGACAGTGTTTTTCTTGTGCTGTCCTCCGGTGAGTCTTACCGTTTGCTTTACGAAGGTGCAGAGGGGGACTACAGCTCATATGTACTGAATATATCTTTTGCAGAACCAAAAGCATATTTTTATGAATTTCATATTCGGACCGAACACGGCTTGTTTGTTGGCAGAAACGATAACGGAACGCTGGTGACGGATGAATCTTTTCCGATGTTTCAGCAAACGGTCTATGATAAGGAGTTTGTTACGCCGGGCTGGGCAAAAGGGAAAATTATGTATCAGATTTTTCCGGACCGGTTTGCCAAAAGTGAAAAATTTCAACCTCTACCTGCAAAAAATGAACGAATCATTCACGAGAATTGGAATAACATTCCAATGTTTATCGAAGAACAGAATCCCTATCTTGCCAATGACTATTTTTGCGGTAATTTAAGAGGAATTATTGAGAAATTGGATTATCTGAAAGCGCTTGGCGTGGGCATTATTTATTTGAATCCCGTATTTGAAAGTGCGGAAAACCATCGTTACAGCACTGCCGACTATCAAAAAATCGACCCCTATTTAGGAACAGAAAAAGATTTCACCGATTTTACAAAAGCATGTCATAAGCGTGATATTCGTGTGGTATTAGACGGTGTGTTCAGCCATACCGGCGCCGACAGTGTATATTTCAATAAATTTGGGCGTTATGATTCTTTGGGTGCTTATCAAAGTCAGGATTCACCCTATTATTCCTGGTACGGATTTTCCAATTTCCCAAGTCAGTACGAAAGCTGGTGGGGGTTCAAAAACCTTCCCAATGTGAAAGAAGATAACGAAGCATATTTAGATTATATCACCAATCCCGAAACCGGTGTGCTGAAATTCTGGCATGACCGGGGTGTTGACGGATGGCGTTTGGATGTGGCAGATGAGCTGCCCGATGTTTTCATTGACCGGTTGCGAAAAACTGTCAAACAAATCAATCCGGAAGGGTTTATTATCGGTGAAGTGTGGGAGGATGCTTCCAATAAGGAAAGCTATGGCGTAAAGCGACGTTACCTATTGGGCAATCAGCTGGACAGCGTCATGAACTATCCGTTTCGCACGGCAATTATCGACTATGTAAAAAATAATGTGCCCCAGGCTTTCATTTCATCTGTGATGACCATTTTAGAAAATTATCCAAGTGAAGTGTTGTCGGTTCTGATGAACTCGTTAGGAACTCACGATACAAAGCGGATTATCACCGAGCTTGGCGTTTGTACGGAGATTCCAAAAAACGAACAAAAAAACTTCCGGCTCAGTGAAGAGACATATCAAAAAGCTTCTGAAATGCTGAAATTAGCGACCTTGCTTCAGTTCACGCTTCCCGGCATCCCGTGCATTTACTATGGAGATGAAGTAGGAAGTGAAGGCTTTGCCGACCCCTATTGCAGAAAGACCTATCCATACGGTCAGGAAGATACCGATTTATTGAATTTTTATCGTAACATTACAGCTTTCCATCAGCAGTATCGGGAAGAGTTTGATACACCTCTTAAAAAAATAATACAAAAAGACGGAATCCTGTCTTTTGAAAGAGGGAGTCTGACAGTATACTGTAATGCCGGAAACGAAACCTGTTTGTGGAAAGACGGTGTTTTTGGAACTCTTGTTTTCAGCGAAAAGAGCGTTTTATACAACGAGTACGGCATGATGCTGCCGTCAAAATCATTTGCTGTATTTTGCAAATCTTAAGGAGGACATATTATCAATGAGCTCAAAAAAAGAAGAAACCAAAGTAACAGCTGCCACAAAAAAAGCAGCTGAGAAGAAAGGCGCTGCCAAACCCGCTGCAGCGAAAAAAACTGTTGCAAAAAAAGCAGCAGAAAGCAAAGAAACCCAAACAACCCCGAAGCTGACAAAAGCAGAGCTGAAGGAAGCCCTGATCAATAAGCTGGAGGGTGTTCGCAATGTGTCGGTTGATGAAGCAACCGAACGGGATATGTATTTTGCCCTGGGAACACTGGTCAGAGAGCTGATTGGGAAAGAATGGGTAAAAACCAAGAAGCATTATAAAGAAAACAATGTAAAACAGGTGTACTATTTTTCGTTAGAATTTTTGATGGGGAAGGCACTCCGAAAAGATTTAAGACGCTTAAATATCTTAAAAGATATGACAGACATCTTAAAAGAATTGGGGTTTGACATTACCCGCGTTACACATATTGAGCCGGATGCAGGTCTGGGAAACGGTGGCTTGGGTAGATTGGCAGCCTGCTTTTTAGACTCTTTGGCTGCTTGCGGTTATGCAGGCCACGGGAACGGTATCCGTTACAGACACGGCCTGTTCAAGCAGAAAATTGTCAACGGTTATCAGGTAGAAGAATCAGATAACTGGCTGAATACTGAAAATTTATATGAAGCACGCCGTTCCTCCAAATCGGTGGAAGTAAAGTTTTATGGGGATGTTGTATGCGAAGAAAGAAACGGTAAATGCTACTATTCCCAAGTGAATTATGATCCGGTTATCGCTGTTCCCTACGATACTCCGATGATTGGATATCAAAACAATATTGTAAACACATTGCGCCTGTGGAGTGCAGAACCGAAGGAAGATGAATTTGACTTTTCTAAATTTTCCCGCGGTGAATATTCCAGTGCAGTTGAATATCGCCAGTCTGTCCGTGCAATTTCTGACGTTCTTTATCCGGATGATTCCAACTATTCCAATAAATTACTTCGCTTAAAACAACAATATTTCTTTGTATCCGCAGGCTTGACCTCTATTTTAAGAGATTATGTTGCATTGGGGAATGATATCTGGAAGCTGGACGAATATGTGGCAGTTCATATCAATGATACACATCCCGCCCTTTGCGTGCCGGAGCTGATGAGACTTCTGGTAGATGAATATGAAGTGCCGTGGGAAGACGCCTGGGGAATTACCACCAGAACCTTGTCTTACACCAACCACACCATTATGCCCGAAGCGTTGGAAAAATGGCCCATTCATATGTACCGTGAGCTGTTGCCCCGAATTTTTATGATTACCGAAGAAATCAACCGTCGTCTGTGTGAAGAACTGTATCAGCTTTATCCCGGAGATACCGGTAAAGTTTCTTATATGGCAATCATTCAAAACGATGTGGTAAACATGGCGAATATGGCAATCGCCGGCAGCCACAGTGTCAACGGTGTTGCAGCTGTTCACAGCCAAATCTTAAAAGATGAACTTTTCCATGACTACTATATGACCACTCCCGAAAAGTTCAACAACAAAACCAACGGAATTACTCACAGAAGATGGTTGGTTGACTCCAATCCGGAGCTTACTGAATTGATTACCAAAAACATTGGTTCCGAATTTATCAAAAAACCGCTTCAGCTTGCTAAAATTGTAGAAAAAGACTTGCATCATGACAGTGCATTTTTAGAAGAACTTGGCAAAATTAAATATCGCAACAAAATTAAGCTTGCAAACTTTATTAAAGACAAACAGGGCTTCTTATTGAATCCGGATACCTTGTTTGACGTGCAGGTCAAAAGAATCCATGCCTATAAACGTCAGCTGTTGAAAGCATTTCAGATTCTGGATATGTATTTTGATATTAAGGATAATCCCACCAAAGTCCGTCAGCCTATGACGTTCTTATTCGGGGGAAAAGCGGCACCCGGATATGCTTATGCAAAGCTGGTCATTAAATTTATCAATTCGGTTGCAAACCTGGTAAATAACGATCCGGATACCAAGGGTATCATCACAGTGCTGTTTTTGGAAAATTACAATGTTTCTTTTGCGCAGCATATTTTCCCCGCGTCTGATTTGTCCGAACAGATTTCTACCGCCTCCAAAGAAGCAAGCGGTACCGGTAATATGAAATTTATGTTAAACGGTGCCTTGACGATGGGAACTATGGACGGTGCAAACATTGAAATTGCTGAAGCAGTCGGTGATGATAACATCTTCACATTCGGAATGTCTGTCAGCGAAGTGTTGTGTCATTACAGAGACCGTGATTATCATAGCGTAAATATTTATGAATCCGATTATAAACTTCGTCGGATTCTGGATACCTTAAAAGGTGATTTCTTCAAAGATGCACATCCCGGTGAATTTATGCCGATCTTTGATTCTTTAATTCACCAGAATGACGAGTATTTTGTGCTGGCTGACTTCCAATCTTACAAAGAAACCATGGAACGTGCCATGAATTTGTATCGTACAGAGCCGCAAAAATGGCTGTCTATGTCTGCTTACAATATTGCAATGGCAGGCAGATTCTCCAGCGACGAAACCATCAGAAACTATGCAAAAGAAATCTGGTTCCTGAAAGAAAACAAACTGAAATAAGAAAAAAGAAACTGCAGTTTAACACTGCAGTTTCTTTTTTTTGTGAAAAGTTATCTGATTTTTTCTTTTAGCATACTTGTGTTACAAATCAATGCTGTTACAATGGTGGTAATGATAATTTCGGGAATCATGTAGCTGCCGTTATAAATGAGAGAATATGCCAGCACGCTCTGACCTTCCTCTGCATAAACACCCCAAATTAAAATGCCGGAAAGAATATGGCACAGGTAGCGCAGCAGGGTAACAATAAAAGCAGAAAGGGGAGCGGAATATGCCTTTTTTCCGGTTATACGGAAGAAAAAGCCGGAAAGCCCCAGTATGCCGAATGCGAACAGATAGTCCAACAGTACCACCAAAACAAAGTAGCCAAAGGTTTGTGTCGGTGGCGGATAAAATCCGAATATCATTTGAATCAATGCATAGGCAAAGGATGCCGAAAGCCCCCATTTTACATCATACAAAATCCCTGCAAGCACAATGGGAACCATGGAGGCAATGGTGATGCTGCCACCTTGCAGCCACGGTGCGGGAATGATTTTGGATACCCACATCAACACCGTTGCCAAGGCGATGAGCAGGGCACAGGTGGTTAGTTTTTTTGTTGTTGTCATTTCATTACTCCTTTCAATTTGAGAAAAGAATAATACCAATAAAAAATCCGAATCAAAAAGTGATTCGGACAAAAAGAAAACAATTATTTTCCCTACGTTGGCATTATCCAAATCAGGTTACGGGTCAAAGTGCAACACACTCACTCTCAGCCGACTTACGGTCAGCCCCCCAAATGTTAAATTGGTATTTCGAAATACAAAATGTATTATATACTTCAAATCAGAAATTGTCAAGCGTTTTTTTAGAATTCCATTTTTATCGATTGCTTTCACTTGATTTTTTCGTATTCTCATGCTATAATGAATTCAACGAAGTTGAATTCAGCGATATAAATTCCTGACGGAATTTGCGATATGTACTATGTACGCGAGATATCTTCGATGCGATATGTCCCTTTGGGATGAGATTAAGGAATTTATATCATATCACAAGGTCGCACAGCGGAGTTATATCGCATTTGATTGAAATGAAAATATATCGCACGAACGCGGTGAGTATATCACTAAAATTATTGTCATCTAAATCGTTCAGTCTTTATATAAGGATTGTCGAATGGTGTCGAAAACAAATGATAAAGAAAGTGAGAAAAAACTATGAAAATAGAGTTTAGTTTTGATACTTTATTAGCATTAATAAGTTGTATTACAGGGCTTGTGGCATTATTTGTTGGTGGCTCTGCACACAAGAAGATAAATAATTATAAGAAGTCTTTTAATGACAAGAAAAAGTTTGGTGACAATGGGGTTGATAGTTCTAAAAAGGCAGGAAGAGATATTGTAGAATATAATTGCGATGCAAATGCCTTGGCGACATTGACTGCGGCGAATTTTAAAACAAGTCTGGAACAAGCATATGCTGTTTTTGAGAAAAAGACAGACGATAATTTATACAAAATTATTGAAAAAACTAATCAGATAATTCAGGAGAAAAAAATTGAACTGGGTTCGTACACCAAAATAGATTGGATTAATGTATATTTTGAAAATGCAAAAACTTCATCAGATGAATATATGCAAAACGTGTGGGCAAAAGTATTGACTCAAGAACTTTCTTTTCCGGGAAGTATTTCTTACAAATCATTAGATATATTGAAAAATATGACATCAGACGATTTTAAACTTTTTGAAAGATTATGTTCTGTAAATGTTGATAACAGTATATTGAGTGATAAAGTTAATGATTTCTATAAAAGATTCAATTTGTATTGGACTAATCTGCTGAAACTTAAAGAGTTTAATCTTATTAGTTTGGAGGATTCAAAAAAAACAATTTCAATTGAACCCAATAACCATAGGTCTATAATTTATGATAATAGATATATCATTCTTTTGAAAAATGATTCAGATAAAAAAATTGACTACAAATTGTCATTGTATATTCTTACACAGTTTGCAATAGAATTATCAAGTATTGTAAAAACTTCGACGCTTTATGACTTTGTTGTTGAGTATGCAAAAATACTAAAATCAAAAGAACACAATGGGTTATCAGTGACATTACATAAGATAAATTATATTATAGGCGAACAAGTAAATTATGATAGAAAAAATTTGTTAGAGGAAGAAGCGTAAAGAAAAGTGTACGATATTATTGAGTTGGAAACTTAATTTTTCGCCCTAACATAATATGAACTTACCACCTATAATTTTGGCATCTAGATTATAAAGTCTTTATAATATGAATGTCGAAAAATATCGTAATCAAATATATATAGTTTATATAATAAATGTTAAATTCTTAAATTGAAACCGTGTTATCATTGGTTTTGAATGAAAATGGTTAAATGTTGAGGTGTTTCTATGTTGATGCAAGATTCCTGGAAAAAATCGTTGAAAATGGGCGCTGTATCCGGTGCGATTTCCTTTGGTGTTTATGCGCTCTGGGTAGTCCTGATAGGCATTGCTACCGGTTGGCAATCTTTTTTTGGAGAGAATTTATCAGTCCACCGCATTGGGTTTCTGAGCTGGGAAATGGCTGCCGCGGCAGGCGTAATCGGAACGTCGTTGGTTCCGGTTTGCACGTTGCGGTATGAAAGACTAAAATATCTTTTGGCATATATTCCGATTAGTCTGCTGGTGTATTGTTGGTTATATGGTGCGGTGCTTGCTGTTTGGATAACCGTTTATCCGGCATGGTGTCCGCTGGCAAATTGGGATTCTCTTTACTATTTTATCATTGTGCTGCCGGTTGGTTCTATTGTAGGCACTTTAGTTTCATTTGTAATACATTTTCTCAATAAGGATTAAGAAACGGAGGACTTTATCATGGTAACGTTTAATAATGAGTGGGATATCGTATTAAAAGGAGAATTTGAGAAACCCTACTATCAGAAATTGCGTTCTTTTTTAGTAGAAGAGTATTCACATCATAAAGTATATCCGGATATGTATGATATTTTTAACAGCTTGAAACTGACCTCTTATTCCGACGTGAAGGCTGTGATTATCGGTCAGGATCCTTATCACGGAGAAGGACAGGCGCACGGTTTGTCTTTTTCTGTAAAACGGGGAATTGCCATTCCGCCGTCGCTGATGAATATTTATAAAGAGCTACATAACGATTTAGGCTGCACCATTCCGTCTCACGGTTTTTTGGAAAAATGGGCGAAACAGGGTGTGCTTCTTTTGAACAATGTTTTAACAGTTCGTGCCAATGAGCCCAATTCACATAAGGGATGCGGTTGGGAAACATTTACCGACCGTGTTATCGCGCTGCTGAATAACCGTGAAAAGCCGATTGTGTTTATCCTGTGGGGAGCGAATGCCAAAACGAAGGAGCAACTGATTACATCCCCCAGACATCTTGTGTTAAAGGCAGCACATCCAAGTCCGTTGTCTGCATATAACGGTTTTTGGGATTGTAAGCATTTTTCCCAGACCAATCAATTCTTAAAAATGACAGGGCAGAATCCCATTGATTGGCAAATTGAAGAAGCACCTGAAAGATTGCCCGATTTTTTAGTGTGATTTTTTGTGATTTCGGGTTGAATTCCGTAAGGAAATTTAGCCCGAAATTTCATTCTTAGACAAATTTCAAAAAAAATAAAAAAATTTAGAAAAACCTATTGACAAATCAAAAGTTTTATATTATAATATCACTCGTTGGTTGGCTGCCGTAGCTCAGTAGGTAGAGCGCATCCTTGGTAAGGATGAGGTCATGGGTTCAACTCCCATCGGGAGCTCCAAAAATCGACAAGATTCGTCAGAGTCTTGTCGATTTTACTTATTACCTATTCACTCTTCACTATTCCCTAAAAAATACTTGTCGATTTTTGGAAAGTAATAAGTAATAGTGAATAAGGAAGAAATTGAGGTGGCTTTGCTTTCGCAAAGCTTATTTTATTTGCATCTATTATGTACACGAAAGACATAAAAAAAGCGTACTGAAATTTTCAGTACGCTTTTTTCAGCGATATATCCTGACGGATGAGATATGTTGCCTTGCAGCAACGAGAAAAGGAATTTATATCATATCGCAAGGTCGCAAAGTGGAGTGATATCGAATTTGCGAAGCAAATATATCACACGAGCGTGAGCGAGTATATCGCTAATTAAATAAAATATCTCTATGGTTCTGCTTTCCCAAAGAAATCTGTACACTGTTTGTGTGCGGATTTTTTGTTTATTTGAAATCATTGACTTTTTTTCTTTGGTGTGTTACCATAATCATAGTAAAAAAATGTAGAATCCTATAAAACCGGAAGTGACCTTATGAAGAAGATTTTTATTTCTGTTTTATGTATCGTTCTTGTTTTGATTGGCTTTATTGTAGGAGTCAAAATAAAAAATCATTTCGCAGATGAAATGAATGATAATCCAACTGCGATGATGGAATCTGAAACAGAGTATACGTCTGATAACAGCATCAAAGAATTACCAATTTCAGATGTTGAAAATATTGCGAAACAAAGTAAAAACGGATTCACAAAGCAAGACGCAGAGCTGCTATGCCAGGAGGTCTTGGGGGAGCAGGCAGAAGAAACCGGTTTTCCCGTTTCATATCGGTGTATTGCTGCAGTTTCTGCGAAGGATCAATTATATTATGTAATGCACATTGCATGGTTCGTAAATAACAGCCATTGGTCGTATATCGGAAACTGTTTTGTGTCGATTGACGGGCAGGAAATTTACGACGGCGTTGTTTCAGACGGAATATATGAAATGACAGAGCTCCGTTGGAAGCAATAAATTTATAGTCCCGTCTGGATATGAGGTTAAGAGAAATGTCGAAAATTGTTGCAATCAAAAAAGCTTTTCTCGTGAGGAGAAGCAGTGGATGCGGTTGGTCATTTGCGAAAACAGCCGTCATCTAAATTCGTCTGATAAAGTCTGATTCACATATCAGACACATTTCTCATATATTATTATGGTATTAAGAAAAAACGGAGTGTGTATTTATGAACCCTATTGTAATTTATAAATCAAAATACGGTTCCACCAAAACCTATGCTGAATGGATTGCCCAAGAGTTATCCTGTGAGGCGGTGGAGAATAAAGGATTGAAGGCGGAAGACCTGGAGCCGTATGACACCATTATATACGGCGGAGGCTTATACGCCGAGGTGATTGCCGGTGTTACCTTGATTACCAAAAACCTTCCGAAATTGCAGGGTAAAAAAATTGCGGTATTCACCACCGGAATTACGCCGCTTTCTTGTCGTGATTATTATGATAAAATGGTAATGGAGAAGAATTTCAAGGGTGACAGTGGTACAAAAGTGAAGGTTTTTAATTTCATGGGGAAAATGATTACACAGGAGCTTTCCCTGGTTCATCGTACTGCATTAAAAGCATTGAAAAAACTGATGAGCGAAAAGGAAAATCCCACAGAAATGGAAAAACTTTTGATTACGTTGTGCGACTGCGACGGTGATTTTACCGACCGTGCAGCAATCGGGGAATTGTTGGATTATGTAAGAGAATAGGAGATAAGGTTATGTCACATCAATATTTTGTTTGTTTATATGGTGGTGCTTCGGATCATATTTCGGACACCCATAAAAATACCATCGAAAAATTAGGAGAAACGCTTGCAGAAAAAGGATATTCTTTGGTTTATGGAGCCGGCGCGACCGGATGTATGGGTGCCATTGCAAAAGGGTTCCGGAAAAACGACGGCTATATTATGGGGGTTACACCTCATTTTATGGGAGATTTTGAAACCATTTTCGAGTGCGACAATACCGTTATGGTGGACACTATGGCAGAACGCAAAACTTTAATGGAAAAACATGCCGATATTTACCTCATCGCACCGGGCGGCATCGGTACCATGGATGAATTCTTTCAGATTTTGACACTGAAATATCTGAAACAAATGGATACACCGATTGTGATTCTGAATTTAGACGGTTTTTATGACAGCCTGCTGGCATTGCTGCATGATTTAATCGAGAAAGGTGCTGCCGGTGAGAAAATTCTTGAATTATTTGATGTTGTGAATGATATTGAAGAGGAAAAGCTTGATTTGATTCTTGAAAAAATTAAAAAATAGTTTACGGAGAATTTATGGTTCAAATAAGAAAAGCAAATGCAACAGATATTGACAGAATTTGGGAAATTTATCTGGAAAACCACATAGAAGAAGAAAAGGGAAATGCAGTCATCGGTTGGAATCGGGAGATTTATCCGGTTCGGCAAACAGCCGAGGATGCCTTTAACCGAAGCGATTTGTTCGTGTTGGAAGACGAAACAGGTGTGATGGGAACAGCAATTATCAATCAGGAACAGGTGGATGTTTATCATCTTGGAAAATGGAAGTATCCTGCCGTGGATTCCGATATTATGGTACTACACACCTTGGTTATTTCCACCAAAGCAGCCGGAAAAGGTTATGGGAAGCAGTTTGTAGAGTTTTATGAACACTACGCTTTGGAACATGATTGTCCTTATCTTCGCCTTGATACCAATGAGCGCAATGAGCGTGCCAGAAAAATGTATCAGAAGTTAGGATATCAGGAGATTGGAATTGTTCCTTGCGTTTTTCATTCTATGCCGGATATTAACATGATTCTATTAGAAAAGAAGCTATAAAAACTGAGGAAGAAAGTTATGAAAATTGTGATTCAAAGAGTTACCCGTGCAAGCGTTACCATTGATGGAACTGTAAAAGGAAAAATCGGCAAAGGATATCTGCTTCTTCTTGGCATTTCCGGCGACGATACCAAAGAAATTGCCGATAAAATGTTGGAAAAAACAGCAAAACTCCGCATTTTTGAAGATGAAAACGGCAAAACGAATCTCAGTATTTCTGAGGTCGGAGGAGAAGTGCTTGCAGTGTCCCAATTCACTTTATATGCCGATTGCAAAAAAGGCAACCGTCCCAGCTTTATTGGGGCAGGTGCTCCGGATATGGCAAACGAGTTGTATCTTTATATGCTGGAAAAATGCAAAGCACTATTTGGAAGCGTGGAATGCGGCGAATTCGGGGCAGATATGAAAGTGGAACTGGTGAACGACGGTCCCTTTACCATTGTGTTGGACAGCAAAGAAATTCTTTAGAAAGAGGAATGATGATGCAAGATGCAGTTTTGATGCAAGGCGCAGTTGTGGTAGGCGATGTGACACTGAGCAACGAGGTTTCTGTGTGGTACAATGCTGTTTTGCGCGGGGATGTGGCTCCTATTGTTGTTGGGTGTAGGTCGAATATTCAAGATAACGTGACGGTGCATACCGCAGAGGGCTATCCTGTAATCATTGAAGAAAATGTCAGCGTTGGGCATGGCGCAATTCTTCACGGATGCTCTATCGGAGAAAATACCGTAGTAGGAATGGGTGCCATAGTTTTAAATGGAGCCAAAGTGGGTAAAAATTGTATCTTAGGGGCGGGTACCCTGATTACACAAAACACGGTGATTCCGGATAATTCTTTGGTGATTGGATTTCCCGGCAAAGTGAAGCGCTTTGTAACAGAGGACGAGATTCAGGCAAATCGGGACAATGCAGCTCATTATGTGATGCTTTCAAAGAAACAAGCAAAGGATGTAACATAAGGAATATGAAAAAAAGATTTTTATTATTTGATGTGGATCGCACTCTTTTGGATTTCAAAAAGTCGGAGAAACTTGCTTTGAAGAAGTCTCTGGAAGAGTTCGGCTTTTCCTACACAGAGCAAATCCGTGCCAGATATGAAGCAATCAACCATTACTATTGGGGCGAATTTGAAAAAGGAAAGATAGAAAAGTCAAAAATTTTAACGGCACGCTTTGACGATTTGTTTCAGGAGTTTGGCTTTTTGGGTGATAGCGTACAGTTTGACCGTTATTACCGGAATGAGCTGTCGAAGATTGCAGAGCTTATTGACGGCGCAGACAAGCTATTGATTCGCCTGAGACAAAAAGGGCATCAGATTTATTATGTGACCAACGGCACCCGCGAGGTGCAATGGCCCAGACTGAGGAAATCCGGATTGCAGGATTTGGCAGATGGCATCTTTATTTCAGAAGAGATTGGATTTCAAAAGCCGGAGAAAGCATATTTTGAAATTGTTTTTTCAAACATCCCCGATTTTAAGGCGGAGGAAGCTGTGATTATCGGTGATTCCTTGACATCGGATATTTTAGGTGGCGTAAATATGGGGATTGATACCGTGTGGTACAACCCAGACGGTGAAAAAAATATATACGATTATCCAATCACCCATGAAATAGCCGAATTGAACGAGCTGGAAAATCTGTTGGACTGATTAAGGACACTGAAAGGAGAATAGAATATGAAAAAATTAGCAGCACTGATTTTTGCAGGATGGATGATGGCTTTGTTTTGTTTGTCCGCATTTGCGGGGGATATTCCCGAAGCTTTGAGCTACGAAGACGATGCAAAGGTTTTTATTGGCACTCTCTTGAATTTTTCAAACTCTCCTTTAGGCAATGCTGAGAATGAAAAAGAGGTGACAGTGCATCCGACTTTGAAAATTAAAGGTGATGTGGAAGTCGGAAAAGACGATTCCTACGAATTTTGCAGTTTCGGCAAGGATGTGCCGGAAGAAGGAGCAGAATATCTTTTTGGTTGGTTAGGCAACACCTCGGTTTACGCTTATAGGGTGAAAAGTCGGACAGAGGATAACATCAGCATACATATTACCGACGAATTTTCGGAGCGGATTCAAAGTTATCTGGATGAAGGATTGTATGAACGAGCTGAAATTGCACGCCAGAATGTCGGTCGAAAAATAACCCTGAGCAACTATATGGAAACCACACGGGAGATTACCGAGAAAGTCACATTTTCGTTAAATGGCACTACGTATGATATTGACGTGGACGAGTTTTTCAATGTTTCGGATAAGATTCTTATTACTGATGTAAAAAATCGAATATTCAAACGAATGGGCTCAGAAGACTGGGCAGATGATGTTCTTTATATCACGATTACCCACAGGCAGGATACGCTTTATGACGGGTTTTCCCCAAGCACCTTTGCTTGTGTATCCCGTTTTTGCGAAGTAGACCGATACAGTCAGATGATGAGCAGACTTCCAAATTGCGATTTTACAATGGAATGGGAAGATTTATCCACGCTGTATGAGTTTCTCCCCTTTGATGTGCAAAAAGAACTATACGAAAAAAATGAGCAGGAAAACGGGGAAACTGCACCATCTATTCCGAAGAAAACCTATACTCCCTGGGTTGTGGGTGGAGGAGCAGTTGGGGTAATCCTTCTGGGCATTCTTATATATTTAATACGTCGAAAAAAAGCATAATTTCATAAAGTCCCGAAAGAAAATCTCTTTCGGGACTTGACTTTTTTCTAAGAAACTGTTATAATGATTTAGCATACTGTGAAGATGTGTCAGTAGTCTGTATCTGATTCTAAAAAGAGAATGGTGCCATCGGCTGAAAGCACCAAGATAGGATACAGCACGAATTTCAGCATTGGAGTATTTGGCGAAAGTCTTTTTTGATATAAGCCAGGTGTTTGTTGCCACACGCAAAAAAGGTGAGAAGAGTGCAGATTGATATTTCAATTTGAATCTGGGTGGTACCGCGGGTTGCAGCTCGTCCCATTTGATTTGGAGACGATGCTGTTTTTTTATTGTCTCCAAACCCAAGTTCTGTAATGAATTATCATTTTATAGAGAAAGGAAATTACCGTTATGGCTGAAAAAACCACAGCATTAAAGCAAGCATTTTCTGAGGCACTGCTTACAGTGACCAACATGGAAGAGCTGGAAAAAATAAGAGTTGAATACTTAGGCAAAAAAGGGTTGGTTACCGAACTGATGCAGGAGATGAAGTATCTTTCTCCGGAGGAAAAGAAGGTGTTCGGTCAGGCAGTCAATGTACTAAAAAATGAAGTCAATGACGCCATTACCCAAAAACGTGAAGAATTAAAACAGAAAGAAATTGAGCTGGAAAACAGCCGTATGCCTGTTTTCGATTTGTCTATGCCTCCTGTGTTGGATCGTGGTTCCTATCATCCGATTACCTTGGTTCAGCGTCAGTGTGAAGAAGTATTTCGTTCCATGGGCTTTGCCATTGAAGATTATAGCGAAATTGTAACCGATTATGAATGTTTCGAGGCTTTGAACATTCCAAAAAACCATCCCGCAAGAGATATGCAGGACACCTATTATCTGGATAACGGGCAACTACTCAAATCACACACCTCTGCAGCACAGAATGCTATTTACAAAAAATACAAAGATGCCCTCTACAACGAAGGAAAGCCCATCAATGCAATTTTCCCCGGCAGATGCTTCCGTAATGAAGCAACCGATGCCTGCCATGAAAACACCTTCTTCCAGATGGAAGGGGTAATGGTGGATAAAAACATTTCCATTTCCAACTTGATTTTCTTTATGAAAACCATGCTTTCCGAGGTGTTTCAAAAGGATATCAAGGTGCGTCTTCGTCCCGGATTTTTCCCCTTTGTGGAACCGGGCTTTGAGCTGGATATCAGTTGTCTGATTTGCGGTGGGGAAGGTTGTCCCTCTTGTAAGCATAGCGGATGGCTGGAGCTTTGTCCTTGCGGTATGATTCACCCTGAAGTGTTAAAGGCAGGCGGCATCGACCCGGAAGAATATACCGGCTTTGCATTTGGTTTAGGTCTGACACGTCTTGCGATGATGAAATACGGCGTAAAAGATATTCGTGACTTAAACAGTGGCAGCTTAAAAAGTCTGGCACAATTTACCGACGATAAATAAGAAAGGGGAGCGAACAGAATGATTTTATCAATGAACTGGATTTCGGACTTTGTAGACTTGTCCGGATTGGATAAATTAGACTTAATTGCAAAATTTTCGCTTTCTACTGCTGAGGTGGAAAACGAAATTTATCAGAAAGGCTCCGACCTTTCCGGCATAGTAGTTGCAGAAATCAAATCGGTGGAGGATCATCCCGAATCCAAAAAGCTGCATTTGTTAAAGGTGGATATCGGAGAAAGTGAACTTGTGGATGTTGTTTGCGGAGCGCCCAATGTAAGAGTTGGTATGAAAACTGCTTTCGCAAAATTAGGTGCACAAATCGGGGACATCACCATCACTCCCAGAAAACTGGCAGGTTATACCTCTAACGGTATGTGCTGCTCCGAAAAAGAGCTGGGCTTAAGCGATAATAATGACGGCATTATGGATATTTGTGAAGATGTGGCATTGGGTACCGACTTGAAAGACATTTACCAGATTGACGACATTATCTTTGAGGTGGACAACAAATCGTTAACCAATCGTCCTGACCTTTGGGGTCATTACGGAATTGCACGTGAATTTGCTGCCATTGCCGGCAGAGAATTAAAACCGCTTCCGGTTGCTGATTTGAAAGCTTATGAAAATCTGCCCAAAGTGGACTTGAAAATCGAGGATACCTTGTGTCAAAGATACTCTTGTTTGCAGTTTGGCAATATTTCCAAGCATGTCAGCCCGATGAATATGAGAATTCGTCTTTATTACTGCGGTATGAGAGGACTGAATTTCCTGGCGGATTTAACCAACTATCTGATGTTGGAAATGGGTCAGCCGATGCATGCTTTCGACTCCAGAAAAGTAGAAAAAATCCGTATCAAACGGTTTGATAAACCTTTCAAATTCCAAACTTTAGACGGTGTTGAACGTGAGATTGACGAAGAAACCCTGATGATTTGCAATGATAACACTCCTGTTGCCATTGCGGGCATTATGGGTGGGTTGGATTCTGAAATTGTAGAATCCACTTCCACCTTAACGCTGGAATCTGCTACCTTTGATGCTTCCTCTATCCGTAAATCTACTGTTCGTCTGGCACATCGTACTGACGCATCTATGCGTTACGAAAAATGTTTGGACCCTGAAATGACTGTGGTTGCCATTGCACGTTTCGTAAAGCTGTTAACCGAAATTGACCCGGGGGCTACGGTGGTTTCCTCTTTAACCGACGAATATCCTTATCATTATGATACTGTAAGCTTAAGCTTTGAAAAGGCATTTGTAGATAAATATACCGGCATCAATATAGACAGTGCCACCATCGAAAAAACATTAAAAGCCCTTGGATTTGACGTAACCGTTGCAGGGGACAGCTTTTCTGTAACCGTTCCTTCCTGGCGTGCCACCAAGGACGTTACCATGAAAGCGGATATTATTGAAGAAATCACCCGTATTTACGGCTATGATAACTTTGATATCAACACCGCAGCAGTGCCGTTGTATCCGGTAAGAGCGGCACAGGAAAAAAGTGATGAAGACCGCATCAAAGATATTTTGGTAAAACGTTATTCCTTGCATGAACTTCATTCCTATGTATGGGCATACTATGATGAATATAAAGCCTTGGGCATCGAAGTGGAGGATAATATCAATCTGGTAAGCTCCGTGAACCCCAATATCAAAACAATCCGAAAATCCATTGTTCCCACTCAGCTGTGTCAGGTGAAATATAACACCGGTTATTCTACTGATTTCGGAGTATTTGAAATCGGCAGAGTAGTTGAGGGATTAAAAGATGATGGCCTTTGCAATGAACGGAAAAAGCTTTGCATCACCTTATATTCCAAAACCAAAGAGATGGAAACGCTTTATTTTGAATTGAGAGATATGTTGGCTGTCATTTGCGATGATTTGAAACACGAAAGCATTTCGTTCCAAACCAAAGAAGCAACACATTCTTATCAGCATCCCAAAAATCTGAATACAATTTACCTTGGCGGAAAAGAGTTAGGGGAAATGGGTATTGTAAATGCGACAGTATCCAAAAAGATTGATAAGAAAGCCAATATCGTTTATGCAGAAATTGACATAACCGATTTCTCCGAAATCAAAAACAAAAGCATTCAGTATCAGGAAGCATCAAAATTCCCCGAAATTGAAATTGACTTGTCTTTTGTTTCCGACACCTATCAGCCTATTGCAAACGCCATTACAAATGCAGATTGTCCGCTGATTAAAAATGTTAAAATTGTAGATACCTACACCGATGAAGCCGGAAAATCCATTACACTCCGAATTTTATTCTCTCATCCGGAACGCACACTTACCAAAGAAGAGGTGCTTCAGGTTGTAAACGGCATTGTGGATGAACTGGACGGCAAAAACATCAAATTGAAAAACGGATTACCGATGTAATCAAAAAAGCTGAAACCAATCGGTTTCAGCTTTTTTTTGCAACATAGTTCAATACTACCCAAAGCATAGGAGCATACTTTTATTCAGTTGCATGCCGGATATTAAATTATTATTTTACCGTAATTACACGAAGGGTATTTGCACTTTCGCCCATAGGAATGCCGGCAGCAATAATTGCAAGGTCATTTTTTGTAATATAGTTTTCTTCGTGAACACGTTTGATGGCATGTGAAAAGAGTGCATCCGAATTGCTTTGCCAGTCTGCTCTTACCGGATATACACCCCAGGAAAGTGCAAGCTTCCGATAGGTTTTTTCGCTGGGTGTGGTAGCAACAATGGGCATATTCGGTCTGAATTTTGACACCATTCTGGCAGTCAGACCCGATTTTGTCACCACAATGATGACTCTTGCATTCAAGTCGTGTGCAGTGGTACAGGTAGCGTGGGAAATCGCATCCTGAATGGTCGGTGCCGATAATGTGCTTAATGCAAATCGCTTTTTATAGTCAATATCATTTTCCGCACTTCTTGCAATTCTGGACATTGCTTTTACAGCCTCTACCGGATATTTTCCGACAGCAGTTTCACCGGAAAGCATAATTGCACTGGTTCCGTCGTAGACAGCGTTTGCAACGTCTGAAGTTTCTGCACGGGTGGGGCGGGGGTTAGAAATCATAGATTCCAGCATTTGTGTGGCAGTAATAACACGTTTGCCGGTGCTGTAACATTTTTTAATCAGCATTTTCTGGATAGTGGGCAATTCTTCAAAGTCAATTTCAACACCCATATCACCACGGGCAACCATAATACCGCTGGATACTGCTAAAATATCATCGATATTATTCACCCCTTCACGGTTTTCAATTTTTGCGATAATTTCAATTTCTTCACCACCGTTGGCATCCAAAAACTTTCTCATTGAAACAATGTCATCTGCACGTCTTGCAAACGATGCAGCAATGTAATCAAAATCGTTTTTAATACCAAAGAGCAGGTCTTCTTTATCCACATCATCCATATAAGGCATATATAAATCAATGCCGGGAAGATTCATGCTTTTTCTGTCGCTCAAAGGACCACCGGTAAGCACTTCGCACATGATTTCGGTATCCTGGATTTCGGTAACCACCAATTCAATATTCCCGTCATCCAGCAAAATTTTATTTCCTTTGGTTAAATCAAAAGGCAGTTTTTTATAGGTGATAGAAACAATCTTTTCATTTCCGACAATTTCCCTTGTGGTTAAGGTAAATGCCTGTCCTTCTTTTAAGATGATTTTTCCGGTTTCAAATGTTTTGATACGAACCTCCGGACCTTTGGTGTCTAAAAGCATTGCAACAGGAACACCTAACTCATCACGAACCTTTTTGAACATATCAATTCGTTTCTGATGGCTTTCGTAATCGCCGTGGGAAAAATTGAATCTGGCTGTATTCATGCCTGCCAGCATCATCTGACGTAAAACATTCTCGTTGTCGGTTGCAGGGCCTAATGTACAAACAATTTTTGTTTTTCTCATGAAGTGAACTCCTTTGTGCCATTTTTGAAAAATCAATCTTAGTATATAGTATAACACAAATAAATCGGTTTGTCATTAGTTTTTTTATAAAAATATTGGTTATTTTGTCATTTTTTGATAAATCCAAAAAAATTTTCATAATATGTCAGCATTACACCGTATTCTTGCAACACACTTACAAATAATTCCGGATTTTCTACATAGTCGCCCAAATCAGATAATAATGTTTCTGTTTGGCTGATTAGTAATTTATTTTTTGCATATAAAATTAAATAATAGATTCCATCCAGACGATAGATCATTCCGCTGCCTGTAAAATAATTGGAAAGCAAGGTTATGGCATGTTCCATCGTGTTCCACGTTGAAAAAGAAAGAATGGCAAGATGATTCTTGTGCTGTGTTGTCAGAGAAACCGTGTCCGGTTTTGTAATATAAATATTGCATCCATCCTGCAGAGACGGAACCATTTCCAATACAATTTTCTTGTTCATTATGGAGAAGTGATGCTCGGTTTCCAACGAATGAAATAGTTTTGAAATGAGTTTTTGAGATTCATCTGGAGCAATTTCCGGATTGATTTGAAGCAGTTCGGTGCAAGAAAGAGTGATTTTTAATTTGTTTGGTTCAATTTTTTCTATTTTCACACGTTTCATGCCTCCTTGGAGAGCCAATATATCCGCACGGGCTCTGCTTCTATTATAACGGATTTTATGCAAAAAAGAAAGGAGAAACATTTTCCAATCAGCTAAAATATGTATGTAATTTATGGAAGGGTAGGTTTTTTTGTATTTTTTGTGAATACACTTGCGTTTTTTTTGAAATGTGCTATAATGGCAGTAGAAAAATGAGTCATTGGAGGTGATAACGATGAATAAGTGTACCATTTTGATTGTAGATGATGAAGAAAGAATCCGCAAAGTATTGTTCGATTACTTTTCAAAAAACGATTTTCAAGTAAAGCTGGCAAAAAACGGCGAAGAGGCTATTGATATCTTTTATGAACATAAAATCGACATTGTAATTCTGGATGTTATGATGCCTGTTATGGATGGATATGAAACCTTAAAAGAACTTCGCAAAATTTCCAATGTTCCCATTGTGATGCTGACAGCGAAATCAGAAGAGTATGATGTTTTGAAGGGGTTTGAGTTGTATGCAGACGAATATGTTGCCAAGCCCTTCAACTTGAAAATTTTATCTGCACGTGTGAATGCACTGCTTCGTCGCACCAATGGATTTGCAGAGGAAATTCAAATTGGAGATTTAACATACAATAAAGCCACCTACGAAGTGACGGTGCGGGGCGAAAAAGTGGAGCTTACCAATAAAGAGTTTGAGCTTTTAGGATATATGATTCTGAATAAGGGCATCGTGCTTTCCCGTGATGATATTTTGAATAATGTGTGGCATTATGATTATTTTGGCGATGTGAGAACCATTGATACGCATATCAAAAAATTACGTGTGAAGCTTTTGGATTGCGGCAGCTATATTCAGACTGTGCGAAGCGTAGGCTACAAATTTGAAGTGTAGCTTTTCATACTGGGAAAAGGAAGGGTAACCAAAGGGTGAAATCGTTAAAAGGGAAACTTGTGCTGATGCTCCTTACCATCGTATTTTCTGTGCTGATGGTATTATTCATTGCAAACAATGTGCTATTGGAGCCATATTATACCCAAAAGGAAAAAGCAGAGTTTATTCTCACTTATGAAACAATTAAAACAGTGGCAGACGAACGTCCGTCGGAGCTGGCAGGCTATTTATCGAAGATTGCCGCAAATTCCACCACAACAATCGTTGTAACAGACAACAGCTCTAAAATTCTTTATTCCAGCACCAGTCTGTTTGAGGACCAAAACTCTTACATGAGCATTACAGACTTGCTGCGGTTTGCACGAATGCTTCCGATTCCACAAGGGAAAACCTACGCCGTGGAAACCATTCAGGATTCCATCGGTTCTCAGCATCTTATGCTCTATGCAGAGCTGAATCCCTATTGCAACCTGTTTTTAACCAAACCCATTGCATCCATTACCAAAAGCACCGAAATTTATAATGAGTTTTTCTTGCTTGCAATTATCATTATCGGTTTCATCGGAGCAATTATTATGTTTTTGCTCGGAAGCTATTTTGTGAAGCCGATATACGAAATTTTAGATATTTCCAAGCGCATCACCAATATGGATTTTTCCAAGAAATTTCAGGTGCAGGGTGACGACGAAATCAATGTTTTGGGAGAGCAAATTAACATCATGTCGGACCGTCTTTCCGAAAACATTCAAATGCTCTCTCGTGCAAACGAAGCTTTGCAGCAGGATTTGAATCAAAAAGAACGGGTGGAGCAAATGCGGAAGGAATTTTTGCAAAATGCTTCACACGAGCTGAAAACTCCGATTTCCGTTATTGCTTCTTACACTGAAATGCTGAAGGATAAGCTGATTACCGAGGAAGATGAGCGGGATTACTATTATAATGTTATCTATGAAGAAACCGAAAAAATGAGTAACATTGTAAAAAACCTGCTGGGAATGGCACAGCTGGAATCTCAAAGCTTAAATGTGCAGCCGGAGTCCTTTGATATTTCCGATTTATTGTCTGATTTGCTTGTTTCCTTCCGTTTGCACTTTGAAAAGCAGGAAATTTTCTTAACAGAAAATATTGAAAAAAACCTCATCGTTTATGCGGATAAATTTTTAATTGAGCGTGTCATGTCAAATTATATCAGCAATGCTCTTCAGCATATTGATGATAATCACCAGATGACGATTTCTTTGTATCGCGAGAACGGGTTGGTATACTTTGGTGTATATAACTCTACCAACGAAATTCTGGACAAAGAAAAAATCTGGACCAGCTTTTACAAAAGTGATATCAGCTCCGGAAACGGATTGGGGCTGTCAATCGTTAAGGCGATTATGCAGGCTCACGAGAAAGAATATGGCTTCTTTCAAAAAGAAAACGGCGTTGAATTTTATATCAAGTTATAAAAAAATATCGTTGCATTTTTGCAACGATATTTTTTACTTTGTCAGACAGACCACACATTCACAGTGAAAAGTTCTTGGAAATAAGTCAAATGGTTGAACTGCACTTGCCTGATATCCGTTTTCTGTCAGCATCTTCATATCCCGGGCAAGGGTAGCGGGATTGCAACTGATATAAACGATTTTTTTCGGTTGAATATTGCAAAGCATTTCCAGTAACGTACTGTCACAGCCGCTTCTGGGTGGGTCGAGAACTACAGCATCGGGGATGATTCCTTCTGCAACTAGTCTGGGTGCTTCTTCTTCTGCAGTTCCGCATATAAATTCTACATTTTGGATGTTGTTAAGGTCACGGTTCATCTTGGCATCTTCCACAGCTGGGGAACAGCTTTCAATTCCGTAAACTTTCTTTGCCTTTTTGGAAAGATTCAATGTAATAGTCCCAATTCCGCAATAAAGGTCAAATACTGTTTCATAATCTTCTCCTAAAAGCTCCAGCGCTTTTTGATAAAGCTTTTCTGCTTGCGGAGTGTTGACCTGGTAAAAAGAGGGCAGCGAAATGCCGAATCGGATGTCGTTCATGGTGTCGGTCAAATATTTTTTTCCATATAATGTAACCGTTTTTTCACCGAGAATCACATTTGTCTTTTTTGTATTGATATTTACAGCAAAGCTGACAATGTGGGAACTGATTTTTAACAACTTTTGAATTAAGCTGTCGGTTTGTAACAATTCTTGAAAAGCTTTTTTTGCATTGACAACCAGCCCAACCATAATTTCACCGGTGTGTTCTCCGCGGCGAATAAAAATATGGCGGACAATGCCGGAATGCGTTTCCTCAGAATAAGGTGGGATGTTGTTTTCTTTTAAGTGTGTCAGAATACAATTTGTAATAGCGAAAAATTCAGGGTAGGTGATTGTGCATGCTTCACAGGGGATAATGCTGTGGCTTCTTGCGCGGTAGAATCCGGCAATATAATCACCGTTTTTGTCACAACCCACCGGCAACAGCATTTTATTCCGATATGCAGTTTCTTTTTCCGATGCAATTACCGGCAAGATTTCCGGCGCTTTGGTTCCGAGGGGGTAAAAAGCATTTTTTACCAGCTGGCGTTTGATGTTACACTCGTTTTCGTAGGTTGTATGATGAAACGAACAACCACCGCACTGCTTTGCAATGCTGCAGCTTTCGTTTTGACGCATCGGTGACGCTGATAACAGGGTTTGTGTTTTCCCGTAGGCAGAGTTTTTTAATACTTTTAATATTTTGACTTCTGCAGTTTCCCCGATCAACAGTCCCGGCACAAACACCACAAAGCCATCTTCCGTTTTGGAGATGGCACTGCCGTTATGCGAAATATCGGTTACCTGAACCGTTACAATATCATTTTTTTTCATTTTATGCTCCAAACTAAAATTATAAAGATACAAATTGATTTGGTTTTTCATAGATTTCTGTGGAAAAATGTTAGAATATTCCAGATTCTTTATTATTTTAACACAAAAAAATTAGTTTTTCAATCCCTATTTTTTACACGTTATGCAAAATGAATAAAATAGTTTTTGTTTTTTTGTCTAATTAACCACTTCCTTTTTGATTGCAACTGTGTTATAATACCACCATAAAATAAAACTACTATGGGGGTAAAATGTAAATGGCAGGTTTAATCTTAAAAAATCTTACCAAAGTTTATGATGGCAGCCAGCAGAAATCTGTTGATAATTTCTGCTTAGACATCGAAGATAAAGAGTTTATTATTCTGGTTGGTCCTTCCGGATGCGGTAAGTCTACCACCTTAAGAATGATTGCTGGTCTGGAAGAAATCACCAGCGGTGAACTGTATATCGGCGATAAATTAGTAAATGATGTTTCTCCGAAAGACAGAGATATCGCAATGGTATTCCAGAGCTATGCGCTTTATCCGCATATGACCGTATTTGAAAATATGGCATTCGGATTAAAACAGAAAAAAGTTCCGAGAGACGAAATCAAAAGAAGAGTTTCTGAAGCAGCTAAAATTCTGGACATTGAACATCTGTTAGACAGAAAACCGAAAGCACTTTCCGGTGGTCAGAGACAGAGGGTTGCATTAGGTCGTGCTATCGTTAGAGAACCGAAGGTTTTCTTAATGGACGAACCGCTTTCCAACCTGGATGCTAAATTGAGAGTTCAGATGAGAGCTGAAATCGGTAAACTGCATCAGAGATTACAGACTACCTTTATCTATGTAACTCATGACCAGACCGAAGCTATGACCATGGGTACCAGAATCGTTGTTATGAAAGATGGTATCATTCAGCAGGTTGACACTCCTCAGAACTTATATGATAAACCGGTTAATATGTTTGTTGCCGGATTTATGGGTAGCCCGCAGATGAACTTGATTGAAGCTAACCTGGTTCAGGAAGGCGAAGGCGTATATCTGGTATTTGGCTCCAATAGAGTTAAATTACCGGAAAGCAAGCTGAACGATGCAGTAAAAGATCATATTGGTCAGACTGTTGTATTTGGTATCCGTCCGGAAGATATTCACGATGATGAAGCTTTCGTTTCCACCTTTCCGGATGCAATTATCAATGTTGATGTTGACTTCTCTGAATTGATGGGTGCAGAAACTTATCTGTATCTGGTGGCAGATGGTAACAAGTTTACCGCAAGAGTAAATCCGAGAACAACTGCAAAAACCGGTGATAGCATCAAAGTTGCTTTCGATTTATCAAAATTACACATTTTTGATAAGGACACCGAAGGCGTTCTTACCAACTGATCATTGTATTGAAAATGGTTACCCAATATGGGTAACCATTTTTTTATAACCAAAACCATCTGTTGAAAAGCCTTACATTTAGAATCAATGATGGCTTCTTTTCTGAATGAAATGGCTTGTCGTACAGTGAAATCGCTTTGTTTTTTATAAGCTACACTGGATTGTTTTGTCATTCTTTGTGGTGCATAGCATATCCGTTTTTCATATTTTTTCAAAAAATATGAAAAATTTTCAAAAAATACTTGAAAAAATAAAAAATTCTGCTATAATGATGTTGTGTTGTTGGAAAACAGCATATAATATTACAAGAGAATACGAAAAGGGAGTAGCTGGCGTAGCCTTTTTGGGTTACGGTTACGATACCGTCAGTACGATTTTTGTAAAAATCCGGTTTGTAATGAAATGGCAAGACTTTTCTGTAGCATTTACAGGAAAGGTCTGCCTTTTTTTATTCCTGAAATGTAATTGCAGCTTCTCTAAAAAGAAAGAAGGAGAAAGAAAAATGGAAGTTTTACTTCAACTTTTACTCATTGCGATTGGGTTTTTAATGCTGGTAAAGGGCGCCGATTGGTTTGTGGATGGCTCATCCGGCATTGCAAGAAAATTTGGAATTCCGCAGTTAATTATCGGTTTAACGATTGTTGCGATGGGAACCAGTGCACC
The DNA here is from genome assembly GCA_017468465.1 of Clostridia bacterium. Taxonomy (GTDB): domain Bacteria; phylum Bacillota; class Clostridia; order UMGS1840; family UMGS1840; genus SIG452. Next base: position 39,102 of record JAFUIN010000015.1, read on the forward strand.
GGAAGCGGCTGTCAGTATTTCCGCAGCATTAAAAGGCAATGCTGATATCACAGTTGGCAATATTGTAGGGAGCAATATCTTAAATGTTTTGATTATTTTGGGGATTTCTTCTGTTATTGTGCCGTTGGCAGTTTCCAAATCAACAATTCGGGTTGACATTCCGGTGGTATTTCTGGCATCAGTATTGTTATTGGTGTTGGGCTGGAACGGAAATCTGAACTGGATTGCAGGGCTGGCACTCTTAGTTGTATTTATCTTGTATATGGCATACTTATTTATAGAAGCAATGAAGCATAAAGAAGAATCCGCAGAGAATACAGAAAATCTTTCTGTATGGAAAGCCATCATTTTTACAATTATTGGCTTGATTTTAATTGTATGGGGCAGTAATGTTACTGTAGATGCTGCCACAACATTGGCAACTCTCTGGGGAATGAGCCCCCGTTTTATCGGATTGACCATTGTGGCTTTAGGTACCTCACTGCCGGAGCTCTTTACTTCAGTTGTGGCAGCCAGAAAAGGAAATGCCGACATTGCAATCGGTAACATTGTAGGAAGTAACATTTTTAACCTCTTATTTGTTGTAGGAATTTCTGCACTGATTACACCTGTTCCGTTTCAGTCAAAGTTTATTTTTGATACTTTAGTTACCATCGGAGCTACCATTCTGTTATGGCTATGTTGTTTCAAAAATAAAAAGTTAAATCGCTGGGCTGGTGTCTTATTCCTGCTTTGTTATGCAGCATATTTTACCGTAATTTTCTTAAAACCGTAATGTTAGTCGGGAGAGCATATATGCTCTCCCGATTTTTACTGAAATTTCATTCATTTTTTAGCATTTTTTGAACAGCAAGGAGATTTCCTTCATTTTTACGAAAAAAAAGAGAAAAAAAGTAAAAAAATTTCAAAATTTCTCTTGACAAAACGGCTCTTTAACGCTATAATATTACAGGTAACGGGATGTAGCGCAGCTTGGTAGCGTGCTTGAATGGGGTTCAAGAGGTCGCAAGTTCGAATCTTGTCATCCCGACCAAAACAAAAAATCCTGTCGAAAGATGGGATTTTTTGTTTTATATGATTCAGCATTCATTGTAGCGTTTTTTCATAAATGCTGATGGTTCTGTCGTCTTGGAAAACTTTTTTTGACTTTTTACAATCCGTGTAAATACTGAATTACGGTGTTTATACGGTTTTTTATTCTCTCATGAAAGGAGTGCCTTATCATTGCAGAAGATTCAGATTTTCAAAAATAAAAAAGCTCTTCATGCGGTTTATATTGGATTTTTATGTTCTCTTTCTTATCTTGCAGTTTATTTTGCAAGAAATATTTTAAGCACTACGACCCCGCAAATGATCAATGACGGCTATCAAGAAGCATATATCGGACAGGTTTCTTCTGTGTATTTTATTTTTTATGCAGTAGGGCAACTGATTAACGGGGCAATCGGGGACCGCATCAAAGCAAGATATATGATTAGCACCGGTCTGCTTTGTGCAGGAATCACCAATTTTATATTTTCCAAAACAGTTGGTGTATCACCGTCTGTTGCACAGTATATCTACGGAATGACCGGTTTCTTTTTGGCAATGATTTATGCACCAATGATGAAAGTTGTTGCCGAAAACACAGAGCCTATTTACGCAACCCGTTGTAGTTTAGGGTTTACCTTTGCTTCCTTTTTCGGTTCACCATTGGCAGGAATTGTTGCTTCCTTTTTTTTGTGGCAAAATGTGTTTGCAATCAGCAGTGCGGCATTAGGAATTATGGCAATATTTGTGTTTTTGTTCTTTATGCTGTTCGAGAAACATGGGATTGTTCAATATAATCAATATGTATCGGAGGAAAAGAGCAGACTTGATGTCCGTGAGCTGATTCAAAGACGAATCATCCGTTTTACCGTGATTTCTATTATTACCGGCGTTGTGCGCACAACGGTTGTATTTTGGATGCCAACCTATATTTCACAACATCTTGGTTTTTCTGCAGAATCCTCTGCGTTGATATTTACCGTTTCCACTTTTATTATTTCCTTGATGGCATTTGTTTCTGTGTTTGTGTATGAACTTTTGAAAAGAAATTTAGAAAAAACCATGTTTTTGATGTTTTCTTTTGCCACTGTCTTTTTCGCATTGGTATTCTTTTTGAAACAACCGGTTTTGAATATTATCTGTCTGGTTTTGGCAATTATGTCTTCAAACGGTGCGGCATCTATGCTTTGGAGCCGTTATTGCCCCAGTTTGCGAGATACAGGCAGGGTTTCCACTGTAACCGGATTCCTGGATTTTGTTAGTTATATTGCCGCAGCGATTTCCAGTACAGTATTTGCCAACGCCGTTTCGACAATCGGATGGGGAAATTTAATTTTAATTTGGGTTCTCCTGATGGCAGCGGGGGTTGTTACAGTTTTTCCGATGCTTCGTAAAGAGACAGAGGAACAATAAGTTCTTCTGCTTTTTGAACATGGGTGACAGGGAAACCCTGGTTAAATCTGATGTATATTTATGTATATTTATTGAGAATATAAATAAAGAAGTCAGGAGTGATATTATGAAACAATTACTGATAGTAATTGATATGCAAAATGATTTTATTAACGGAAGCTTAGGAACCAAAGAAGCAGAAGCCATTGTTCCGGCTGTTGTTTCAAAAATTAAAGCATATCGGGAAGAAAAACTTGATATTTGGTTTACAAAAGATACCCACGAAAAAGCATATTTAACCACTTTGGAAGGAAAAAATCTGCCGGTGGAGCATTGCATCCGTGAAACTGACGGCTGGGAGCTTCATCCCGAGATTTTCGCATTGGTTCAACCGGAGGATAAAATTTTTGAAAAGCCTACCTTCGGGAGTGTGGACTTAGGTCAAGCTGTAAGAGATGGTAATTTTTCCAAAGTTGAGCTTTGCGGACTATGCACCGACATCTGTGTAATTTCCAACTGCGCAGTGATTAAAGCGTTTTGTCCGGAAACCGAGCTTACGGTAGATACTTCCTGTGTGGCAGGTGTTACGCCTGAAAGCAGCGACCGTGCGCTGGAGGCAATGAAAATGCTGCACACCAAAATCTTATCATAAGGAAGTGGCTGTAGTAAAATGAAGTTCATTTTGCTGCAGCTTTTTTGTTTCATATTTTATTTTCTTTTAGAATAGTTTTTATCATGAAGATTATAAACTGGGAGACGGTTCTTTTGAATAAAAATTTTCGGATTTACCGTAAAGACGGGCTTTATTTGGAGCAGGACGGCAAAACAATTTGTATAACAGACGCTTGTCTCAAACATTACGGATACACAAGTAATGACCACGAAATTATCCTCTGCTATGAAGAACATGATGGCTCTGTGATGCAAAAAAAGGTGAACGACGAGCTTGTTTCTACGGAAATCATCCTGTGTTCCAAAAACAAAAAATTTCAAAACAGAGAACTCTATATTGAATGTCCCGAGAAAGAGTTGTATCTCTTTTTTTCTTCCTATTATAAAGGGAAAAAGATGATTTTGTATTACCGAAAAGCGCAGCCGGTACGGGTGTTTGATTTTTGCGACGATGTGCCGTTTCAAACCTTGCGGTTACAAAACGGTTCGATTTTGGTGCTGTATCAGAAAGGCGGAACACTTGGTTACAGCTTGTTGTCAGACGACTGCTTTTCAAACTTTTTTCCGGTTGCAGCAAAGAATCCAATCAAAATTTTTGAGTGGCACAAAAAACTTTATCTGCTGACTTTGGAAGAACAGTATATCTTATACAATCTGACGGAAAACAAACGCTACCCACTGCCGCTTGTTTTTCATAAAAAACCAACTCTTTTCTTTCAGGAAAGCTGCATTGAGCTTCGATATCGGTTTTATCATAAACATGTGATTTATGCTTTAATCAATGAGGAAATTTTGTTTTTGCGGGAAGAAGATATACTTGACGAACATCACTAATTCTGTTATAATGAAAAAAACAATCAATACCGCATTGGGAAAAGAGGTTTTTTATGAAAATATATGAAGTAAAAAAAGCACCATCGGCAGATTTACCGATTGCAAGCGATGGCTGGAACCAGGCAATACAAGGAGAAATTGACCTTTACCCTTGGGACGGATATCAAAAAAGTGCTCCAAAAACATATTTTTATATGCTGTATGACGAAAACGGAGTTGGCATTAAATTTTCCTCGGACGAACTGAATCCTGTGGGAAACGCAAAGGGAATGAATACCGATGTTTATACTGACAGCTGTGTAGAAATTTTTCTCAATGCGTCGCCTGAAACTACAAATAAGTATCTGAATTTTGAATTAAGCGTTACCGGTTACATGCACTTAGGTCTTGGCAGCGGACGTTTCGACAGAGAACTTCAATATATTGATTTTGACCGGCTGAACATTCAAACTCGTATTTTGCCGGAGGTGGGCTGGGAAGCAAAATTTTACATTCCGTTTTCTTTGTTAAAAGAATATTATCCCGAAATTTCAAATGAATGGAATGGGAATTTTCAAAAATTATGTGAAGACTGTCAAATTCCGCATCTGGGCTGCTGGAATCTTATCGGAAGCGAAAAACCAGATTTTCACAGACCGGAATATTTTGGCAAAATGATATTGGAACACTAAAAATATGGAGCTGCAGAAAAATGAAATTCATTTTTCTACAGCTCTTTTTTAGTATTCAGAATTTTTTTGTATTTTATAAATTGCATCCAACAATTTCGTCATTTCTTTTTTTGTTGTTTTATAACCCGGACTGACTCTTACCGCACCTTGATTTTCAGTGCCCAATTCACGATGTGCAAACGGAGCGCAATGATATCCGCCTCTTGTGCTGATGTGATATTTTTCTGAGAGAATTCTTGCAATCAGCTCTGAGTGTGCATTGCTTACATTAAACGAAAGAATTCCTACCGAGTTTTGGAAATCACCGTTATGATAGACTTTAATATGCTTCATGTTTTGCAGAGCATCATAGGTATATTGGATTAACTCTAATTTATGGTGCAAGAGGGCTTCTGGCTTGTTTGCTTTGACAAACTCCACACCCTTACCAAGCCCCAAAATACCTGGTACATTCAAGGTTCCGATTTCCAGCTGGTCGGGCAAAAAGTCCGGTTGGAAAAGCTCGTTGGATAAGCTGCCGGTGCCGCCTTCCAATACAGGGCTTAATGCAATATCCGGCGAAACATATAAAACACCGGTTCCTTGCGGACCCAATAAAGATTTGTGGCCGCTGAAGACTGCCATACACCGCTTGCATTCAGATAAATCAATGTCAATGTTTCCGATTGCCTGCGAAAAATCGAACAAAACCGTTAACCCTAATTGATTGGCTTTCTGATAAATTTTTTTGTAATCGACCGTTGCACCCGTTACATTGGAGGCAGCATTTACAACCAATAAAGCTGTATTGGGTAATATCAGTTGTTCCATTTGTTCAAAGTTAACCCTATGATCCGGATAACAGGGCAGAAAACAAATGGGATTTTTTTCTTTTTGATATAACTGCCGCAATACCGAATTGTGTTCATACAACGTTAGAATCACATGATCGTTGGGCTTCAAAAACCCCTTGATTGCCAGATTGAGTCCATGGCTTGCATTTGATGTGAATACAATGTTTTCACTATATTCAATATGCAGCAGTTGAGCAATGCTTTCACGGACTCCAAGAATTTTTTCAGCATATAAAAAAGACTCTCTTCCGGAGTTCCGTCCAACATTTACCGGATGGGAAAGCGCATTCCAAACTGCTTTTTTTACAGAATATGGCTTTTGATTGCTGGTTGCAGCATTGTCAAGATAAATCATCTTTGATAACCTCATAGCGATGATTTGCGGTTTCCTGATAAATTCCGAGAAAGCCTTTTTTATGGCGGCGGATTGCTTTAATCATAAAGTCAAGCTGGTCTTTTGGAAACACCAGAGAATAAGAGCATCCGCCGGAAATTGCACCGGGTGTTTTGATCAGCTTTGGGCGCTTGGGATAAATAATTTCATTTTTTACACGGCCTGCATAAGATAACGATTTGAACACTGCAATATATTGGTTCATAGCATAATCATTCCTTACTGATAAAATATAAAAATCCCCCTTACCAATCTATGCCGCAAGCATTGTGTCGGTGAGGAGGATGTTTCTATTTTGTTTTTTTTCTGGGAGTTTTTTCGTCGGTAAAGCCGGAGAGCCTTCCACGGCATAATCCGCCAAAAACTTTTTCTTTCAGATCCGGATATTTTTTTCGCAGCTGATATATAAAATCTTTTATCTCTTGCCGTTTGGTTTCTCCGTCAGCAGGACAGGGATTTTTGAAAACGGGAAGGGAAAGTCTTTTGGCTGTTGATTTAATTTCCGCTTCCGGTGCAAAAATCAGGGGTCTGATTTGTGTAATATCCTGACGGCTTAAATAGGTGACCGGAGAAAAACAACCGATGTTTCCTTCGTATAACAACTTCATAAAAAACGTTTCTATCACATCATCGTAATGGTGTCCCAGAGCAACCTTATTGCAGCCCAACTGCTTTGCCGCATCCATCAATGCACCTTTTCGCAGTTTTGCGCAGAGTGAACAGGGATTTTCTTCTTTTCTGATATCAAACACAATTTCTTTAATCTGCGTTTTGATAACATGATAGGGAACTTGGTTTTCTTCGGCAATTTTTTGGATTTCTTCGGTTTGAAGAGGGGTATCAAAACCTAAATCAACAGTGATACCTACCAACTGAAAGGGAACAGGATAAAACCGCTTCAGTTGAATTAATGCCTGAAATAAAACGATGGAGTCTTTCCCGCCGGAGATTCCCACTGCAATTTTGTCATTGGGTGCAATCATATGGTAATCGTCTACAGCACGCCGTAGGTAGCTTAACATTTTTCTCATATCAGACCTCGTTATTCTTCCTGGTTTTCATATAAATGGTAGCCGGTTAAGGCGTCATATGTAACAACCAGCTTGGTTCCGGTGTCCGGCAAATGATAGCAGTTTGCGCTGCAGCCGGCTTTTTTCGCAAGCATCGTGGCTTCGCTTTTTTCAAAATCTAAAAATTCTTCCGAAAATTCTGCTTTCGTATCTGCATTGTTTAACACAGTAAGCTCCAATATTGCCGTGTCGTTTTTTTGAAACAGACTAACGAGAATTCTGGTGCTTTCCTGTGTTAGGTAGGGTGCAATGAAGCTATCCAGCATGGCAAGCAGATATTCACGGTTTCCCAGGACGTGCGCTGTCATAAAATTTCGATAAGAAACCCACAATTTCCCGGGATGCTTTGCTTCCAATGCACCAAAATAGTTTTTCAAAGCAAAGGAAAAATGAAAGGATTCAAAGTGATATTTTTCCAGCGGAGTGGTTTCTAATAATTTGAACACGCAGCGTTCCAGTTGGTGATAAAAATTTGAAAAGCTTTCTTTCAGCGTTTTAATTTGCTGGATATTTCTGGTGGTTCTTAAACTGTCAATCTGCTCAAATATTTCCTTGTTTTGCTCCAGCATCATTTCTTCCAATACAGAATGCTTTTCATAAAGAACCGTGTCAGAATTGGTTACATTGAGATTTTCCTTAAAATAAAGCACGATGACTTCTGATTTTTGAAATTTGGTTTTTGTTGCAAATCCGTTCAAAATTGCACCGCTGGTTTTTGCACAGAGATTGATGTTGGTCTTTTTACAGTTTTCCAGCTTGTGCAGACGGTCAACACTGTCATCAATGAAAAAATATTCCAGGGGTTTCGCAGTTAACGAAAAAACATCGGAATTAAAAATGCAATGGGATGGGCTATCCAATGACAGCAGAAACCCGTTATTGAATACCATGATGGTGTAATCTTTTTTCATATTGACTCTCCCATGTTATCCTGCGCATAAAAATAACATTTTTCTAAAATTTCGTTCAGCCGTTTTTCGTTTTTTGTCAGGTATAAATATCCAATCAAGGCTTCCAGCCCTGTTGCAGTATGATACTCTTTGAAATCAGCATTTTTGGCCTTGGTGTTGACCTTGGTATTGCGCCCTCTTTTGAAAATATCTGTTTCTTCTTCGGTAAGATCATCAGAAAGGCGCAGTGCAATGGCGCATTGCGCTTTTGCACTGACATAATTTTTGGCTTCCTTGTGTAATCGGTTCACTTTTTTGTCGCAGTCTTTTGTAAGCTTTGTTCGAATAAACACTTCATAGACAGCGTCACCGACATATGCTAAGGTTAACGAGGAATAAGAATGATAGGGTGTCAGCATTGTTGTTTCCTTTCCCAAACATTAGGATTTCTTTTTTAAGGTAAGAGAAATTTTATTTTTTGTTTGATCCACAGATAAAACAGTGGCTTTTACAATTTGACCAACTGATAAAGCTTCTGACGGATGACGGATAAAACGTTCAGAAATCTGTGAAATATGAACCAGTCCGTCATGATGCACGCCGATGTCAATGAATGCACCAAAATCAACAACATTCCGCACAGTTCCGGTGATTTCCATACCTTCTTTTAAGTCTTTGATATCCAGGATATCTGTGCGAAGCAACGGGGGAGGCAGCTCGTCTCGAATATCTCTGCCCGGCTTTGCCAGTTCTTTTACGATGTCTTGCAGTGTGGGCAAGCCGATGTTGAGCTGTTCTGCCAGTTGTTTTGCGCCAACTGTTTCAATTTGCTGCGGAAGACTTTTCAGATTTTCATTTGCGATATCTTCTTTGGTATAGGAAAAATAATCGAGTATTTCCCGACAGGCATCATAGCTTTCCGGATGCACACCGGTGTTATCCAGAACATTTTTACCGTTTGGTATTTTCAAAAATCCGGCGCATTGTGTGTAGGCTTTTGGACCCAGCTTTGGCACCTTCAATAATTGAGAGCGAGACGTAAACGCACCGTTTTCTTCCCGATATGTCACAATATTATGAGCAACAGCAGAGCTTAATCCGGAAACATATTCCAAAAGTGATGCAGAGGCGGTGTTTAAGTCAACCCCCACCTTATTTACACAGTCTTCCACGACACCGGTCAATGCTTCGGAAAGGCGTTTTTGAGGCATATCATGCTGATATTGCCCAACGCCGATGGCTTTGGGGTCAATTTTCACCAATTCTGAAAGGGGGTCCTGCAAACGTCTGCCGATGGAGACAGCACTTCTTAAGGAAACATCAAAATCGGGAAATTCAGTGGCACCTAATTTGGATGCGGAGTAAACGGAGGCACCTGCTTCGGATACAACCATATAGGACAGCGGACGCTCGATTTCAGAAATCAGTTCTGCAATAAACATTTCCGATTCCTTGGATGCAGTACCGTTTCCAATAGAAATAATTTCCACCTGATGTGTTTCAATCAGTTTTTTCAAGATTACCTTCGCTTCTGCAGTTTTATTTTGAGGCGGGGTGGGGTATACCACTGTGGTATCCAGCACTTTTCCCGTCTGGTCGCAAACTGCAATTTTGCAACCGGTTCGGTATGCCGGGTCAACGGCAAGAACAGTTTTTCCTTTGATGGGTGGCTGCATTAAAAGTGCTTTCAGATTTAACCCAAAAATTTTAATTGCTTGTTCCGATGCCATATCGGTCAACATATTGCGAATTTCCCGCTCCAAAGAGGGTTGAATCAACCGTTTGAAGGCATCAGCAAGAGCAAGCTTGACATAGTCGGACCAGATGCTTGCGGATTTTAAGTATTCGTTTTCTAAAATGGCAATGCAGTTTTCCTCCGGCACCAAAACCGAAACCTTCAAAAATTCTTCTTTTTCTCCTCTGTTAATTGCCAGAATTCTGTGAGAGGGGATTTTCTGCACCGGTTCCGAGTATTCATAATACATCCGATATACCGAGTCCAAAGCTTCATCTTTTGCTACGGTTTGTATCGTGCCGGATTTGTTATACAGCTTACGTATTTTATCACGGCAAGCGGGATTGTCGCTGGCATCCTCTGCAAAAATATCCATTGCACCCTGCAAGGCAAGTTCTTCGGTTTCGATTTCGTCAGACAAAAAGTCTTTCGCAAAGTCCACAGGAGAACCCGACTGTTCTTCCTGGGCAAGCATTTTTTCGTAAAGTGGTGTTAATCCTCTTTCTTTTGCCACCGAGGCTCTTGTTTTTTTCTTTTGCTTATACGGACGGTATATATCCTCCAGACGGGCGAGGGTGGTTGCTTCCTGAATATCTTTTGCGATTTCTTCGGTCATTTTTCCCTGTTCGGTGATGCTGTTTATGATTTCTTGCTTGCGTTCTTCTAAATTACGAAGATAGCTTAAGCGGTCAAATATTTCTCGCAGAACCTGGTCGTCACAGGAATTGGTTAATTCCTTTCGGTATCTTGCGATAAAGGGAATGGTGTTTTTTTCGTCTATCAGCTGCACAATGTTTGTAATGTATTTTTCATGTATTGAAAATTCCTGAGACAGTATTTGTATGATGTTCATAGGTTTCCTCCAAGCTTATTATCTTTTATATTTTAGTCGATTTTATGATTTTTGTCAAGAAAAAAGAGTGAAACTGTATTTTGAGGAGAATGAAAAATGCGACTTGGTTTATGCTGCTGCAAATGCTTGCGAAATAAAAAAGTTTTTGTATTATTTTTTGGAAAGGTATTGATTTTTTTTCGGGAATCATGTAAAATAAAAAGGTCAAAAAATCAATCCGGTATGATACCTGTAAATTATGAAGGAGTTATTATGAAACGAATTGGAATTTTAACCGGTGGCGGTGATTGTCCGGGGCTGAATCCCGTAATTCGTGCAGTGGTAAAAACTGCAATCGGCAAATACGGTATGAGTGTGGTCGGCTTCAAAAACGGCTACAAAGGCTTGTACCATAACGAGACGGTAGAATTAACGTTAGAAAACACGTCAGGCATTTTACACAGAGGCGGTACCATTTTGTTCAGTTCCAATAAGGATAATTTGTTCGATTATCTCGTGCCGGATGAGAATGGAAATATGGTAAAGAAAGATGTTTCTCACGTTGGCGTGGAAAATATCAAGAAAAACAATATTGATGCTTTAATTATTATCGGTGGCGACGGCACTTTGACCAGCGGAAGAGATTTTGCTCGTTTGGGTGTTCCTGTTATCGGTGTTCCCAAAACGATTGATAACGACTTGTCTTCTACCGATACCACCTTCGGTTTTGATACGGCGGTAGGCGTTGCTGTGGAAGCGATTGACAGAATTCATACTACGGCAGAATCTCATCACAGAATTATCACAGTGGAAATTATGGGAAGATATGCAGGATTTTTAGGCCTTTCTGCCGGGATTGCCGGTGGTGCAGACGTTTGCTTAATTCCGGAAATTCCGTTTGATATCAATAAAGTTGCCGAACATATTAAGAAACGAATTGCACAGGGAAAAGAATTTTCTGTTGTTGCAGTTTCCGAAGGCGCAAAATCAATTACCGGTGAGGTTTGTGTTCAGAAGATTGTGGAAGGCAGTCCTGACCCTGTTCGCTTAGGTGGCATTGCACAGAAGGTTGCCGACGATCTGGAGGAGATGGTTGGGCTGGAAGCTCGTGCTACAATCCTTGGACATGTTCAGAGAGGCGGCACGCCGTCTTCTGCAGACAGAATTTTGTCTACCCGTTACGGCGTAGCTGCTGTGGAACTCGCTGTGGCAGGCAAGTTTGGAAATATGGTTGCTTTAAAAGATAATCAAATGACGTATGTCTCTTTAGAAGATGTTATCGGCTGTAACAAAGCTGTTGACCCTGATGGAGAATTGGTTCAGGCTGCAAAAGCAATCGGAATCTGTTTTGGCGATTAAATGAAAAAAAGGGGAGCTGTCGCAAAATGAAATTTGTTTTGCTGCAGCTCCTTTTGGTTAGAAGAAAAAATGGCTCTTTGCTTGACGTTGGCAGAATAGGGAGAAAACGTATGAAAACTTTAGTAGAATTTTTTGATTCCTGTCAGTTGGTGAATATAATTGCCGGGATCAGTTGCAAACCGGAAACAATTATATTTATTGGAGACCCTGACGTGATGAATTCAGCCCGTCGTGAAGCAGTGCAGCGTTTTTTTCGCATGCGAAAGCAAAAGGTAAAGCTGGAATATGTTGCAGTGAAGCTCCATTCATACGACGATATCTTGAAAAAAATAACCGGAATCATTGCAGGGCACCCGGATATTTGCTTTGACATAACCGGAGGCAGAGAGCTGGCGCTGGCGGCAATGGGAGAGGCAGCATGCTGTCATAACATTCCGATGATTCAATTTGATGTAATATCCGGGCAAATGATTCGGGTAAAAAATGCAGAAAAAATACCAATGCCGGAGGCTGTATCGGTCACCGTAAGAGAAAGTGTTATCCTAAACGGTGGTGAAATCATTGCTCCGGGTCTAACGATTTCTGCTGACCGGTTGAATCTGTCTTTTTGCAAGGAAATTCGGGCATTGTTTTCCATCAGCAGGCAGAATCCGAAACTCTGGAATCAATTTGTGGTAGCATTGGAAGGTGTTGCAAATTCTGCCGGTCTTGGAAGGGATTTGCAGGTTTCTAAAAACATATCGAAGCTTCCTGAAAATCAGGTAAAAAAACTGCTTCAGGGTGGCTTTTTGAAACAACTTTCTGATGCCGGATTACTCCTTCACTATCAATATGAGAACGGGCTGCTGCAATTTCGGTATAAAAACGAAAGGGTTCACCAATGTCTGTCAAAGTCGGGGAGCATTCTGGAAATGTATGCTTATATGCTGTTGCACGAAATTTCACAAGAACAGCCAAACCTGTTTAGCGACAAGCGAATGGGCGTTCTGGCAGATTGGGATGGAGTGCTGACTCCCCGAAGCCACAGCGGAACCAAAAACGAAATTGACTTGATAGTGACAAAAAATGCTGTTCCGATTTTTATTTCCTGTAAATATGGAGAGGTGCTGAAAGAAGCTTTATACGAGCTGCACACTGTGGCGGAGCATTTTGGCGGAACATATGCAAAAAAGGTACTTCTGACTGCAGAGCTGAGCAGAATGCAGTCCAAAAAAAACAGCTTTTTGCAACGGGCCCGTGATATGCAAATTGAAGTGATTTATAATGTTCACCGTATGTCTGAGGATGAATTAAAAGCAAGACTTTGTGCAATCGGCCACAGGCAGTGAGTTCATTATAATTTGAACGAAACGGAAAAAGACACAAAATTTACATATAATTTTGGTAAATTCTATTGCAGAATCGGAAAAAATATGGTATACTTAACAAGATATTGTTTTAATTTTGACTGAACAGATTCACAAAACGATAAAATAAAGAAGAAAGTAGTGGAATTCTATGTTTACAGCTTTAATTGAGAAGATTATCGGCACTTATTCCCAACGGGAACTGAAGCGGATTCAACCCCTGGTGGACAAGGTGCTTTCTTATGAGGAAGAATACAGCAAATTAACTGACGATGAATTAAAAGCCAAAACGCCCGAATTCATTTCCCGTCTTGGTGAGGGTGAAACATTGGACGATATTTTACCCGAAGCTTTTGCTACGGTAAGAGAGGCATCCTGGCGTGTAATTGGGTTAAAGCATTATCCGGTGCAGATTATCGGGGGGATTGTGCTTCATCAGGGCAGAATTGCCGAAATGAAAACCGGTGAAGGCAAAACTCTTGTTGCTACTTTACCGGCTTATCTGAACGCTTTGACCAAACGTGGCGTTCACATTGTCACCGTCAATGATTATCTTGCAAAACGCGACAGTGAGTGGATGGGAAAAGTATATCAGTTTCTCGGCTTAACGGTTGGTTTGGTGATTCACGATGTGGACCCCAAGGTTCGTGCTCAGGAATATGCCTGTGATATCACTTATGGCACCAATAACGAATTTGGGTTTGATTATCTTCGTGACAATATGGTCATCTATAAAGAGCAAATGGTGCAAAGAGGTCATTACTTTGCCATTGTGGACGAAGTGGACAGTATCTTAATCGACGAAGCAAGAACACCGCTGATTATTTCCGGCGCCGGAGATAAATCCACCGATATTTATCAGTATGCTGACCGTTTTGTAAAAGGCTTGAAACGTAAAGTAATTATTGATGAAGACACCAAAATTCACATTGACGAAGAGGATGCAGACTACATTGTTGACGAAAAAGCAAAAACTGCAAATCTGACTGCACAGGGTATCAAAAAAGCAGAACAGCATTTTAATATTGAAAATTTATCCGACCCGGATAATTTAACCTTAACCCACCATATTAACCAGGCACTTCGTGCCAACGGGTTAATGCGTGTGGACCGTGATTATGTGGTAAAAGACGGTGAAATTATCATTGTTGATGAATTTACCGGCCGTCTGATGTTCGGCAGAAGATATTCCGAAGGGCTTCATCAGGCCATTGAAGCTAAAGAAGGCGTAAAAGTGGAACGGGAATCCAAAACATTGGCAACCATTACCTTCCAGAACTATTTCCGCCTTTATGAAAAACTCTCCGGTATGACCGGTACTGCAAAAACAGAGGAAGAAGAATTTCAGGAAATTTATAAGCTGGACTGTATTGAAATTCCTACCAATAAACCGCTTTTAAGAGAAGATGCGGCAGATTCGGTATACAAAACAGAAGCCGGCAAATACAAAGCAGTAATCGAAGAAATTGTGAAACGCCATGCAACCGGTCAGCCGGTTTTGGTTGGTACCGTTTCTATCGAGAAATCGGAAATGCTTTCTGCTATGTTAAAACGTCGTGGCGTAAAGCATGAAGTGCTGAATGCAAAAAATCATGATAAAGAAGCGCTTATTGTTGCACAGGCAGGGAAAAAAGATGCGGTCACCATTGCTACCAATATGGCAGGTAGTGTGACTGATATTATGCTTGTCGGGAATGC
>JAFUIN010000008.1 GCA_017468465.1 Clostridia bacterium
AACCTATAATTCCTATGATAATTCCCACAATAACAGCTACAGTTCCGCTACCGATTGCCTGCATAGCAAGACTCATACCTGTGCCAACAATGAGTGCTGAGACAATACCAAATGTGTAAGTAAAAATTGTTGCCGGAAGTTTTGCCTTTTTGTCAAGTTTTTTCAGGGCAACTATTTTTGAATTATCCTTTGGTGCATAATCCTTTGCGATTGCGTCTGCTAAAATTTTGTCTGTATTCATAATAAGTCCTCCTTTTCAATTTACACTTTAAGTATAAATGAAAGTAAGAATAAAAGGAACAACATAATTTGTGTTTTTTGTTGGTTTAAAACTTATTATATTTATATATTATCAGAACCAACATTAAATATCAATAATATAAAAACAGAACGGTTTAGATGACATATAAAAATAAGCTTTGCATTAGCAAAGCAATATTGACTTCTTCCTTATTCACTATTACTTATTACTTTCCAAAAATCGATTAAGTATTTTTAGGGAATAGTGAAGAGTGAAGAAGTAATAAGTAAAATCGACATTCCTCTATCGAAGAATGTCGATTTTTGGTGGGCCTTCAGGGACTCGAACCCCGGACCGACCGGTTATGAGCCGGTTGCTCTAACCAACTGAGCTAAAGGCCCGCATTATTTCAGCGGATAACACCTCAAAAAGTATATCAAAAAAGCAAATATTTGTCAATAGTTTTTTAGAAATTCTTCCATTTTCGCTCTGTAATGTATAAATTACCAATTTCTACAACAAACTAAAGAAAAACATTTATTTCACGAAAAAGGAGTTTTTTTATGAAAGGCTATGCTATGCTCAAAATTGGGGAAACCGGTTGGATTGAAAAAGAAAAACCTGCCTGCGGTCCCTTAGACGCCATTGTAAAGCCCTTATGTATTGCACCCTGTACTTCAGATATCCACACCGTATGGTCAGGCGCAATCGGAGAACGTCACAATATGATTTTGGGACACGAAGCTGTGGGGATTGTGGACACCGTAGGAGAATTGGTAAAAGATTTCAAGCCCGGCGATAAGGTCATTGTTCCAGCTATTACGCCCGATTGGGGGACTCTTTATTCACAGGCAGGCTACCCTATGCATTCTTCCGGAATGCTTTCCGGCTGGAAGTTCTCCAACTTCAAAGACGGGGTGTTTGCAGAGTTTTTCCACGTGAATGAAGCGGATGCCAACCTGGCACATTTACCCAAAAATGTTGACCCGGTGGCAGCGTGCATGCTGCCGGATATGGTGGTGACCGGATTTCACGGTGCCGAACTTTGCGACATTGAGTTTGGAGATACCGTCTGCGTTATCGGGATTGGTCCGGTGGGGCTTATGAGTGTTGCCGGTGCCAACAAACGCGGTGCCTCCAGACTGTTTGCAGTAGGCTCCCGCCCCAACTGTGTAGAAGCTGCAAAATACTACGGTGCAACCGACATCATCAATTACCGGGAAGGCGACATTGTGGAGCAGATTCTCTCAAAAACAGATGGCAAAGGAGTAGACCGTGTCATCATTGCCGGCGGCGATAACGACACCTTTGACCAGGCGATCCGTATGCTTCGTCCCGGGGGTGCCATTGGAAACGTAAACTATCTTGGAGAAGGCGACACTGTAAAAATTCCCCGGGTGGAATGGGGCGTAGGGATGGGTCACAAAAAAATAAACGGTGGCTTAACACCCGGCGGCAGACTGAAAATGGAAAAAATGGCTTCTCTTTTAGCTACCGGAAAATTAGATACCACCCGTTTGGTAACACATGTATTTGATGGATTTGATAAAATTGAAGATGCCCTGATGCTTATGAAAAACAAGCCTGCCGACCTGATTAAACCGGTTGTAAGAATTCAGTAAAGGAGAAACGCTATGAAACATCCGCAAAAAATTTCCATCACCCCTCGTGACAGATTACTTCGTGCCTGGGAAAACTCTATGGAGCTGGTACGGGATTTTGAATGCTATTCCAAGGAAATCAAGGACTCCCCAAAAATTTCCGAAACATTTGCAGAGTTTGCAAAGGATGAAGGATTTCATGCCGCACGCTTCCGGGAATTACTGCTGGAAACACAAGAATAAATTTTTCTGTTTTTTTATGTGAAAAGTGTATGAACTTTCTTGACATTTTTGGCATTTAATGACATAATAATCTCAAGTACTACAATTCACATAGAAAGGGGCTATTTCAAAATGAAACCTTTTTGCAATCAAGACTTTTTGCTGACACAGCCCACGGCAAAAGGCTTATTCCAGGCGATTGCCGGCTTGCCGGTGGTTGATTTTTTCTGCAAGCTGAATCCTACAGAAATTGCAGAAAACCGTCATTATGAAAATATCACACAGCTGTTACTAAACGATGATGTTGAAAAGCTACAGGCAATGCGACTTCACGGCATTGACGAATATTATATTACCGGAGAAGCCGGTGACTACGAAAAATTCCAGAAATTTGCAGAAACCATTCCCTGCCTTTTGGGAAATCCGCTGTACCACCGCACACATCTGGAGTTGAAGCGGTATTTTGACATTGTTACGCCGCTGTCACCTGCTACAGTGGAACAAATCTGGAACAGTGCCAACGAAAAAATTACAAAAGAAGACTTTTGTATCTATAAAATCTTCAAAAAATTTCATGTAGAAGCAGTTCACATTCCGGAAAACATCACCGAATCTCTTGACTGCTATCAGGGAATTTCAGAAAGCGGTCTGTGCCCTGCCAGAGTATTTCCGGCATTTTGTCCGGACCGGGCACTTTTTGCAAAAAACAAAGCCTTTACCGATTGGACACAAAAACTGGAAGAATGCTGTTCTACCCCCATCGAAACCCTTTCTGCACTGCAGATTTGCCTGACGGAGCGGTTGCTCTATTTCAAATCTATGGGGACAAGAACAGCGGTGCACACTGTAGATTTCCCCTATAAAAAAGCACCGTCCTACGAAAAAGCAGATGCAGCCTTTCAGAAGGCAAAAGAAGGCATTTTGCTGAATCCGGACGAGCTGGCAGAATATCAATCCGGCATCTTTTGCTTCTTGGTAAAAAAATATCGGGATTATGGTTTCACCCTTCAAATTCAAATCAGAAACCAAAATAATATTAAGCCTCTGATTGCTCTGTTAGAACAGATGAATCAGGAACAAAAACTGCCCCAAATCATTATTTCATCAACAGATGCTGCACATTATAAAATCCTTGCAAAAGCCCTTGCTCAATCGAAAATTGCAGGCAGCATTAGAATGAGTGTGACAGGAATGCCGTATCAGAAAGATGCCTTATTTTCGGTGCTCGAAAATGTAGCAAGCTATGGAATTTTGCCAGGTTTTGCAGGATTTTCAAGTGGCTCCAGCCGCATTCTTTCTTATTCTTCACAGGAATATTTCCGTCGTGTGCTCTGTGAGTTTTTGGGCACCCTTGTGGAAAACGGAGAATATCCCAATTACCAGGATTTATTGAAAAAATTTGCAACAGATATTTCTTACGAAAACACCAAATTATTCTTTTAACTCCCACAAAAAAGAGCTGTAAAAAATCAAATTTTTACAGCTCTTTTTTTATTTTCGGAATCCTTTTTTATGTGCAGCAGTTTTCGATTTTGACTTTTCTTTTTTAGGAGATTTTTGGGTTGCCTGAGCCTTTTCTGCAAATACCTGCCGTCCTCGGTAGGTCAAGTCCTTCAACGCTTCCAAAGCAGCCTCCGCTTTCTCTGCAGGCACTTCAAAAAAGGAATATTTATCAAAGATATCCACAGCCCCCACTTCTCCACCCGACACAGGCGTATTGGAGGAAATCAATTCCACAATATGACGGGGGCGAATCTTATCCAGCGAACCAAGCCCGATAAAAATTCGTGTCATCCCTTGCTCTGCACCGGTTTTTTTGCTTAATTCTTTGGTTTCCTTTTGCTTTTTTTGAGGTTTCTTTTCTGCATTTTTCATCAAAAGCAGTGCTGCCGAAAGCTCCAATGCAGTCAGCTTTCCTTCGCTGACCAGCTGTTCTGCCAATTTCAGATATTTAGAAAAGGCTTCCTGCTGACTTGCCAACACAGCTTGCTGCAATGTTTTTTTCGCCCGCACTTCAAACACATCTGCTTCGGTGGGGGTTTTATAGGGTTCAATATTCGCTTTGGTATACTTCATAATATCTTTGAGCTTAAACATTTCCTTCCCCGCAACAAAGGTATAAGAAACGCCACTTTTATTTGCTCTTCCCGTTCTTCCGATACGGTGCACATAATACTCTTCAAATTGGGGAACATCAAAGTTGAATACCGCTTCCACATTTTCCACGTCAATGCCCCTTGCTGCAATGTCAGTAGCCACTAAAATTTCCGTTTTTCCGCTTTTGAAACGGCTCATGACCCGTTCACGCTCCGGCTGTTTCATATCACCGTGTAGCATTTCCGCCTGATAATTCATTTCACAAAGAGCCTCGGTCACCTCCGAAGTCTTCTTTTTGGTATTGCAAAATACCAGACAAAGTTTGTACCCTTGCAAATCAATTAACCGGGTTAAAGCCTCCAGTTTTTTCGGACCTTTTACTTCCAGGTAATACTGGCTGATATTAGACACCGTTAATTCTTCCGCGCTGACTTTGATAGAATAACGGTTCTTCTTTTGATAGGCTTTTGAAATTTCTTTGATTTCCGGCGGAATCGTTGCTGAAAACAGAACCGTCTGCCGGTTTACGGGAGCAGTTTCCAGAATGGTCTCAATATCATCGCGAAAGCCCATATTGAGCATTTCATCTGCCTCATCCAGCACAAGATACAATAAACTACCCAATCTCACGCTTCTTCTGCGCAAATGGTCCATCAACCGTCCCGGTGTTGCAACAATGATCTGGGGACGTTTTTTCAAATCGGTAATCTGCCGCTCAATCGGTTGCCCACCGTAAAGAGTAGAAATACGGATTCCCTTTTTGTAAAGTGCCACCTTTTGCAGTTCCTCTGCCGTTTGCATAGCAAGCTCACGGGTGGGACAAAGCACCAAGCATTGCACCACTTCCTCTTCGGGGTCGATTTTTTCCACAAGAGGAATGCCAAAGGCGCAGGTTTTTCCCGTTCCTGTGGGAGATTGCACCATCACATCCTGCCCTTCCAAAATGGGAAGCAAGCACTCACTTTGTACGGGAGTTGCCTCAGAAAATCCCATTTTCAAAACAGCATTTTTAATTTCATCGGATATATTTAACTGTTCAAATACTAATGGTTCCATAAAAATGTTTCCTCAAAACACAAATTTTCTCATTTATTATACAAGAATTTTCAAACGCTGTCAAGCAGGAGCCGTTTTTTGATGAAAAAGATGGAATCTCTTTTTTAGGGAAAACAATTTACTTCCTTCAAAATACTGACAAAGTCAAAGGTATATTTTGCCCAAATGAAATATTATAAAAAGGGCTGCGGCAAAATAAGATTCATTTTGCCGCAGCCCCTTTTGGCTAATTATTTCACGATTTCAACCTGATATTTTGTTTGAATGGTTTCAAAATTGCACCCTTCTTCTTCATCGGTAGCTTGATTATCCGAATCAAACGGATCTTCCCATACCATCACCTTAGCACAAGTATACTCTGTTGTCGGTTCACCAGATTGTGCCTTCTGTTCTGTGGTGTACTCCTTGGTGGTGGTAAAAGTGATGTCATTTTCTGCAGATGCCGCAAGCTGAACCTCTACCAGCTTATTTCCGTAATACAATGCTAAAATCACAGTCTTTCCGTTTTCAACATTAAGCGTTCTCACGGTAAAGGTTTTGCTGTCTTGTGAAACCTGAGTTTTAATAACCGGCACAAAATGTACTGTTGCAGCCGTGAAGTAATCATTGTAATTGCCCACTGAAATGTTACTCCACTGATCAGGTTCTCCATAATAATAAATATCTGTCAGCTTGGAATCCATAAAAAATGCGTACTGACCAACGGTGGAAACATCCTGTGCAAACGTAATCTTTGCCAAGTTAGAACACTTTGCAAAAGCATGATCGCAAATTGTGGTCACAGTTTCAGGGAGGGTAATTGTTTCCAGCCCTACACAAGCAGAAAAAGCACGCTCTCCAATGGTTTGCAAACTTTCTCCCCAAATCACTTCGGTCAAATTGGCAGCCTCCTGGAATGCAGAGTTCCCCAAACCGGTTACACCATCGCCAATAATCACTTTGCGGATGTTCTCAATGTGATCATACCAAGGCATTGTATATGCAGTATAATCATACATGTCACCAGTTCCCTCCAAAGTCAAAACTCCATCAGAGGTTACTCTCCAGGTAAGATTATCTCCGCAGGAACCGGAGAAGTAATGTATAGAAGCATTCCGGATACCATCGTTTTTATCTCCAATTTCCATATTATTCCAATCTGCCTCGGTTCCGTAATAGTATACAGTTTTCAGCTTTGTACAAAGGTCAAAAGCAGAATCTCCGATAGTGGTTACTGTTTCGGGAAGGGTAAGATTCACAAGGCTAAAGCAGTTATGGAACACATAGGGATTGATTGTGGTAAGCCCATTACCAATCATTACATCGGTCAAAGCCGTACAAGAGTTAAACGCACGCTCGCCCAACGAGGTAACGCTGTTTGGAATGTTGATTTGAATAAGGTTAATACAGTTATAAAACGCAGAAGCACCAATAGTTTCCAATGTTTCTCCCAGAGTAAGTTTGTTCAAGCCTTCGCAGCTTGCAAACGCAAAATCGCCAACAGAAATGACACTTTCAGGAAGTGCAATTTCTGTAATGCCCTTACAGGAACCAAAAGCACGGTCGCCAATGCTCTCCAGGTCATTTCCGAAAGTAACATCGGTCACATTGGAACATTCGAAGAATGCCCCAACACCAACAGCAGTAACTCCGTCACAAATCACGACCTTTTGAATGTTGTTTCGCAAACTGTACCAGGGAGCTTTGCGCAGCTCATAGTCTGCCATAGCACCAGTTCCGCTGATAGTCAGTGTGCCAGCACTATCCAGCTGCCAAATCACCTGTTCTCCACAAGTTCCCTCGTTCCACGAGCATGAAACAGTAGCACTAAGCAAAGCTTCATTTCCGGCTGCGGCACTTGCAATCTCATTCCATACAGATGGGAAACCATCGTAATATACTTTAGTTAAAGCATTACAGGAAGCGAACGCATTTTCTTCAATCATAATGACACGATTGGGAACAGTAATTTCTTCTACGGCAGAAGAAGCAAAAGCCCCCTTACCGATTGTCATAACCGTTTCGGGAATCACATAAGCTGCCTCCTGTTTTCCGGGCGCATATTGCATCAGAACAGTTTGGTTTTTATCAAATAATACATTTTCTACAGCACAGTATGCCGAATTTTCTTCTGCTACGATTATCGTTGTCAGACTCACGCAACCAAAAAATGCAGAATCTCCGATTGCAACAACACTTTCAGGAATGGTAACCTCTTCTAAACTGCCCAGAGCAGAGAAAGCACCATTTCCAATGGAAGAAACGCCGTTTGTAATTACAACCGATTGAATACTGTCAGCATCATCTGCCCAAGGTTGAGCTTCCGCGCTGTAATCATACATATCACCGGTGCCGCTGATGGTTAAAATGCCTGCAGCATCCAGATACCAAACCAAATTTTCACCACAAACACCTTCTTCACAGGCAAAGTGCATGTTTGCACTCTCTAAAGCTGTGTTTTGGATACCCAAAGAAATTTCATTCCACTGTTCTTCGCTACCCATATAGTAAATATCAGTCAGCGCAGAACAATCACGAAAAGCAGCATCGGAAATAACAGTTACCGTTTCAGGAAGCGTAAGAGTGGTCAAACTGTTACAACCGTGAAACATAGATACACTGGCAGTAGTGATTCCATCTTCCAACGTTACCTTAGCAAGACCAGTGCATGAAGTAAAAGCACGATCTCCCCAAGAAGTAACAGATGCCGGAACCACCAATTCGGTCAATCCTTTACAGTTATAGAAAGCAGAATCTCCAACGGTTTTCAAATTAGCACCAAAGATAATTTCAGTTGCGCCTTCACAGCTTGCAAATGCAAAATCTTCTACTAAAGTCACAGTATCTCCCAAATCAATGCTGGCGATTGCTTTACAGGAGGCAAACGCACGAACACCGATTGTTTTCACACTATTTCCGAGAGAAACTTCAACAAGATTGGGATGATTGTAAAATGCCCAGGTCCCAACATTGGTTACACCGTCTTCGATGACGACCTTTTTCACATTGCTTCTCTGGCTATACCATGGCATGGTGCGGGCTTCATAATCATCCATTTTGCCGGTACCGCTGATAGTCAGTGTGCCATCATCATCCAGGCTCCAGGTCAGGTTGTCTCCACAGGTATTTGCAGTTGCAAAATGGAAAGTCGCACCGGTTAACTCTGTATTGTTGGAACCAATGGCAATACTTGCCCATTTTTGTTCGGTTCCTCTGTAATATACATCTTTTAAGGCAGAACAACCACGAAAAACATTTCCTGCAATGGTGGTAACAGCTCCACCAATGGTGACTTTTTCAAGCGAGGTACAATTACGGAATGCAGAATCTTCAATGGTTGTCACGCCACTTCCTATGGTCACTTCGGTCATGGAAGTACAGGTATTAAACGATTCTTCTCCCAAAGTCACTACACTGTTGGGAATATCAATATTTTTCAAAGAAATACAATTATAGAATGCTCGCACTTCAATGGTTTTCACATTGTATCCCAAATGAACGCTTTCCAGCTTTTCATCATTGGCAAATGCTCGGTCCCCAATTAAGGTTACACTATCAGGAATGGTGATTTCAGTTAAGGCTTTACAAGTGGAAAAAGCACGGAATTCAATCCTGGTAAGCGTCTCCGGCAAAACCACCTCTGTCAGATTCGGTAACATATAAAACGCCCATGTTCCGGCACTGGTAATGCCTTCTTCAAGGACTACCTTTTTGATATCATTGCGCAAATCAATCCAAGGTGCACTGTAAGCAGTGTAGTTCCCCATAGGTCCCTCACCGCTGATAGTCAGAGTTCCGTCAGAATCCAGGCTCCACGTAGCATTGTTTCCGCAAGTATTATCCGGAGCTACCTGCACGGTTGCCTTGGTAAGCGCATCATTTTGCGAATTGATGGTAATTTTACTCCACTGCAACTGAGTCCCTAAATAAGTAACATTTTTTAATGCAGTGCAGTTATGAAATGCGGATGTCCCTACTTCAGTTACACCACTGCCGATGGTCAGATTGGAAAGTTTAGCGCAGCTGTGAAATGCAGACGCACCAATCACCTTAAGCCCGGCACCAATTACCAAAGTGGTAAGGGAGGAACAAGAAATAAACGCGTTGTCTCCCAAAGTAACCACGCTATCAGGGATACTAACACTGGTCAGTCCCTTACAGTTATAAAACGCATAAGGACTAATTGTTTGCAGTTTATTTCCCAAAGTCAGCTTGGTAAGTCCTTCGTCATTGGCAAAAGCATATTCACCAATAGAAAGCACACTGTTGGGAACAGTAACACTGGTAATTTTCTTACAGGTAGAAAAAGCACGGGTGCCGATTGCAGTAATTCCATCACCTATAACAACTTTTATGATATTGTCTCTTTGACTATACCAGGGAATGCTGCTTGCTGTATAGTCAGGAATCGCCCCGGTACCACTGATACTCAGGGTTCCTTCGGAATCCAAATTCCAGCTGACAGTGCTGTGCAAGACCCGCTTGCTACGGTTGCTGCTGATACACTCATTGCACCAAACAACGTAATGCAAAATACAATGGTCATCAGCAATGCTGTGATTTTTTGTTTCATAATGCTCCCCTTCCAAATACAAAATATTGATATAAAGATAAAACGCTATCTAATTGTATCACAGTTACTATAATTTGTAAATAGTTTTTTGATTTTTTCAAATCAACTCCTGTTTTAGAACTAAAAAAAGACTTGCCAACTGACAAGTCTTTTTTCTGGTGGGAACAATAGGGCTCGAACCTATGACCCTCTGCTTGTAAGGCAGATGCTCTCCCAGCTGAGCTATGCTCCCATATCGCGGCTGAACGGGCTGTCCCGTATCAAGCAAGAGCAATTATAGCAGATTTCATTTTGTTTGTCAAGTCTTTTTTTCATTTTTTCAGAAAAAATTTATTTCTTTGGTTTGCTTCCGGTTTTTCTCCATTCATTCAAGAAGTCAGCATGAAAAAAATGCCGTTTTCCGTTCTGTTTTACATGCGTGAAATTCGCTTCTCAAAAAATCCGGAAAATCCCCTCCTTTTGCAGAAAACCACACTCCCCTTTCCACAATCGAAAATTTTTTTATAAAAAATCAATATTTTTTTCAAAAGTACTTGATTTTTTTCAAAAATATGTTAAAATGTATATAAAAGTGGTTCAAAGTGGAGTCTGATTCCACAAAGTGGTGGAAATCCTGTTGAAATTTCCATTTTTCTGTGGAAAACGCCTTCCATTTGTTCACAGAAACTCTTTTTGAGTTGATTTACCGTCAAAAATTTATGCAGGTAAGAGGTTCGGTATGTTTTACGGACAAGCAAAACATTCCATAGATGCCAAGGGCAGAGTTATACTTCCATCGAAATATCGCGAGAGTTTGGGTGAAAGTTTTTTTGTGCTGCGTGGGTTTGAAAAGTGTCTGTTTGTTTATACCGAAGCCGACTATCATGAGCTGGAAGCAAAAATCAAGGCACTTCCCATTTCTAACGACGGCGGTGTGATTCAGCGTTACATTTTCCATTATACCGAGCAGGTAACCATGGACAAGCAAGGCCGTTTCGTGATTCCGCCAAAGCTCCGTGAGTTTGCCGGGCTGGATAAAGACATCATCATAGCAGGCGCCTCCAGCCGTATAGAAATCTGGGATGAAAAAGAATACGATAAATACGAACAAAAAATCGAAGCAGATCCTCAGAAACTTTCTGAAATTTTGAATCTGTTTGGAATTTAAGCATATGGAATTCAAACATGTAAGCGTCCTTTTGGATGAATGTATCGAGGGCTTGAACATTCGCCCCGACGGTGTATATATCGATGCCACCATGGGTGGTGCAGGCCATTCCCTTGAAATCTGTAAAAGGCTCACCGAAGCCGGAACCTTTATCGGTTTAGATCGGGACCAGGAAGCGTTTGCAGTGGCAACCAAGCGTCTGGAACACACGAATTGCAAAAAACAGTTTATCCGTTCCGATTTTTCCTGCATCGCTGATTACGTAACAGATGCGGCAGATGGCATTTTAGCCGATTTGGGAGTCTCCTCTTATCAGCTGGACAACAAAGACCGTGGGTTTTCCTATCGGGAAGATGCTGTGCTGGATATGCGGATGGATCAAACCTCCCCCATCAGTGCAAAAACAGTGGTAAACACCTACTCCGTTCAGGATCTGAGCTACATCATTTCCACCTACGGAGAAGAAAAATATGCAAAAAGCATTGCATCAAACATTGTAAAATATCGCGAAAATAAAGAAATTGAAACCACAGGAGAGCTGATTGACATTATCCGTTCTTCCATGCCGGCAAAAAGCCTGCGAGAAAAGCATCCGGCAAAAAGAACTTTTCAGGCAATCCGCATTGAAGTAAATACAGAGCTGGACTCCTTAAAAAAAGGGTTGGAAAGCTTTTTTCAGCTGTTAAAACCCGGTGGAAGAATGTGCATCATCACATTCCACTCATTAGAAGACAGAATTGTAAAAGAATATTTCAAAAGTCTGGTGAATGTCTGCACTTGTCCGCCGGAATTTCCGGTTTGCGTGTGCAACAAAAAACCGTTGGCAAAAATAATTACAAAAAAACCGATTCTTCCGTCCGACGATGAGCTAAGTCAAAACCCCAGAAGCAAATCGGCAAAGCTTCGGATTATCGAAAAACTGTAAATTGTTATACAATTATATTATAGAAAGGGTGAGCTGCGATGGCACAGGAAAATTTAGCGTACAAAAGCAAGCGAAATCGAGAAGCCTACATACACGACATTCGACCTGTCATTGAGAAAAAGCAGGCAAAAGACAAACGGCTTGGTCACTTAAAAGTTGCGGTTGTGATTGCCTTCTTCATCATCGGCGGCATCTCTTTGATTCTTCAGAATGTTCAAATCACAGAACAAAGCAACAAAAACAACAAGCTCAAGGCTCAATATGCAGAATTGTATTCCTCCAACAAGAAAAAAGAAATCGAAATTAACCAGAAAATCGATTTGAAAACGGTGGAAGAACTGGCTGTTGCCAGCTACAATATGAACCGTGCCAGAAAAGAACAGGTTGTATATATCGATGTAAAAGGTCAAGACTACGGTGTGATGGCAAAAAACACTTCCCCAGAGGAAGAGCCCACCGAAAACTTTAATGTACTCACCGGGTTAATGACATATTTGGAAGAATAGACTAATATGATAAATTGAGGAATGAGCTTCATTCCTCAATTTTCCATATATTCCCCTGAAAATTCCCAGAAAAAGGATGGAATTTTTCCTATGAAAAAAAACAGTTCCTTAAAAACTCAAAAAAGAATATTATGGCTTGCCGGCACCTTTTTGTTGCTGTTTTTATTGCTGGCAATTCGTGTTGCATATATCCAGTTTATTGATGGCGGATGGCTTGCCAAAGAAGCGATTGAACAACAAACCAGAGACCGTATGATCAATGCAAAGCGAGGCACCATTTACGACCGAAACGGAAAGCAGCTTGCAGTCAGTGCCGATGTGGAAACTGTCAGCCTTTCCCCCATTACTGTGCGGGAAAACGGAGATCCGCAGAAATGCGCAGAAGCGCTCTCCGACATTCTGGGGTTAGAAAAAGAATCCATTTTGGAAAAAATCAATATGAACACCTCTTATGTCCTGGTGAAACGAAAGGTGGAAAAAGAGCAGGCAGATGCCATTCGTGCCGCCGGATTGACCGGCGTGTATCTGGACGCAGACACCAAGCGATATTATCCCTACAACAACATTGCTTCCCACATTATCGGCTTCACCGGAACCGATAACCAGGGTTTACTGGGAATCGAACAAAAATATGACAACATCTTAAAAGGTCAGTACGGCAGAATCGTGACTGCAAGAAATGCAGACGGAACCGAAATGCCTTACAAGTATGACCGTTATTATACTCCCGAGGACGGCAGCGACATCACCTTGACCATTGACGTTTCCATTCAGCACTTTTTAGAAAAGCATCTGGAGCAGGCATTAACCGATTTACAGCTTGGAAACGGTGCCGCCGGCATTATTATGGACGTCAAAACCGGTGAAATACTGGCAATGGCAACCAAGCCGGACTTTAATCTGAACGAGCCGTTTTTAATTACGGACCCCGCTGTCAAACAAAAAATTGATGCCATTACCGATAGCAAGGAAAAAGGAGAAGCAACCCAGGAATATCTGAACAAACTGCAAAGAAATAAGGCCGTGATTGACAGCTACGAACCCGGCTCCACCTTCAAAATCATCACTTCTGCGATGGCATTGGAAGAAAACGTGGTATCCTTGCAGGATACCTTCAACTGTACCGGAAGCTACAAGGTTGCAAAAGAAACCATCGGTTGCTGGAAGCATGCCGGACACGGCATCTTGGATTTAACCGGCGCACTGATGAATTCCTGTAACCCCGCATTTATGCAAATCGGTGCAAGAATCGGTCAGGACACCTTCTACAAATATTACAAAGGCTTTGGCTTTACCGAAAAAACAGGCATTGAGCTTTATGGTGAAACCAGTGGACTGTTTTACCCTGCCGGAAGCTTTAACGAAGTGGAACTGGCAACTGCATCCTTTGGCCAGGGTCCTGTGGTAACCCCCTTACAGATGATTACCGCTGTCAGTGCTGTTGCCAACGACGGCAAGTTGATGAAGCCCCATCTTTTGAAAAACATCACAGATGCCAGCGGAACCATTCTTCAATCCTTCGACCCCGAAGAAGTCCGTCAGGTAATTTCTCCCCAGACTTCTCAGATTATGAGAAGTTTGATGGAAGCTGTTGTATCCGAGGGAACCGGTAACAAAGCCTATCTGGAAGGCTTCCGCATTGGCGGAAAAACCGGTACCAGTGAAAAAATCCCCCGTGGAAATCAAAAATATGTGGCATCCTTTGTGGGCATTGCTCCGGCAAACGACCCTCAGGTTGCAATTTTATTATTACTGGATGAACCACCCGCAGGCAATCATATGGGCGGAACCATTGCATCTCCCCTTGCCGGAAAAATTTTAGACGATGTCCTTCGGTATCTGGATATCGAACCGGAAGTTCCAACCGGTGATGCGGTAGAAGGCGATGCGCAGGTGCCACACGTCTCCGGAATGAATTTAACCGAAGCGCGCCAGACCATCTCTCAAAGCGGCCTTCGCTGTGTAGTGGAAGGAAACGGCAGCGTAGTAACTGCACAGGTTCCCAACCCCGGTGTTACCATTGCCAGAAACGGCACCGTCATTGTATACACCGGTGATGCCCGCCCCTCCAACAGCGTGCAGGTCCCCTCGGTCATCGGCAAAAGCTTTGAAGAAGCAAAATCCATTTTAGAAAAAGCAAAATTCCAGTTCCACCCTGTTGGAATTGAAAATACAACGCAAAACGCGCTGGCACAAACCCAAAGCATACAGCCGGGCGAATATGCAACCATTGGCAGTGAAATTACCGTAGAATTCAGTTATCAGAATTCCACCCCGGTTACCCCCGAAAGTTGAGGAATGCTATGAAATTACACGAATTATTGCAAAACGCACAATCCTTGAATATCAACCTACCAAAAGAAAATCCGGACATCACTAATATTTCTTTTGATACCAGAACCGTAACAAAAGGAAGCCTGTTTGTGTGCATCAAAGGAATTCGCTCCGATCGCCACGAATATGTAAAAGAAGCTGTGGAAAAAGGAGCTGCCGTAGTTGTGTCGGAATATCCGATGGAAGTTTCTCCCGCTATCAACTTAACCGTTGAAAACACCAACGAAGCACTCTCGTTTCTTGCGGCATCCTTCCACCATAACCCTCAAACCAAGTTGCGCATGATTGGCGTAACAGGAACCAACGGAAAAACAACTGTAACCAATCTGGTAAAAAATATGCTGGAGGTATGCGGCTACAAAGCCGGTTTAATCGGCACCAATGAAATTGTCATCGGCAAAGAAACTTACCCTGCCAATGCCACCACTCCCGAAGCACCGGAGCTGTTTTCCTACCTGGAAAAAATGGCAGAAGAAAACTGCGATTTTGCAGTAATGGAGGTTTCATCTCATTCGATAAGTTTGGGAAGAGTGGCAGCCATTCCTTACGAAATCGGCATTTTTACCAACTTAACACAAGACCATTTGGATTATCATATCACAATGGAGCACTATGCACAGGCAAAGGCGAAGCTGTTTTCACAGTGTCAGCACGCTGTAATCAACGCTGACAGCCCCTATGCAAATATCATGCAGAATGCAGCAACCGGAACGGTCGTTACCTATGGCATCAAGAACCAGGCAGACTATACTGCAAAAGACATCGAAAGCCATGCCGGTGGTGTATCCTACACCGTACATTATAAGAAAGATCCTTTCACCGTAAAATTCCCCATTCCGGGTGGATTTTCGGTATATAATTCTTTGGCAGTCTGTGCACTGTCCGGAGTGCTCGGTGTTCCCGACGGATTTGTCAGAAGAGCCCTTCGGGAAACCAAAACTGTAAAAGGAAGATGTGAACTGGTAGAAATCGACAAACCCTATCAGGTTATGATTGATTTTGCTCACACTCCCGACGGAATGGAAAACATTTTGACAGCAGTCAACGAATATAAAGCTGCACGGGTGATCACCGTGTTTGGCTGCGGCGGTGACCGTGACAAAGGAAAACGTCCGCAAATGGGCGAAATTGCAAAACGTCTGTCGGATGTGGTGGTAGTTACCAGCGACAACCCCCGTAGCGAAGATATGCAAGCTATCATTGACGATATTATGGCAGGCATCCCTGATAAAACCAATGTATACTCCAACCCCGACCGTAAAGAAGCCATTCGTATGGCAATGGACTTGGCACAGCCGGAGGATATTGTTCTTCTGTTGGGAAAAGGACACGAAATGGTGCAAAAATTCAAAGACTATGAAATAGAATTTGATGAAAGAGAAGTTGTGAAATCTTTATGCAATTAACAGTTTGTGAATTATTGGAAGCAGTAAACGGAAGCTTGCTGTACGGCAACGAAAGCGAAACCTTTCGTTTTGTTTCCACTGACAGCCGTGACCAAATGACTACCCAGCTGTTCATCCCCCTGGTGGGAGAAACCCACGACGGACACAATTATATTGAAACTGCAATCGAACATGGTGCTGTGGGCTTTTTAACACAGTATACCAACGCCCCCACCACCGCAAAATTTGCAGTGAAAGTGGCTGACACCACCAAGGCACTGGGAATGTTGGCATCTTATGTGCTTGCAAAATCCAGAGCAACCGTCATTGGAATTACCGGAAGTGTGGGCAAAACAACCACGCGTCAGTTTGTGGCAGCGGTTGTTTCCAAATTGGGAAAAACCATTGCAACCTCCGGCAATTTTAACAACCACATCGGGCTTCCCTTAACCATACTAAAAATGGAGGGTGACGAGGAGTATGTTGTGTTGGAAATGGGAATGAACCACTTGGGCGAAATTTCTTATCTTTCCAACATCGCAAAGCCGGATTATGGCATCATTACCATGGTAGGAACTTCTCACATTGAATATCTCGGGAGCCGTGAAAACATTCTGAAAGCCAAACTGGAAATCACAGACGGAATGAAGGAAAAGGGTGTGCTTCTCTTAAATGGAGATAACGACCTGTTATCCACTGTAAAGCCGTCTTTTCAAACAGAATATTTTGGAACAACCAATGCAAAATACCCCTACGAAATTCTTTCGGAAACCGAACCTGCACAGTTTATATTAGACGGTTTCGCCTATCAAATCCCCATTTGTGGTGCACACAACATTCAAAACGCATCTGCAGCAATTCTGCTTGGAAAACTGCTTGGTGCAACAAACGAGCAGATTCAAGCCGGTCTTATGGAATTTGAAACCGTAGGTTACCGTCAAAAAACCGAAACCGTTGGCGACATCACCATCATCGCTGACTGCTATAATGCGTCGCTGGATTCTGATATCGCCGCTTTATCGGTGCTAAGTCAAACCAGCGGACAACGAAAAGTGGCTGTTTTAGGCCCTATCGGAGAATTGGGAGAGCATTTATCTGCTATTTTGGAAGCAGTGGGGCATGCTGTTTTTGCCCACAAAATTGACCGTTTAATCTGTGTGGAAGAAGACGCTTGCTTCATCGCAAAAGGCGCAAAAGAAGCCGGAATGGATGAATCTGCAATTTCCTGCTATTCCTCAAAAGAAAAATTTATTTCCAATATACCGGCTCTGTTTCATCCGGACGATGTAGTTTTATTCAAAGCATCCCGTAAATACCGATTTGAAGAGCTTTGTGAAAAACTCAAACAACACCTGATACAAAATAAGGAGTGAAATATTCCATGAATCTTCCTATGCAATCGGCACTTTGCGCCATTATCGGCTTTTTGGTCAGTGCGCTTTCGGGGCCTGTTATTATCCCTTGGCTTCAAAAGCTAAAAATCGGACAACAAATTTTAGAAATCGGCCCGAATTGGCACAAATCCAAAGCAGGCACTCCCACAATGGGCGGCATCATTTTTATTCTTGGCGTTTTGGTTGTCGCTTCCATTTTTGTGCGCGATTTGAAAGGTCTATTCGTCGTCTTATATGCGCTTTCCTGCGGATTGATTGGATTTTTAGACGATTACATCAAGGTGGTAAAGAAGAGAAACTTAGGCTTAAGTGCAAGCTGGAAAATGATTTTGCTTCTCATTGCATCTACCGCCTTTTCCGTTGTGGGCATTGAGCTTGGTGTCATTAAAACCACCCTATGGATTCCCTTTACCGATATCTACCTGGAGCTTTCTTATTTTATCAGCATTCTTTTGGTCTTTATTGCAGTGGGATTTGTCAATGCTGTCAATTTAACCGATGGAATTGACGGACTTGCAGGCTCGGTGACCTTTGTGGTAAGCTTGTTTTTCACCTTAACCTCTATGGTATTTTTATCGGAAGGACTGACCCTCTTTTCTGCCGGTCTTTGCGGAAGCCTGTGCGGATTTTTAATTTATAATCTGCACAAAGCCAAAGTGTTTATGGGCGATACCGGCTCCCTGTTTTTAGGCGGTGCAGTGGTAGCACTTTCCATTCTCAATGATATGCCCTTCATTTTAATTCTGGTGGGAATTATTTACTTAATTGAAGCCCTTTCGGTGATGCTTCAGGTAAGCTACTTCAAACTGACTCACGGAAAACGAATTTTCAAAATGACTCCTATTCATCATCACTTTGAAAAATCGGGCTACTCCGAAAATAAAATCGTACTTTTGTTTTCTGCAATTACCTTATTGGGTTGTACCCTGGCATTTTTATCGTTTGTATAATGCTTTTTTCACTCTTACAGAAAGGAGTGTTTCGCTCTTTTGGGTCGGAACCGTTGGATGGCAGCCATGAAACTGAAATTCAAAATAAACTGGCGGAATATGGACCATATTTTTTTGCTGACCCTTCTGGCACTCACCGCATACGGTCTGGTGATGGTGTTTTCCGCATCCGCTCCCAGCGCCTTCTACATTAAAGAAGACAGCATGTATTTTTTCAAAAACCAGGCACTGTGGTCCGTAGTTGGCTTTGGTGTGATGTTTTTGTTTTCTGCCATCGACTATAAATTCCTAAAGAAGCTCATTCTTCCTATTTATGTGTTTGGGTTGATACTCCTTTTGGGTGTTGCCGTGTTCGGCAAAACCATCAACGGTGCAAAAAGATGGCTGGACTTTGGTTTTTCCACCATTCAGCCCTCAGAATTTGTGAAAATCACCATTGTGATGGCGTGCGCACTGCTGTTGGCAGAAGTCAAAACCATTTCTGTCAAAAAAACGCTGGTGCATCTGGTAGGCTGTGGGTTGATTATTCTTCTGCCCGCCATTTTCCTGTTGTTTCAGCCTCATTTTTCTGCAATTATCATCATTTGTTTAACAGTTGGTGTAATGATGCTGGCTGCCGGAATTCCGTTTCGTATTTTTTCGGGCATTGCAGCCCTGGCTGTAGTATTAGGCGGCATTTTTATTCTTCTGGAGCCCTACCGTTTACAGCGTGTCCTATCCTTTATCGACCCCTTTGCCGATAAAACCGGTTCCGGCTGGCAGGCAGTGCAGTCTCTTTACGCAATCGGAAGCGGAGGCTTTTCCGGCTTGGGCCTTGGCAGAAGCCGACAGAAGTTTTTATACATTCCCGAGCCGCAAAACGACTTCATTTTCTCCATTGCCTGTGAAGAGCTCGGCTTTTTGGGTGCATTGGCAGTCTTGCTTCTGTTTGCACTGCTTTTGTATCGTGCAGTCCGCATTGCCATGAGAGCACCCGACCGTTATTCCATGCTGTTAACCTTTGGGTTAATTTCTTTGACCATTGTTCAGGTGCTTTTGAATCTGGGCGTTGCAACTTCGTCCATTCCGCCAACAGGGATTCCCCTGCCCTTCTTTTCCGCAGGCGGAAGCTCCTTTGTGTTCCAGATGATGTCGATGGGAATGATTCTAAACATTTCCTCACAGCGAGATTCCGGAGAGCTGACCCACATTTAACCACAACTTGTTCAGGAGGCATTTTATGAAAGTTCTGATTTCCGGCGGCGGAACTGCCGGACATATCAACCCCGCCATCGCCATTGGCACCTGCTTACAAAAAATGGGTGCCCAGGTGATGTATGTTGGCTCTGACGGCAGCTTAGAGCAAAAGCTCTATGGAAAAACAGGATGCCCCTTTGCACAATTCTCCTCCAAAGGATTAAACCGAAAAAATCTCTTCAAAAATTTTGAGGTTCTGTCCACAGACTTCAAAGCATATATTCAAATTCAAAAACTCATCGAAGAATTTAAGCCCGATGTGGGAGTTTCCACAGGCGGCTACATCAGCGCCCTGTGCATGTATGCGCTGAAGAAAAAAAACATCCCTTTTTTGATTCACGAACAAAACGCCTACCCCGGTCTTACCACCAAGCTGTTAAGCCGCTGGGCGAAAAAATATGCTGTTGCCTTTCGGGAAGCTGTTCCCCACCTGAAGCATCCTAACAGAGCAGTCATCACCGGAAATCCTATTCGCCAGGAGTTTTTATCGGTAAATCGGAAAACCGCAAGAGAAGCTTTGGGAATTTCGATGGATGAAACTGTGATTCTATCCTTTGGCGGAAGTCTGGGTGCGCTTCGGTTAAACGAAGCCATTGCAAAACTGCTGCCAATGGCACAACAGGCAAAGCTTACATTTATTGTGGGAACAGGAAGCCGCTATCACGAGCAGTTTCTTTCACAAATTTCTACACAAATCAAACAAGACAAAAACATCAGAATTTTACAATACATCGACAATATGCCCCTCTACCTTGCCGCTTGTGATGTTGCCATCACCCGTGCAGGTGCAATGACAGTCTCCGAGCTTTGCGCGATCGGAAAGCCATCAATTTTAATTCCCTCTCCCAATGTTACGGCAAACCACCAGGATAAAAACGCACAGGCATTGGTTTCGGCAGGAGCGGCTGTGAAAATTCCGGAAACAAAATTAACACCGGAGCACTTGTATCAAACCATTTTAGATATTGTAAAAAATCCCACCAGAATGGAAACAATGAAACAAAACGCATTAAAGATTGCCATTACAGACGGGGACCAGAGAATTGCTTCTTTGGTCAGAGAAATCACATCCAAACAGTAACAAATAAAAGCACCTTTCATATAATGGCAATATAGAAGAAAGGTGTGAAATCTATGAAATACCTGATTGAGGGCGGAAAAAAACTTTCCGGCACAGTGAGGATTTCCGGCTCTAAAAATGCTGTATTGCCCATTCTTGCAGCAACCATCATTACCGGAAAAAAAACTGTGCTAAAAAACTGCCCCGATATTTCCGATGTGCATTGCACTGTTGATATTCTTAAATATTTAGGGTATGATGTTACGATAGACGGCTCTACCATAACCGTAGATTCCTCGAAAAAAAGCACTCCCGAAGTACCAAGGGAGTTAATGTGTCGCCTGCGTTCTTCCATTATATTTCTGGGTGCCTTCATCAACCGTTTTGGCTATGCAAAGCTGTTTCCGCCGGGCGGCTGTGAATTGGGCAAACGCCCCATTGACATTCATCTTTCCATGCTGTCACAAATGGGGGTTGACATTATAGAAGAAGACTGTCGCATTGTCTGCACCACCCCGAAGCTCTCAGGCGGAGAATATCGTTTTTCCTTCCCCAGTGTAGGTGCTACCGAAAACGTAATGATTGCTGCCCTCAAGGCAGACGGTCCCGTGGTTTTGAAAAACCCGGCAAAAGAACCCGAAATTGTAGATCTGCAAAATTTTCTGTGTACTGCCGGCGCAAAAATCACCGGTGCAGGAACCGACACCATTACGGTTTACCCCACCAATTCGTTTCACGATTGTGAATATACCGTTTCATCAGACCGAATCGAAGCTGCAACCTATATGGCAATCGCCTCAGCGACCCGCAGCATGTTAACCCTCACCAATGCACCCTGTAAAGACCTTTTTAGAATGGCTGAAGCCATGGAGCAAATGGGTGTGTATGTGATGGAAAGCAATTCGCACACACTCACCGTCATTCCGCCAAAAAGACTAAAACCCGTCAGCATGATTACCACAATGCCCCATCCGGGATTTCCAACCGATGCCCAGGCACTGTTAATGGCAACCCTATTGAAAGCAGAAGGCTGCAGCATGATTGTAGAGAATATCTTTGAAAACCGCTATAATCATGTAGAAGAACTGAACAAAATGGGTGCAAATGTTTTGGTAGACGGAAACACTGCTAAAATTTTTGGCGTGGAAACACTATTCGGCGCACAGGTATATGCCAGAGACCTTCGTGCAGGCGCAGCATTAGTGATTGCCGCACTTTGTGCAGAAGGCACCACGCTGATTCACAATGTGCACCACATTGAACGGGGCTATGAAAAGATGATTGAAAAGCTGAATCTTATCGGTGCAAATGCAAAAGTCATCAACAGCAAGGAACAAACAGACGAACCATACAGTCTATAAAATAGAAAAAAATTTTTTTGATAAATTACAGATACATAAAAATGGGGATTGAAATGAATCAAAAAGAAGGGTTGGGCACTACCCATGCCCAACCGTTTGCCAAACGAACAAAACATAAAAAAAGCAAGGTGTTCAAAACCGTGATGCTGGTCAATTTGTTTTTAATCTTATTGATTGTAGCAATCGGTCTTTTAACGCCTGCTTTCTATATTCATGAAATCACTGTTACCGGCACCGCCAGGCTAACACCTGCCAAGGTGATTGACGCCTCCGGCTTGGATGTTGGAAAAAACATTTTCACCTTCCGGACAAGCACGGTGGAGGAGAATATTTCTCATCTTTCCTTTGTGAAGGAAGCAAAGGTGCAGCGGCAATTTCCCGATAAAGTAGCAGTCATTATTACAGAGCGAAAGCCGATTGCCCAGGTGCTTTGCGGAGAATCCCTCAACATCGTGGTGGATGAGCTGGGAAAAATTTTAGATACCACCAGCGAAAGTGCAAAATATGGGGTTCCGGTCATTGAGGGGCTGTTTGTAGAGCAATTTGAAGTAGGGCAGGAAACCACCACCTCCGAAAAAGAGGATTTTGAAAAGCTGTTGACACTTTCCAAGGAGCTTTCGGAAAACAACATCATTGACCAGATTGCAAAAATTTCACTGGAAAAAAGTGAAATTTATCTTACATTTCAAAATGGCGTTACCTGCGATATCGGAAACGGAAAAAATGCTTCCTATAAAATCCGTTTTCTAAAAGAAGTCGTTCAGAAAATTCCAAAAGGAAAAACAGGGACAATAGAATTTATAGATGAATATAAGGCGGTGTTCAAAGAAAATGAATAACAAGTGGAAAATTCAATTATCAGTCGGTTTAATCTGTATGATTCTGGGCTTTGCCATTACCATACAGTTCCGCAGTGTGCAAAAAAACAACGGTGCCGGCACCATCAGCGGACTTCGTGCTGCCGAAATCCAAAGCATGTACCAAAAAGAAAAAGAAAAAAATGAAGCACTTTATATTGACTACGAACGAATCAAAAACGATTTGGACCAATATAAAGACGCCATTAACGACACCAACGCCACCACCAAGCTGATGAAAGAACAGCTGGACAATGCCGAAATTCTTGCAGGAATGAAAGAAGTAGAAGGCCCCGGCGTTGTGGTAAAAATGAGCGACGGCACAAAAACACCCCTTCCCGGTGAATCGGAAAGCCTATACTGGCTGCACGATTCCGATTTGTTGCTGGTTATCAACGAGTTAAAAGATGCCGGTGCAGAAGCAATTTCGGTAAATGGAGAACGGTTGATTTCCACCTCGGAGGTGCGTTGTGTGGGTTCGGTTCTTAGTGTCAACAACGTAAGAACCGGTGCTCCCTTTATCATCAATGCAATCGGCGACCCGAAAACATTGGAATCTGCGTTGCTTTTTAAGGGTGGTGTTGTTGCAGACATCGCTTCCTATTGCGAGGTAGACGTAAAAACAGCCGACAAGGTGACTGTACCCGCCTATAAGGGTGCCGTTAACTTCAA
The DNA here is from genome assembly GCA_017468465.1 of Clostridia bacterium. GTDB lineage: Bacteria > Bacillota > Clostridia > UMGS1840 > UMGS1840 > SIG452. Next base: position 23,597 of record JAFUIN010000008.1, read on the forward strand.
ATATGCAACTCCCACCACTGTGAAAAAATAACGAAAGGCGGTTAGTGCTATGCTCCTTCCCATTTTAGGTCTTATTATCGGCTGCCTGGCAGCATATTTTCTTCCTTGGAATGTAAACCCCGCATATTCTGTCTATGTAGCCATCGCCATTCTGGCTGCGCTGGATTCGGTTCTGGGCGGTATTTCAGCCATTGTTAACAAAAAATTCTCCATGGAAATTTTCCTGTCCGGCTTTTTTGGTAACGCCCTGCTTGCAGCATTTATTATCTTTCTTGGCGAAAAGCTGGGACTGGATTTATACATTGCGGTGGTTGTGGTATTCGGAACCCGACTCTTCCAGAATTTTGCTGTAATCCGCAGAACCTACATTGTGCAGCGGAACAAAAAACACGAAGCAAAGAGCGAAAATTAGCCCTTCTGTTTTCGTAAGAAAATTTCATATTTTTTCAGTTTTCGCTTGCTTTTTTCAAAAAATGGTGCTATAATACAAGAATAGTATGTATTCGTGTGCATAAATTTAATATATTTCGCAAATTTTCTATGAATCAGTGAGATACATTAGGAGGTATTTTCAAAATGGCATACCGTAACGAATTAGACACATTCGCAAAAATTAAAGTAGTTGGAGTGGGCGGTGCCGGCAACAATGCTGTAAACAACATGGTTGACCACAATATGGACAAGGTTGAGTTTGTTGCCATCAATACCGATAATCAGGCGTTACATAACTCCAAAGCGCAAATTAAGCTTCGCATCGGTGAAAAAGTTACCAAAGGCTTGGGTGCCGGTGCAAATCCCGAAATGGGCGAAAAAGCTGCTGAAGAAAACAGAGAAGAAATTGCTGCTGCACTCTCCGGCGCTGATATGGTATTTGTTGCTGCCGGTATGGGCGGCGGAACCGGAACCGGTGCTGCACCGGTGGTTGCATCCATTGCAAAAGAAATGGGCATCTTAACTGTTGGTGTTGTAACCAAGCCCTTTGCTTTTGAAGGTATGAAGCGCGGCAATGCAGCAAAAAAAGGCGTTGAAAACTTAAAAGAATATGTTGATGCTTTAATCGTTATCCCCAATGACAAGCTTTTAAGCATTGTGGATAAAACCACCACCTTCCAGGAATCCTTCCGCATTGCTGACGATGTGCTTCGCCAGGGTGTTCAGGGGATTTCCGATGTTATCGTTGTACCCGGCTTAATCAACTGTGACTTTGCCGATGTTAAAACCATTATGAAAAACACCGGTTATGCTCACATGGGATCCGGCTGTGCAAGTGGTGACAATCGTGCAGAAGAAGCTGCAAAAGCTGCAATTTCCAGCCCGCTTTTGGAAACCACCATCGACGGTGCAAAAGGCGTGCTTGTAAATATCACCGGTGGTTCCAATATGTCCCTCATTGAAGCAAGCCAGGCGGCTTCCTTAGTTCAGGAACATGTTGACCCGGATGCAAACTTAATTTTCGGTGCTGTGATTGACGAAAACTTGAAAGACGAAATCAAAGTTACGGTTATTGCAACCGGCTTTGCAACCAGAGAAGTGTTCAAAGATACTTTCTTCACCTCTTCTATGAACAAACCGAAACAGGAAGAAAAGGCAACTGCTCCGTTAGACACTCCTTCCTTTATGCAAACCTCTCAGTCTCAGGAAAGAAAAACCGCAGAGCTGGATGTTCCGGAATGGATGAGCGGCTTAAACTAAATCCGATAAACGTAGTAAAAAAGGCTATGACAAATGCTGTCATAGCCTTTTTTGATGCCCTGCTACGGTTCCATGCTGTTTACAAATAATTTTCCAGCGTTTCTTTCAGCGCAATGGGAAATACACTCTCTTCGGCAAACAATTTGACAATTTTGTAAGCCTGATGTTTTGTTCCCAAAAAGAACGCTTTTTCCCGTTCTGTTTCTCTGTTGCATTTGCAAAGAATTTCAATTTGGTGACGATTTGGAGCATGTGTAATGAGCCGGTAGGTCAAAAAATAACATTTGTCCCGAAACAAAACCCGTTTCTTTGCAACGGTGGTTTCCATAACCATATGAACATTCCTTTCTGATTTTTCTAAAAGCTTACAAAAAAATTCTCAATTTGTATCCGCTAAATTTTTCCGAAATATGTCAAGGCTGACAAGCTTTTCTTCATTGTAGCACACAATTTCTATCGATTCAACCCAAAAAAAGCACCGTTTTAACACCAAAAATCCTCTAAATCCACCAAAAAACAACAATTTTTTATATAGTATCCTCTTACATTTTGAAATAAGAACAGCAAGTCCCGCAAGAAATACGACGGTTTTTCACAAAAACACCTTGAATTTACAGACGAAATCGTGTATAATAATGATGTATGCATATTTTGCAGGACAACCAAACGAAAGGAACTATTACCTATGAAATTTGACGGAATCACCATCGTTTCCGATATGGATGGAACCCTCCTCAAAGAAGACAAAACAATTTCTCAAAAAAATCTGGATGCCATCCGCTATTTTCAAGAAAATGGCGGCAGCTTTACCATTGCATCGGGACGGGTTTATCAATCGGTTGCCTGCTATTACGAGGAGCTTCGCCCCCGTCTTCCCATTATTTCGCACAATGGCGGTGTCATCACCGACCCCATTACTCATAAACCGCTCTACTGCAAGCTATTGGAAGGCCCTTACCGTGAAATTGCAAACGAAATTCACCGCCAGTTCCCCTGGCTGGGCATCGAGGGCTTTACCCCATCACAAATTTTATTTTTTACCGATAATCCCTATGTAAGAAAGCACATTAACGACGAAAAACTGTTTCCCGATAATCAAATCCAGTGGCATTCCTTAGACGAAGAAACAGAAGAATGGTGCAAAATTCTCTTTGCCTGCGAAACCGACCAGGCAGACGAATTGGAAAAGCATTTGCCGCCGCTCTACCCTGCGTATCATTTTGTCAGAAGCGAAGCCCATTATTTTGAACTGCTTCCGCCGGGTGTCAACAAAGGGACTGCGCTGGCAGAATTGTTGAAAATTTGTCAACTGAATGCTGATAAATGCTATGCTGTGGGAGATAATATGAACGACAAAGAGCTTCTTAGCGTGGCAGGCATCGGTGTTGCTGTCAAAAATGCGTCGGAAGGCCTCAGGCAACTGGCAGACATCGTACTCGACGCCACCAACGAAGAAGATGCAATCTCCCACCTCATCGAAATGATTGATAAAGGAACGGTATAAATGGAGCAAAAATTAGAAAAATGTATTGTTTGCGGAGTCTTTTACGGAACCGGAAAATTGGAAGATTCCGACCCGGAATCTTTAGAAGAATTAAAAGCCCTGTGCGAAGCATCGGGTGCTGTTGTGGTAGGCGAAATTACACAAAACAGAGAAGCACCGGACTCCCGCACCGTGATTGGAAAAGGGAAAATTGAAGAATTGAAAAACGCCATTTTGGAGCTGGATGCTAACCTGGTGGTATTTGACTGTGAGCTTTCCGGCTCTCATACCAGAAATATTGAAGAAGAGCTGAATGCCAGAGTCATCGACCGTTCCCGTCTGATTTTAGATATTTTTGCCCTTCGTGCCACAACCCGTGAGGGGAAATGCCAGGTAGAGCTGGCACAACTGTTATATCACCTGCCTCGCCTGTCCGGCATCGGCACCTCCCTGTCTCGTCTGGGTGGTGGAATCGGCACCAGAGGTCCCGGAGAAACCCAGTTGGAAACCGACAAACGTCACATCCGGGAACGCATTTCCAATTTACGAAACGAACTTAAGGAAATCGAAAAAAACAGGGAAACCCAGCGCAAACAGCGCACCAAAAACGAAGTGACAAACATTGCTTTGGTGGGTTACACCAATGCCGGAAAATCTTCTCTCCTAAACGCTTTAACCGGCTCGGAGCAATATGTGGAGGATATGCTCTTTGCAACCTTGGACCCTCTCTCCAAAAAGCTTACACTAAAGGATGACCGTCCTGCTGTTTTAACCGATACGGTAGGATTTATCCGGAAGCTTCCTCATCACCTGGTGGAAGCCTTCAAATCCACGTTGGAGGTCTGTACCACAGCGGATTTACTGCTCCACGTGATGGACGCCACCGACCCCAATCTTTCCAACCACAAAAAAACGGTGGAAAATTTACTCAAGGATCTGGGTGCCGAAGCAAAACCCATTCTTTCGGTGTATAACAAAGCAGATTCCTTATCTGAAGAATTTATCTCGGAAAAAGACAGCATCTTAATTTCTGCAAAAACAGGCTTTCAGCTGGAAGAGCTGATGCAGAAAATCACCGATATGACCCGCACGACAGAAGTGGAAAAGGTGGTAAAAATCCCTTATGATAAATCCCATTTGGTTGCAAGAATCCACGAAAACTTAAAAGTTCTTGACATTTCTTACGAAAACGAATATCAAGTATTAACCGTATACGGAAAAGAGGAGCTGATTGCCCCCTATGAGCAGTTATAAGACCGTAAAAAAAGAAAGCATCACCGAAGTGATCGAAAAAAAATCACGTTTTATCGCACTCACCTATCCTGTTACAACCGAAGCGGAAGCACTCTCTCATTTGGAGGCTGCCCGAAAAAAATACTACGATGCCACCCATGTGGTATTTGCCTATCGCTTAAGAAACAATCAGATTCAACGCTTTTCTGACGACGGAGAACCCCAGGGTACAGCAGGCGTGCCCGTTTTGGAGGTGCTTTCCAAAGGCGAAATCACCGACACCTTATCCATTGTGGTGCGTTACTTTGGCGGTACACTGCTGGGTGCCGGTGGTTTGATTCGCACTTACTCCAAAGCAGCTCACGAGGGTGTGGCGGAATCGGGCATTAAAACCATGGCAGAATGTGTGGAATTTTCCATCACCTGTCCCTATCATCTACTGGGTAAAGTAGAACACATTCTGATGGAACAGGATTGCCGCAAGCTGAATGTAGAATATGCCGACCAGATTACCATGCAATATTATATTGAGCAATCTGCCTTTCCAAAACTGGAGGCTGAGCTCCGGGAAGCAACCAATGCTACCCTGTCAGCAACCATCTTGAACCAAAGCTTCTATGAACTCTAAAGGAGTGTTATTATGTTATTTGAAGATATTACCATTTTAGACGAAAATCTGGATGTCAAAGAACATCAGTATGTGCTGACCGAAGGAGAACGGATTACCTATATTGGAGACACCTGTCCCGATGCAACCGGTCACAAACGCTACGACGGAAAAAACAAGCTCCTGATGACCGCTTTCATCAATTTACATAGTCATACGCCTATGACTCTGATGCGCGGCTACGGCGAAAACCTCTCCTTAAACGATTGGTTAAACAAAAAAATCTTTCCCTATGAGGACAAGCTCACCTCAGAAGATGTCTACCACGGAACCCTGCTGGGTATTGCAGAAATGCTTCGGTTTGGCATTGTCTCTACCAGTGATATGTATTATTTTTGCGAGGATATGTTAAAAGCGTTTTTGGAATCCGGCGCAAAAGTCAACCTAAGCCGCGGTATCACCTGCTTTTCCGACGCATCTTACCACGACCTTCCCGCCTATGAAGAAAACAAGCTTTTAATCCGGGAATATCACGGGCTGAATCAGGACCAAATCAAGATTGATATGTCTATTCACGGCGAATATACCAACACCGAACGTACCATTTTGGAAATTTCGGAACACGCCAAAGAAGCAGGCCTTCCCTTACATATTCACGTGTCCGAAACCGAAAGTGAACACAAAGAATGTATGGCACGCCATAACGGAATGACCCCCATAGAATATTTCAATCATTTAGGCGTTTTGGATTCCAGAGTGTTAGCCGCACATTGTGTTCACCTTTCAGGCGAGGATTTCGCCATTATGAAGGAGAGAAACGTCTCTGTTGCCAGCTGTCCTGCCTCCAACCTGAAGCTTGCCAGCGGTATCTGTGACGTGAAAAAACTGATGGATTATGGCATTAATGTAGGCATCGGTACCGACAGTGTAGCCAGCAACAACAGCCTCAATATGATAGAGGAAATCAAGCTGTTTGCACTCTTACAAAAGGTGCGTCAGAATAACCCTGCAGTCATTACCCCGAAGGAAGCACTCTATGCCGCTACCAAAGCAGGTGCCATTGCACAGGGCAGACCCGACTGTGGTGCATTAAAAGTGGGAAACCGTGCCGATTTAATTGTTTTGGATAAAAAAGAACCCTACTGGACTCCTGTGCATAATCTGATAAATAACCTAGTTTATTCCGCCTCGGGAACCGATGTATGCCTCACGATGGCAGACGGTAAGATATTATACCAAGACGGTAACTTCCCCACCATTGATGTGGAAAAGCTTGCCAGAGTACAGGCGCTTTCGCAAAAAGAAATCTAAGTTCCAAAAAAAGGAGTTTTTATATGTTAACCTTTCAACCGGTAGCATCACCGGAGGACATTTTGTGTCTGCAAAACCTTGCCAGAGAAATTCAAATTCCCTATTTCACTCCTATGATAGGCGAAGCGCAAATCACCTATATGCTGGATTTGTTTTTATCAGAAACCGCTGTAAAGGAACAACTGCAAAAAGGCTATCAATACCGCCTGGTGTATGAAGAAGGAACACTTTGCGGCTATTTTGGCGTCTGTCCGGAGGGCGAAAAGCTTTTTTTGAGCAAATTTTATCTCAAGGAAAATTTCCGTGGAAAAGGAATCGCCTCAAAAATGATGGAAGAAGTTTGCAGCCTTGGCAAAGGGCTGAAAGCTGTGTATCTTACCGTTAATAAAAAAAATCATCATCCCATTGCGGTATATCAATCCCTCGGTTTTTCCATTACCGACAGCGTAGAAACCGATATTGGAAACGGCTATATTATGGATGATTATATTATGGAAAAACCCCTATCTTAATTTTTATCTATTGGAGAAACTATGAAACGAAAAGCTTTGAAAGCCGCTTTTATACATACCGTCCCCGTCATGATGGGCTATTTATTTTTAGGGATGGCATTCGGCATTCTGTTAAGCACAAAGGGCTACGGCGTCATCTGGGCTTTTATTATGAGCCTTTTTATCTATGCCGGAAGCGGTCAGTTCGTGGCAATTACCCTGCTAACCTCACCGTTTGATATCATTGGTGCTGTATTTATCACCCTGATGGTAAATCTTCGCCATTTATTTTACGGTCTGTCCTTACTGGAGCCCTTCAAACGTGCCGGTAAAAAGAAATATTATATGATGTTTACCCTGACCGACGAAACCTATTCGCTGCTTTGTTCCACCAAACCGCCAAAAGGTGTAGACGAAGGCTGGTTTTACTTTTTCATTGGTTTTTTAGACCATTGCTACTGGATTGGAAGCTGTGTGCTGGGAAACCTCTTACGAACAGCAGTTCCCTTTAATTCTAAAGGAATTGATTTTGTAATGACCGCCCTGTTTTTAGTAATTTTTATTGACCAGTGGAAAGATTCTAAAACCCATATTCCTCAATTTATCGGTGTTGGAGCTTCTCTGTTATGTCTGGTAATATTCGGAGCAAGCCGCTTCTTATTACCTGCTATGGTGCTGATTCTTTTACTGTCGGCAACCTGCCGGAAAAGATTGGAGGCGAAATTCCAATGATTTTAACAACAAAGGAAGCCTTAATTTTGCTGGCAGCCATCGCTGTTGCCACCTTTTCCACCCGTGCACTTCCCTTTTTGTTGTTTCCGCCTCACAAAAAAACACCCGCTTTTGTCCAATACCTTGGCAAAATGCTGCCTTATGCCACCATCGGTATGCTGGTGGTATACTGCCTGAAGGATGTGTCTTTGTGGTCAGGAAGCCACGGCGTTCCCGAAGCCATCGCTATGCTTGCCATCACCTTGGTGCATTTGTGGAAACACAACATCCTCTTAAGTGTGGGAGGAGGCACCCTCTTTTATATGTTTTTGGTGCAAGCTGTATTTTAATCTCCGTTCCTCATTCAAAGGAGCTATAGCAAAATAAATTCCATTTTTGCTGTAGCTCTTTTTTGTGTTCAAAAAAGCGATTGCGTTCTCCTCTTTTTTTCGACAAAACTATTGTTATTTTTCACAAACAATGCTATAATGGTATTAAATGGGGTATTTTACCCATAACGGAGAAAACTGCGCTTCCCAACAATGCGGAAAGGAAACGGACACAATGATGAATAAAAATAGGTCTCCCCAATTTTTTGATAAGGAAAAACAAGATAAACTGTTTGACATTTTCTATGCACAATTTTCAGAACAGTTAAAAGTCGACAACTGTTTTTTGCTGACCACTGTAGGTCAGAAGCTGACAGGTGCTTTGCAGGAAAACGGCTTTCCCAACGCCAAGCTCCCTGTTTTTCGTGCCTGTCCCAAGCATTTTATCTGTGGCTATGACTCTACCAAGCAAACTGCAACAGGCCCCGCCGCTGCAGTTGCCGTAAAGGGCTATCCCACCCCGGAACGCTTTGTTCCCTTAAAAGCAGCGTATACTGCCCCCGCCACTCTTTCCGAAAAACTGAAAGCCCATTTTCCCTATAATGAAGTGCCCCTGCGCGATGTGGAAGAATACTTAAAACAGCTTGGCATCGTTTGTGATGATGTTCAAGCCTATCTTTCAGAAAAAGCTCCTGACATGAAGCAAAAGGCGCTTTCCATGGGAGAAGGACATCCCTATGAACCATTTTTGATTGTAAATCCTCCCAGGGAAATCCCAGCCGAAATCCGCAATAGAGTAATCTGGGTTGCAAAAACAAAATTCGGAGATAAGCACATTGTAGAAAATGCAGACATCGGAACAGCGTTTCGCAAGGTAGGTGTGAATTTCCGCAATTATAATTATATGCACCTGACCTCCTTCATCCGTTATTTTAAGGATATTTTTTCCATTATATCCATGAAAACAGGTGAAAAAAACAACTCCCGCATTTCCGTGCGCATTCTGCATCAGAATTTAAGCCGGATGCCACTTCCCGAAATAGACCCCTCTGTATTTGAAGCAGAACAAACAAAGGTACCGAAAAAACAAACTGCCAAAAACGTACTTCCGGAAAATGACTTCTTTCGAAACAGCATTTTTACCGCCTACGAAACCGGTGCTTATGAAAGCCTTCGCGAAAAAATATATATTTCCTACGGAATGCAGCACCCCGAAGACTGCGAGGTGTGGACTTTATATATCAACGCATTCTTAAAATTCTTCCCCTACCCCGCTCTTTCAGAATACACTTTGAACCCGTGGGAAAAAGCTGCAATGATTCCTGACACAGAGCAACTCAAAGAATATTGTCAGGATTTGGAGCTGTTAAAAAGTTGGGGCTTTACTGACAACGACATTGGTCACTTGGATGATATGTTAAGACGGACTGCGCAACCCGCCACCACCATCAGCGGATTGGCAACCCGTTTGACTCACACCTTGCCAAAGGCGTCCCTTCTGCCTGAAATTCTAAATTATATGAGTATCACCCAGGGAGAAAAAGTTGTGCGGGAAACCGCCATGAGAAACCTGTCTTTCGGTTATCTTGAAAAGGGAGAAACCGAAAACCTTGTAGACTTATGGGAAAATTTTCGTCAGGTTCTCTCTCCTAAAATTGTCAACCGTGTATTTTCCGCCATGTTTCAGGAAGGAAGCACTGCGCTCATTTTGAAATTGAAACACACGCTTTCGCAGGAAACGTGTGCTCACTCCCAGGTTGTCATGTATCTCACCATGGCAAGCTTCCTGGAAGGTGGCCACACAGCAAGCGACTTCAATCAGCTGATTGCCGAGCTTTCTGTCTATTCCTTCGACGAACAAATTGCCTATTTGAGTGATTTATACACCCTGCTTTTCACAGCAGAAAAATATGGTGCAGTTTGCATGCTGTCCGGAGAACTTCTGTTGCAGCTTCATAAAAGGGTTGCCCAAAAAGTGCTGCACGGACTGTGGATGCTTATGGCACCTCACAAAGAACAGCTTTTATTATATTTAGAAAAAGAATGCACGCCCGATACTGTTTCTCTTTGTGCATTTTGGGAATACTTTTCGCAAAAGCAAGGCACAGATTTGCTTTGGGAAGAAAAGCGGAAACTAATCATAAGCGAATATATCAGCCGGATTGAGGCGGCTCCCCAATTAGAAGAAAAGCTGACACTCACAGAAACTGCATTGAATATGTTCCAAACCGAAAAGCAGTTCATTGACATTCATATCCGCCTTTTAGAAGAAAAATATCCGGCAAACAGCAGCGAAGAACCCTACAAAGAAATCTTGTCGGAGCTGCACGAAAAACGAAACACCCTTGCTGTTATCAGTCTTGCAGAAAGCGGAAAGCTCGACCGCTACAAAGAAGAATACTGGTGTCAGAAAATATTGATTTCTGCCTACCGTCAGCAGTCCTTGCTTCTGACGGCTATTGTGCTGGGCGCAGACACCCTCCGGAATATGAAAACCGAGCAAGCAAAATATTATGTCTATGCGAATAAGCTTTCCGAAGACTTATATGATTATTTCTATATTGAAGGAAACAACCGGCAACCGGAAGAGCTTCCTCCCTTTGCTTTGCTGCGCCACGTGAAAAATTTAATCAAAAATCCCGATACCAACGACTACCGTCACGCTATGGTCATTGTTAAGCTGCTCCTTTGGGCTGAAAAGCCGCTGTGCGCCGCCTTCATCTACTCCCTTTGTATGGCAAGCAGCACCATGCCTTCTGACCTGAAGGAAATTCTGTCGGGGGTGGAAGAAGAATTAAAGCAAGCACTGCCCTATCCGGAAAGACTTTCTCTTTCCCGATTGGAGGATGTTCTGAATACCCTGCTCACAACACTTCCCATCGAGGATATCAACCTGTGCTTATCCTACGGCAGAACCATTCTGGAGCTGGACCGTTTTGAAAGGGATATCAACTTCTACAAAGCAGAGCATAAATTCTGGAGAGAAGATTATTCTCTCCCCAAAGCTCTCATCGCTGCCAATAACTACGGAGAATCCTGGCGTATATACGGCAATGAATATCAGCATATGTCCAAGCTCAGCTATGTGGCAGATTTTATGTGTATCTATCAATTCCAGAATTTTGGTCCGTCGTTGAGCCGCTGTGTCTATGCCATGAACCAGAGCAAGCCGGAAGGCTTGCCGGACAACTTGATGGAATTAAACTATGCTCTATTATGCAAAAACTACGCAATTCCATCCTATTGGAATGCCTTTTGTGCTTATGCGAGCAGAAAAAAAGCATTTGAAAGCTGTAACGAGGAACTGTTAAGCCGCTACCTTTCCTATACCGACCAACATCCTCAATACAAACAGCTGACAACCGAGCTTCTGATACAATCCAAAAATCCCGACATTTTCTTCGGGCGTTATTTGCATGAAGACGGTGCTGTGAATGAATCCGCAATAGAAAAAACGGAACTTTCCAATTTCATTCATTTGATTTTTTGCTATATTAAATATCTCCGAGAGGAAAACAAGCTCCTCTCTCCCTATACCGACTCCATCGCCATCCTCCTGAGCTATGTGAAGCAAGGGGCATCTGCCGCATCTGAAAAAGCTGTTGTTTTATGGTTGGAAGAATACGTTGAACTGCATTTGAAAGAGGATGCCGATCCGGATTATTTTCTGGTTTCCGACCTGCTGTTGCGGGCTTATCCCAGAACGGAACATCTGATTTTCACCAACCGTGATGATAAGCTGCCCTATGAAAAATACTATAACCTGCTGGACCGCTGGTTAGAAATCAACCCAACTCATGCCAACGCTCTGTCAATTTATTATTTTCACATTGACCAGCCAACCTTCCAGGATGAAGCAACACGTCACATTCAGTTTCGTTATTTGTCCAATGCACTCACCAAAATGTACGAAGCACAAACACAGTCAGAAAAAAACCGTGCTTCGCTTCTTAGAACCTGCAAAAGTATTCTGACTATGTATTTCTTAAACAATTTTGGAGCAGAAACCAAAATTCCCTATCCGCCGGCTCACTTTGTGGAAATGTTTGAAGATAGTTTAACTACCCTTCCGGAAAAGGCGCAAATCAGCCAGTTAGCTGCCGCTTTGACAAATTTATGGGAAGCGAACTTACCCCATTATTTAAGAGATTATTTGATTCTTTGTGGCATGACAAACTATTGGGACGTTTTTCTGTTAGACTTAATGAACACCACAACAAACCTCGACGTATTTTCTTGCGATGCGGTGCAACAATATATCGGTATCAGCGCATATTCTGCACTCAACCGTCGTTTATTCCAAATGCTCATTTATGCAAAAATTGCCCTTTGGAACGAGCACGCCTCTGCCGGTGAACAAATTTTTATCAACAATGATGACTACCCCACCTTCCGAAAAATGGCACAAAACGGTCAGATTGACACCCCCTATTTTGCAAAACTGTCTACAATCTCCACCCTGGCCGGAAAAAATATGCAGTCGTTATTTGAAACCATCGCGCAAATAAGCAATGATGCACAAAAAAGCTGTTTGACACAAGCCTATACCGTTATTCAGGGAAAAGTGTGCCATACCACGCTTTCTCTCCTGATGCAAACAGAAAATCCACACGATGCTGTGATGCAAATGTTCATTCTGTTGCAATATCCCAACACGTTGACAGATGCGCTGGAGCATTTTATCAAAGAACACGCACACACCCGTGAAGAAGCTTTGGCTACCTTCTTGAATCATCCCCTGTTGGAAGAGACCATCGGCACTTTTTACAAGGCATATCTGATCACCTTGTTCCATCACACATTGAGCCGTTTTGATGAAGCGGCTGCTGCGTTACCCGCCGAAGAAAGCTGTCCGGAAGAGTGTGTGGTGAAATACAACAACTTAAAAAATGCAGTGCTCAACCGAACACTCCTGTCCGACACTGCAAATTTCACTGCGGTTTCCAATCTTTTGAAGCTGAGCTTTATGGAATCTGCTGCTCCCTCTGCTTTGGAAAATTTCAACGATCTTCTCATCAGCTTTGATTCGGGAAATCTTGCCAACAACGAAAAAAGCCAGATTTTACTGGCACGAAAAATCTATCATTATATCCTGTCGGGAGAAACTCATCCGGAATACGAGCGTTTTGTAATGCGATGGGGCTTCCTGGAGCTTTCCGTCTGCCAAAACTATGAACAAAGCCTTCGCATTTTGCTGGAGCTGTTAAATCATATTCACCTGATAACAGGTCACGCAGATTTTGAAAACGAATTTCTGGAAGCCTTTTCGGAAATTTTCCTTTCCTTAAGCGAGCCGGTTATTTTATCCAAATTTGACAGTATCGGTCAAATCGGAACCCTGCTGGGAGACACCTACAAAAATTCGTTGATTACCAATATCACAAAGCTGCTGATCCCCATTTCTCAAACATATCAGGCACCCGATAAAGACTTCCATAGTGAGCTTTCCAAAGCCATTGAGGAAGCTATGCTCCTTCGTGCCGCACACCCCGGAAATCAGCTGGCTGACAAATGCTACGACATTCTTCTGGACTGCAAAACACAGCTGGAAAGCCGCGGCAGACTGCAGCTTGCCGTCTTAAACGAAGAAAACATCATCAGCGGGTCACTGTTTTACACCATTACAAACACCGGTTCTCATGCCGTGGAAGAATTGCTGATTACTGTCTCCGTTTTGAAAAACGGTGAAAAACTGCTGCGCTTCTTCAAAGAAGTGCCCCAGCTGAATAAAGGGCAAACCTATACGGAAGAAATCGAAATGGAACAATTTTTTGAGCAATTTCCGGAAGGCGAAGCAGTGGACATTCATCTTGATGTGGTTTACAACTGCATGGAGCACTCTGCCCTAACCTTACATATGGAGCAACAGCTTCTTTCCAAGCAAGAGGACTATGAGTATATCCACAGGGTTTACCCCTATGCTCCCATTGACCGCACAGAGCTGTTTCACCTTTACAATACGGTGCAAAACAGAAACTTTGTGATGCTGTACGGCACCAACGGAACCGGTAAAACAAGCTTGCTCACAATGCTGAAAAATCAACTGACCAAGGAAAACACCACCACGTCAAAGACCTTTACGGTGATGCTTACCAACAACACCGAAAACCGTTCAGCTGCCGAAATCATCCATGATATTATGACATCGTTTTGCTACTGTGAAAACAGCAAAACCAATACAGAGTCGGTGTATAATCAATTACGTTCTTCCCTGGAATATGCGGTCAGCCAGGATGAAATCAACGAAAAAGCAAAGGAATTCATTCTTGCAAACTATCGGGAATATGTTTCCTGCAGTATGGATGAAAAAAGTTTCACATTTACCAATTTCATCAATCAGCTGAAAAACCTGAACAATAAATTCAAAGAATTTAAGCTTCACACAGGTCTGGACTTCAAATTCTGTCTGCTGTGGGATGCTTTTGAAACTGTTATTTCTTCCAATCGGGTATCTCCCGAAGAAATGAATTTTAAGACCCTGATTGACACCTTCAAAAGCGAAGAAGCGCAAATTCGCATTGTGTTTACCGGCTCCAATAAGCTTTTGGAGGTGGCAGAAGTAAAAAATGATGCTGACCCCTGGAATATTATGTTCCGTGATATCAGCGGTGAAACCAGCATCAAGGTCGGAAATCTGCATAAAAAAGACTTCTGTCGGATTATAACCGACAAAAATCTGCTAAACGGCGGCGAAATTCATTTTTCCGATGCTGCGCTGGACTATCTGTATCAATACACAAACGGCCATATCAGCTATTCCAAAATGTTTGTAAATCAGGCCTTGGAAACTCTGCACGAGCGACGGGTCAACCGTCGCTGCATCTATCCGTCGGATATTAAAATTTTCGATTTTCATAAGAAAAAAGCCGAAAACGAACAGCGTGTTGCAAAAAATCTGACCGCACAGATTTTCCAGGACATCCAGAACGATTATGATGTCATCAATGTGGGAAAAACTCTGGCAGAAATCGCATCGGATGGAAACGCTCTCGTTTCTTCTGCCGAACTCAAAAAAACAGTGCTGTCCTCCTTCCACAATATTGGTGAAAAGCAGTATAACCGCGCCATTGAAATTCTCAAAGCACGTGACTTTATCACCGAGGAACAAGACAAATATCAAAAAGCAAATTATCGGTTCAACAGCGTATTATACCTGAATCATTTTCTGTCCAGAGAAGCTGTTTTGCAGCAACCCGACGAAGAAATTCCGCTGGAAGAACTGATTGAAAAAATTCAGTCCAGAAATTACAACTGGAAAGAAATTGATGAAATCAATAAGCTAAAAGGCGAAAAAAATGAAGTCAACGTGCATATTGAACGTCAGTATAATGACCACGCTACAGACCAGTCGGTCGGCACACAAACAAACATCCAAATCAATGCACAGTCCATCGCAACCACCTTCCACTCCATTTTGACTGCCGACACAAAAGACCTGCCGGAGCTGTTTTCTTCCTTGCCCATGCTTTCCGCATTTTTACCCGATGACAAACATGAGCAGTTAGCCTTGCTTTGCAACCGATTGGAAGAACAAACCTCTCGCAGTGTTGACCCCTTTGATGTGACAGAAACAAAACAGCTGCAACAGGAGCAGGCCCAGGTGGAAGCACAAATTGCAACCATTGCAGAGCCTGCAATCGCCGAAATGCACAGCACTTACAAAAATGCTGTAGTGATGGCAGAAGATGTAGGGCACTTCTCTGTTTGGGAAACCTTAGGCATGAAAAACCAAGGGGAATACCAGTTGCTTTGCTCCAAACTGGATCCGGAATTTGTGGCAGATTTGTATTTTGCTGCCAAATTGGATTATGTGTTTAAGAATATGGAAGACGAAACCATCACCCAAAAAAACACTGACTTCAGCCCGGTCAGCATTATGTATTGCAAATTGATAGAAAAAATGCTCAAACACTATCACACGGACATCTACGCAGATAAACTGCAGGAATCCTCTACCCAAAATACTATCAAAAATGCGCAAACCCAACAGGAACAGCTGGTTTTGTTCGGAGATTTGGCAAACGGCAGTGCCTTAACCGAATATGAACAAAAGATGATTCGTCAACGCATTATGATCGGAGCATTTTTGTGGCCCATTAACCCCCGCTTTGACAACACCAAAAATCGCATTGAGCTTGCAGACGGGATTTCAGATGTGGCAGAAAAATGGAATCTTCACGGCCATGCGCTGAACGATATCAGTCAAACCAGAAACGACTCCGCACACGGCTCTTCAGAAAAGCGTATCACTTCACAACGGCTGAAAAAACTGAAATGTTGGCTCTTTGAACGAAAAGAAATTGCAAACTTGGTTGAGCTTTCGCAAATTCATAAAGAAGGTTATGAAAGCTATCTCAAGCACCGAAAAGAAGAAGAGGACCTGTTGAAAGTCTGGAACGGTGACCATTCTTAACCAAATAAAAATCCGCAAGGAAGATTCCTTGCGGATTTTTCATACTCATCAGTTTTAACTTTCTTTTCAAGACCGGAAAAATTGCTTTCGAAAGAAGAAACCGAGCCAAAGCAGCGCTTTGGTAGCACCCGAAGCCGTACCGATACCTTACGCCACACTTTCAAAATCGGCAAAATTGCTTCAGAATTCAAAAACAGAGCCAAATTTTGTTTGGCAACCCCGAAGGCGTATATGTTATACGTCGAGGGTCTGTTTTTGGATAGCATAAGCGGTCTGAACAATTTTTACATCTTGACTATGCTAAAAATTCTTTGGTAATGCTATATACATTTTCCACAGACTTCTTCATCAACTCTTCTTCTTCGGGGGTTAGGGAAACGGGGATATCCATTTCAACGCCCTGGGTGCTGACGATGCGGGGCATACTTACAGCCACGTTTTTGAAGCCGTAGAATTCTTCTTTGGTGATGCTTACGGGAAGCACACGGTCTTTTCCGTTGAGAATTGCATCGGTAATGTCACTAACAGCGCTGGCAACACCAAAATAGGTTGCGCCTTTGTTTTTGATGATTTCTGCACCACCGGTTTTCACTTCTTCTTTAATTTGCATTCTTTCTTCTTCTGTTAAGGGATGTCCGTTTACGGTATTCAGATGCAGTAAGGGTTCCCCTGCGATGGTCGCATGGCTCCAGTAGGGGAACTGGGTTTCACCATGTTCACCAATCATCATTGCATGAATATTTTTTACGTTCATGTCGAATAAAGAATATAATTTCTGTTGCAGACGGATGGTATCCAGATAGGTGCCGGAACCAATGACTTTGCCTGCAGGCAGACCGGTCCATTTCTGCACCAGAGTGGTCAATACATCTACAGGGTTAGAAACGATAATAAAAATACCACCGTTGTAATATTTCATAATTTCGTCAACGATGCTTTTGGTAATGCTGACGTTTTTGCTTGCCAAATCCATTCTGGTTTCGCCGGGCTTTCTGTTTACCCCTGCAGTGATAATGATGACATTGCTGTCTTTTACATCGGGGTAATCGCCTGCAATGATTTTCATAGAACCAAATACAGGACAGGAATGGGAAATATCCAATGCTTCACCATATGCTTTTTCTCTGTTTACGTCAATTAAAACCATTTCATGTGCCAAATTTCTTGCAGCGATGGTATAAGCAATAGATGCACCGACAAAACCGGTTCCAACGACTGTAATTTTTTTCTTACTGTTGCTCATAATATAACCTCATTTTTTCTTATTAGTTCGTGGTAAATTTGGAATTTTACCCATTGTACTATACTATCATTATTTTAACAAACAAAAGATATTTTGTCAATGAATTTTTTGTTTTTTCCCGAAAGATTATTCTTTTTTCGAGACAACCCTCATATGATACAGTAAATTGCTATCATATCGGGAGGAATTTACCTTGCTTCAACTTGGAACACTAAAGCAACATTTTATGCAGTATAAATTTTTATATCTATTCATTTTTATTCTGTTTTTTATCGGGTTTCTCATTGGTGGCTTCTATGCCAACACGGTTTCTTATGCCGATTTTGAAGTGGCAAAAAGCAATGCAGATTTGTTTATTTCTTCTGCAAAAAGAAGCAGCCTTGACTACCGTTTGATTTTGTGGGAGGACCTTACACCCTATTTGTGGCTGTTTCTTTGCGGACTTGTGCTGCTGGGGTTTCCCGGCATTTTATACTTTCTGTTTCAAAGAGGATTTTCCACCGGGTTTTTCCTTTCGTTTTTGATTAAGGCTTTTTCGATGAAAGGGCTTTTTCTTGCCTGTTTTTTTCTGGTTTGTGAGGTTTTGTTTTTTTTGCCGGCACTCATTCTTCTAACGGCTGGCGCAACACGCATCAATCTTTTTTCGCTTCGCAGCACCCTTCACACCTACCGGATGAAGCAAAGCTTAAAATCGGAGCTTTTGTACTACCTTTTTGCCTTCTTATTCAGTGTCTCTCTTGTTGCGCTCGGCGGCATAACCAAATACTTTTTTCTGCCGCCTCTGTGTAGCTATCTGTTTGTTTGAAATCTCCGTCGCCGATTGACAAACCATTCCTTTTGGTATATAATAAGGTAAGACAAATTCTTCCGGAAAGGATGTCAACATATGAAACTGGATGAAATTATAAAAGTTTTGGAAGCTTATGCACCCACTCACCTTTGCGAAAGCTGGGACAACTCCGGCTTAATGCTGGGCAGCCGAACGCAGGATATCAAAAAATGCTATGTTTCGCTGGATGTTACCGACTCGGTCATAAACTGTGCCATTGAAAATCAATGTGAGCTGATTGTGACCCACCATCCCTTTCTGATGGAGGGGTTAAAATCCATTGATTTAGATACCCCCAAAGGAGCTCGTATTGCCAAGCTTTTGAAGCACAATATTGCGGTTTATTCTATGCACACCAATTTCGACAGCTGTATCGGCGGTGTCAATGATGTTTTATGCGAACGGTTAGGATTAACCGACTATCAGCCGGAGGAGCAATCCATCTGCCGGAAAGGAAGCTTTCCCGATGCAATGAAATTCCGAGATTTTATTTCTTTGATTAAGGACGTGCTTCAGGTTTCCTATGTAAACTATACCGGTGACTTAAACAAAACCATCAAAACAGTCGCAGTGCTTGGCGGAAGCGGCGGAAGTCTCATCCATGATATGACAGATTGTGACGCTTACCTCACCGGAGAAGCAAAATATCACGAATTTCAACAGGCAGAGGATGCCGGCCTTTGCATGGTCACTGCCGGTCATTTTGAAACCGAAGCAATCTCGCTGGATAAAATTCGCCAACTGCTTTCCCAACTGAATTTAGAGGTTGTATTGCAGGAAACCTATCGGGGATTTTATCGGATTATTTAATCAGAAAGGACAAGAAATGGAAAGAATATTAGTATTTTCTGACAGCCACGGAAGCACCGAAAAAATGATTCAGATTATCCAAAATATGCCGGGTGTTTCTGCCGTGCTGCATTTGGGTGACATCAATCGGGATATTCAGGAATTAGAGGACACTTTTTTTGATTTTCCGATCTACGGCGTGCAAGGCAACAACGATTGCTCCGGTCTTTATCCCAACGAAAAATCCATCACTATTGCGGAGAAAAAAATATTCATCACCCACGGACATTATTATCTGGTAAACGGGGATCCAGCCCCGCTAAAAACAGTGCCCGCTGCGGAGGATGCTCACATTATTTTGTACGGCCACACCCACATTGCATACGAAGAACGGTATAACGGCAAAATCCTTGCCAATCCGGGCAGCATCACCAAGCCCTTGGACGGACAAGCCTCATACGGTGTCATTGAAATTGAGGACGGCATTTTACGCTATGCAACGGTAAAGCTCCCATCTCCTTTTTAAGAGAACAAAAGAGCTGAAAAAGCAGAACACACATCCCCGCCACACTCCGATGATATGTTTCAGGGGGTTATATCTATGAAAAAGCAAATTGGATTCATCATAAAATTCTTGTTCGCCATATTGATTGTAGCCTTACTTATCTGGAGGCTTTGGCCGCAATCCTTCTCTGCCATAACAGTGCTTGACAAAAATGCTTTCACGAAAGTTTCCGCCTCTGTTATGGTTCATCGTTTGGAAAACGGACAACCTCACACCGACACATATCGCATAGAAACCACCGAAAAGCAGGAAAACGAACCAAACGGTATTCTGGAAATTTTGGCTGCCACCCAATACCGACAGGATTTTCGTAATCTGTTGCCATGGAAAGCAGATAGCATTGATTCTGATAAAAGCTATGACGGACGTTCTGCGGTGTTAGTGTTTTCAACAGAAGACCAAACGGATGAATGGCTTGAAATTTATTATTTGAGCAATAGCATCATGACCGTTTCTGTGGGAGGAAAAAATAAGCTTACTATATATCATCCAACCAACCGCAAAACATTTGATGAATTGATAGAGTATATCAAAAGCCACAGCACCAAACAATAGCCATTCTGCTTTGTTTCCAAACCTACAATCACAAAAAGGGAGGTAAAAAACTACGTTTTTTACCTCCCTTTGCAATGGGGATAAGGAAAAATGCTCCAAAGCAAACAAACTGAGCCAAAGCATAAGCTTTGGAAACCCGAAGGCCTGCGATGCACGTCGAGAAGCGAAGTTTGTTTGTTGCAAGAAATTTTTTCTTGCGGTCTGGACGCTTTTTCACATCCCCTTTATTATTCCTCTTTTTGTCTTAATTTGTAATAAATCAGCGACCCAACCATCATTACAATGGCAATGACAAAGGGCAGTATAAATTCCTTGGACAGCGGATTTTTCAATGCGTCACCCATAACTGTAAAGGGAATCAGCGTGGGAACCATCGCCAGAAGAGACAGCCCCAGAAAGCTCCAATAGCCGTAACCGGTGCATCCGCACACCAAAGAGATGAGTTCCACCGGGAAAATGCCCGAAGCACGCAAAGCGAATAAGGTAACATTGCTTTTATCGGTGTTCTCCATAAATTTTTTCACTTTTTTGGAACGGCTGACAATTTTCTCAACAAATTCTTTCCCCAGCCGTTTCCCGATGAAAAAGGTAATGGTAAGCGTCAGTGAGATGCCGGCAATATTCAAAAGAATGCTGTAAAGCGGTGGAAACAGATTCCCCGTCAAAATGTAGCAAAATGCAACCGGAATGAAAAACAGCACCGATTTCACCACATAAATCAGCAAAACAATGCCAACCTCAAACAGCACATTGCCATGCGTAAAGGCAGAAATATCATCCGGTGTCAGTCCGGTAATTTTTTTCGTTAATGTATACAGCAAAACCACCAACACGGGAAGTAAGATTACGCCAACACCAATCCAAAAGAATGTTTTCTTTTTACTGTGTTTCAAAAGCCAATCACCCGACTTTCAAATTTTATCCTCGTTTTATTTTTGCAAGAACAGGCACAATTCCGGCGCTTGCAACCGCTCCTACCAGAATTTCCATCACGGCATTCACGCCGCCCCACAGGAGCAGTACATTCAGGTAGCTGTCACCCACTGTTTCATGTCCGCGGAAGCATACATATAAAAGGGATAACACCATCAGTGAATGAAGCAATGTGCCAACAGCACCCGCAACACCGGCAGAAACTGCCTTGTTGCATTTATTCGCAAGCAAATCATAAATCAGGCCTGCAAACAGCGGAAACAAAATTCTGGGAAGCAAGCAAATCACCAGACTCCAGACATTTCCATTGGGGGCAAGGGGGGTAAAAGCAAATGCACTGGGAGAAGCCAGCAAACTGGTAGACCATACAATCAGGGAGCAAATGCCAAACACCAGCCCCATAAACACACCGTTTCTGCGTCCCAGTATAAACACTGCAACAAGCGGCGGAATGTGAGACAAGGTTGCTACAATCCCGGGTCCCAAAGGCAGCGAGCCTAACGGGGTAAAACAAAAAATTACTTCAATGGCAATAAAAAGTGCCAATAATATCATGGTATTTATTTTTTCGCGTTTCATAACTAATTATTCCTCCTTTACGCTTTCACATTCATCCGATACACAAGGCTCAGTCCTGTAAGCATCAGATTCTCGTTATAAACAATGGCTTTTTTACAATGAGGAATAATATATTTTGCATGGCCGCCGGTGGCAACCACCGTTGCATCGGTGCCAAGCTCTTCTAAAAATCGGTCAATCATGCCGTCCAGCATAGAAGCCCAGCCATACACCATTCCGGCTTTCATGGAATCCACAGTGTTTGTCCCAATCACCTTTTTGGGATTTTCCAGGCTGATGCCCTGAAGCTGTGCAGTGTTCTGAGAAAGTGCATTTAAGGAAATACCAACGCCGGGTGCAATGGCACCGCCGCGGATATTTCCCTTTTCATCTGTGACAGACATAGTGGTTGCCGTGCCCAGATCAATCACAATCACCGCACCGTGATATAAATGCTGTGCTGCCACGTTATCCACCACAATATCCGAGCCAAGCTGCGAGGGATTGTCGATGGAAATGTTTAAGCCGGTTTTGATGCCGGGGCCAACAATTAACGGCTCTTTGCCGATAATTTTTGACACTGCCTTGGCAATCACACCGGTAACAGGCGGTACAACGCTGGAAATAATCCCTCCCTCAAAGGATGAGCCATCCATTTGATAAAGAGAAAAAATTTCCCGAAAATAGATTGCGTACTGGTCCTCGGTACGGCACCCTTCGGTTGCCATCCTGGATACAAAACGCACATCGTTTCCTTGGAGCGCCCCAATGACAATATTGGAGTTGCCCACATCGATTGCTAAAATCATAACAGGTTTCCTTTCACTACTGCTCCGCATTTTGCGGATGCAATGTATTTTAATTTTTTTTACAAAGTTATGGGTTCTCTTTTTGAGAAGTATTCTTTATTTTTTGTCAAATGTCTTTTTTAATCCGAAGTGCGCGGCGCATTCTGTCTTTGCGGCGCTTCTTTTTTTTGCGTTCCGCGTCAATAATGTAATATGCCACAACAGCTGCCAAAAACAAAACAACAAGCAGAACAATCAACAAAATGGTTTTCACCACATTGTAAAACGTAATCTTTTTGGTTGCAATGCCGGTCAAAGGAATTTGGAAAAGCTGTTCCTCTTCCTTAGAAACTGTTAACATTGCCGTGTATTCCTTTGCCTTTTTGTAGCTCTTTTTGATGTCATAAGAATAAGAAAGCTGGTCTGTCCCCGTACCGTTGGGAAGCATTACTTCAATGTCCTCTTGCAACGAAAAGTCCACCTGACCGATGGCACCGAACCAACCGGAAAGCTTTGCCACCGGTGGCTGAATCACTTCATTGTCAATTTTGGTTTTATAAAAATTATCATAGCAAAAATCCAGAAGTTTGATAGCATCTGTATATTTCTGATTACCGTCGGAACAGTTCATCACCACGCATATCAGGTCCAAGCTGCCTCGTTTTGCTTCCACCACCATGGTGTTTGCTGCTTGCGAGGTGTATCCGTTTTTTCCAAACTGGGCATATTCGTAGCCGTATTTTCCACCCTTGAGCATGGCATTCTGATTGGCAAGCATCCGCTCCTCACTCTGCTTATTGGTGGGAGACATGGTGTATAGCACCGTGCCGGAAATCTTGACAAAATCAGGATTTTTCATTGCTTCACCGGTCATGAGTGCCATATCGTAAGCGGTGGTGAAATGGTCCTCCGCATGAAGTCCGTGGGGATTGGCAAAATGTGTTTTCAAAGCACCCAATGCCTTCGCTTTTTCATTCATCATTTTGACAAATTCTTCTTCGGAACCGCCAATAAACTCTGCAATCGCAACAGCACAGTCATTTGCAGATGCCAGCATTAAGCCATATAAGGCTTCCTCCAGCGTGATTACTTCTCCGGGGCATAGTGCAATATGACTGGTGCCGGATACAGAATACACCGCATTTTCGCTAACGGTAAGCACATCATCCAGTTTCCCATGTTCCAATGCAACCAGCGCTGTCATTACCTTCGTGATGCTGGCAGGATACTCTTTGGTGTCCATATTTTTCTGATATAAGACCTGGCCGGTTGCCGCTTCGGTCACCACACCGCTCTGAGACATAATATCAAAATCAGGAACAGGATTTGCAGCGGCTACATAAGTTGTTGTCAATATCAAACAAAGCAATAAGCTCAACAGTTTTTTCACAATCATTCTCCATTTATCCTATAAATTTTTCCAAAACTTAATCATTTTACAGTATAGCATATTTTTTTTCGTTTGGCAAGAACGAATTGGCAATTTTTTTATTTTTCTTTGCAGGAAAAACCTATTTCTGAAAAATATCGTAAAAAAAGATAAAAAAAGCTTTATTTTTTTGTTTCCCTATGCTATAATGAAATGAGATAATCATGTTGTTCTTGTAACAAGAACAAGTTTCGGATAAATTCTCAAAAAGAGAAAGGAATACGCTATGGAAAAATATGTAATCAAAGGCGGCACTCCCCTTTCCGGCGAGGTAACCATAAGCGGTGCAAAAAACGCTGTGGTTGCCATGATTCCCGCTGCAATTCTGGCAGACGGTCCCTGCATTTTGGAAAACGTACCGGATATTTCCGATGTACGTATTATGATTGATATCTTAAAACAGATGGACGTTGAAGTATACTATAAAGCACCCGGGATTTTATACATCAATGCCGAGCATATCAACGGCACAAAGGTCCCCTATCAGCTGGCGACCAAAATGAGAGCCTCCTATTATTTTTTAGGTGCGCTTTTAGGCAAATTCCGTCATGCAGAAGTGGCACTTCCCGGCGGATGCCATTTAGGTCCCCGTCCCATCGACCAGCACCAGAAAGGCTTTGAAGCGCTTGGTGTTCAAACAGAAGTCAAAGGCGGTGCAGTCATTGCCGATGCAAAATTCCTGGTTGGTGCTCCTGTGTTTTTTGACCAGGTTTCTGTTGGTGCAACCATCAACGTGATGCTTTGCGCCTGTATGGCAGACGGAATCACCACCATCGAAAACGTAGCAAAAGAACCGCATATCGTTGACGTGGCAAACTTTTTGAACTCCATGGGCGCCAAAATCAAAGGTGCCGGAACAGACACCATTAAAATCACCGGTGTATCAAAGCTGAAAGGCTCTGTTTATTCTGTCATTCCAGACCAGATTGAAGCCGGAACCTATATGGCAATGGCTGCAGCAACCAAGGGCGACGTGCTGGTAAAAAACGTCATCCCCAGACATATGGAATGTATGACCGCCAAGCTGTTGGAAATGGGTGTCGGTGTTGAAGAAGGCGACGACCAGATTCGAGTGTATTACAAAAAGCGACCCAAGCCAACCTTGGTAAAAACCCTGCCCTACCCCGGTTTCCCCACAGATATGCAGCCGCTTATTACCACTTTGCTCACTGTGGCAGATGGTAACAGTACCGTAACTGAAACCATTTGGGATTCTCGGTTCAAATATACCGAAGAGCTGCAGAAAATGGGTGCCAATATCACCGTAAACGGCAAAACTGCTATGGTAACCGGTGTGGACGAGCTTTATCCTGCACCTCTGCAGGCAACCGACCTCCGTGCCGGTGCAGCTATGGTGATTGCCGGCTTAATGGCAAACGGAACCACCGAAATCACCAATATTCATTATGTAGAACGCGGATATGAAAACCTGGTGGAAAAAATCACTGCAATAGGCGGTGATATCCGCAAAGAAGGAACCAATTAACCGATGGAACAACTAAAATTTTGTCCGTTATTTTCCGGAAGCAACGGAAACTCTATCTTCGTTTCTTATAAAAACACAAAAATACTGATTGACTGCGGCTGCAGCTTCAAACGAATCAAGGAATCATTAGCTATGATTGATGAAGACATCAATCGTCTGGATGCTGTCTTTTTAACCCACGCTCACACAGACCACACCTCTGCGCTACCGATGATGATGAAGCATCTGGACTTAAAAGTGTGCGGTACCAAAGGAACTTTAATTGAGGTTTATCCCAAAATTTGTGACTATTCCGATCAAATTTTCCAGATAGACCGCAATCAGAATGTAGGCGTTCTGGATTTGCGCATCGAATCCTTTCCGGTCCCCCACGATGCCTGTCAAACCGTGGGTTATAACATTTATGCCGGCAATAAAACCGTCAGCATATTGACAGATGTTGGGCATCTGGCAGAAAATTTATACACCGACGTAGCCGGGAAAGACCTTGTTTTTCTGGAAGCCAACCATGATTTGAACGCCTTGGAAAATTGCGCCTACCCCTTTCACTTAAAAGTGCGCATCCGGGGTGATGAAGGGCATTTATCCAACGAAAATTCCGGAAAGTTTGCAACACACCTGGTCAACAACGGCACAAAAAAAATCATTTTGGGACACTTAAGCGGAGAAGCAAACACCACCCAGCTGGCATACGAAACCGTTAAGGATGTTCTGTCAACAGGTGGCATCAAAACAAATCAGGATGTTTTGCTTTCCGTATCCGAACGGGGCTGTATGGGAGAGATGGTGCTTCTATGATTAAAACAAAAATTATTTCAGTGGGGAAATTAAAGGAACAATCTACCCGAGACTTAATTGCCGAATATGAAAAAAGGCTTCGCAAATACACCGATTTTTCTCATATTGAAGTGGCAGATTTATCTGTAAGCGACAATCCAAGCCAAAAAGAAATTGAAGCCGTGCTTCAAAAAGAAGGAGCACAAATCCTCAAGCAGCTCCCCAAAAACATGGTTACAGTTGCAATGGCGATTGATGGCAAGCAATATTCCTCCGAGGAGTTTTCCTCTCTGATTGACCAAAAATCTCTCTCCGGTGGGCTATGCTTTGTTATCGGAAGCTCTCACGGCTTACATCCCGAAGTGATAAGCGCCTGCAGCTTAAAAATCTCCCTGTCAAAAATGACACTTCCGCACAATCTGGCGCGGCTGATTTTAACCGAACAGATTTATCGTGGTTTCAAAATCTTAAATAACGAAAATTATCATAAGTAAAAAAGTCCGTTTTGATAACGGGCTTTTTTCATTGCATAACAAAAAAGCTGTGTGAGATTCACACAGCTTTTTCTTGTTCTAATTTGAATTAGATAGCTCTGATAACTTTTTCAGATTTTAAGCATTTAGAGCAAACGTTAATTCTTTTCGGAGCACCGTTTACCAATACTTTTACTTTTTTGATGTTAGGCTTCCAGGTTCTGTTAGATCTTCTGTGAGAGTGAGAAACCTGAATACCGAAAGTAGTAGCTTTGTTACAAATTTCACATTTTGCCATTGTTCATTGCACCTCCAAACATTTGATATAACATTTATATATCAGCCATTTTTTACATTATTTATAATGGTGGTGCCGGTGAAGGGACTTGAACCCCCACGGTTTCCCTCACGATTTTGAGTCGCGCGCGTCTGCCATTCCGCCACACCGGCATATAAAAACACAAATGCTGACTTGTAATAATATACCACAAACCATATAATTTGTCAATAGATTTTAAGAATTTTTTTCATTTTTCTTTGGATAAATTCAGAAGGAATCTCATTGGGTTTTCACGCTCTCCGGCGAAAAGCAGGAGCCATAGCAAATGAACCTTATTTTGCATTGGCTCCCACCGATAAACCATACAATTTTAATGAATTGACAAAAATCATCCTCCGCACCGTATAAAAAGCCGGTATAACGGTTGAGATTCATTGATTTTGCGCCTTTTATCGAAGCCCGGCACTTAGGAGTTTGCGATTTGGTCCACTACTTCCATCCCTTCAATCACCATACCAAATGCTGCATAGTCGCCATCCAGGTGAGGTGCATCTGCGTGCATGATGAAGAACTGAGAGCCTGCAGAATCGGGATGCATTGCTCTTGCCATAGAGAGCACGCCTCTGGTATGCTTCAGGTTATTTTCAAAGCCGTTGGAAGCAAATTCTCCTTTAATCTGATAGCCGGGTCCGCCGGTGCCAGTTCCATTGGGACAGCCGCCCTGAATTACAAAGCCGGGGATATTTCTGTGGAAGGTTAAACCGTTGTAAAAGCCTTTTTCAATCAAAGAAACAAAGTTTTCTACAGTAATGGGAGCTACATCGGGATATAATTCTGCTTTAATGATGCCGCCGGACATCATTTCGATGGTTACAACGGGTTTCTTTGCATCTGTTTTATCCACAGTAACGGTTTTCATGGTAACAATAGATTTCATATCAGTTTCTCCTTTTTGTTCGGTTTTTACCGGTGTTTCAACCGGTTTTGCAGTTTTGTCCGGAGTGGTTTCCGGAGTTTCTTCGGTATCGCCTGATGTGGTAAAGGTGTTGGTTGTCGAATCAGCATCACCGGGGGTGTTGTTGGAACATCCGCTTAATAAAAGACTTGCTGCCAACAATAACAAACAAATTTTCTTCAAAATATATAAGCTCCTTTTTCTTATTTTCTCTTATCTTAACATAAGATTGTGAACTTGGTGTGTTTTATTTTCCTGTACTGCCGAATCCGCCGGTGCGCATTCCCTGAGCACAGTCATTATCAGCTTTTAAGAATTTGGTAAAAATCCCCTGACCAATTTTATCCCCTTTTTTGATGGTAACCGAAAAGGGCATAAAATTGTAAAACGCAAACATAATGTGCCCGTCATTATCGGGATTGGAATAGTAATCGCTATCAATAATTCCCACAGAATTTGCCAGAATCAACCCTTTTTTTCCGGGATTTGAGGAACGGTTATAGAGGGAAAGCACCTCATCCTCACCCATATATGCCTTGATGCCGGTTTTTACAAGCGTTGGTTTTACGGGTTCACCGGAAACCACCTTCTCCAAAAGCTGCCCGTAATATGACGGAACTACAGTATCTTCAATGGCAAAAAAATCATATCCTGCACTGTTTTTCGTAGAACGTTCAGGTAATTGAATCTCCTGATTCAGAAAATCTTTCGCTACTTCAAAACCTCTTTGTTTCATAGGAACATCTCCTTTTTGTAGAAATTACAATTCAACCTGTATATTATACAATGTTTTTGCCCAAAAATCAACCGCTTTTTCTAAAAAAGAGAAAAATTGTCGAACGATTTTTTGAGTCTCACGACAAATTGCAACGGATTTTTTATATCCGGTATGCTACAATGAAAAAAATACTTCATCACTCTAACAAGAAAGGACCGTCTATGGATATTTTATTTGAAGAAACCAACCAAATCCTGACCATTTTTTTATCGGGCGAACTGGACCATCACAACTGTATTGCTGCCAAAGACCGCATCGGACTAAAGCTTTCTATGGGCAGCTACCATAAAATTCTTTATCATCTGGAAGGGCTTACCTTTATGGACAGCTCCGGCATCGGACTGATTGCCAACGGTTGTAAGATTGCATCAGTTTTTGATGCGAAAGTATATCTCTACACCGAAAACGAAAAGCATCTGAAAATATTTACCATGTCAAATATGCAAGAACTTGTGACGCTGATTTCAAGCCGAAAGGAGTTAGACGCCGTATGGAAATCATCAATGAAATGAGAGTAATGTTTCTTTCCAAATCGGAAAATGAAAGTTTTTCCCGAGTTGCCGCTGCCTCGTTTATTTCTCCGCTTGACCCTACCGTTTCCGAGCTGGTAGAAATCAAAACCGCTGTATCCGAGGCTGTATCCAACGCCATTATCCACGGATATGACGGAACAATCGGAGTGGTAACACTGGAAATGCGGATTCTGGATACCCGTACGGTAGAAATCACGGTTACTGACCAGGGGAAAGGGATCCCAGACATCGAAAAGGCAAAAGAGCCACTTTTCACAACCAAGCCGGATGAAGAACGTGCCGGAATGGGCTTTACTGTGATGGAAACCTTTATGGATTCTATGGAAATTGACTCTGCCCCTGATAAAGGAACCCGTATTATGATGAAAAAAAGCTTAACAACCGACCTTACATAAAAAAAGCATCCAACGTATCGGAAGCAGAGTGAGGTGACCGTCTTGTTTGATAAAAACAATGAGCTGATACAGCGGGCAAAGGTCGGTGACACAAAAGCAACTGACGAGCTTTTCTCCTTAAATATGGGGCTGGTGAAAAAAATCGCCATGAAATTTTTGAATCGGGGAATCGAGTTAGATGACGCCATTCAAATCGGCTGCATCGGGTTGCAAAAAGCAATCCAAAAATTTGATTTTTCTTATGACGTGCAATTTTCCACCTATGCTGTACCCATGATTATGGGAGAAATCAAACGTTTTTTGCGGGATGACGGAACAATCAAAGTCTCCCGAACCATTAAAGAAAACGCTTACAAAATCAGTCTTTATGTAGAAAATTATAAAAATCAGTTTTTCAGAGAACCAAAAATTACGGAAATCTCAGAGGCTGTTCATTTGCAACCCGAAGAAGTGGTAACCGCCCTCTCCTACTCCCCCGTTTGTGAATCTATTTATGCACCGATGGGCGATGACGGCTCTACCATGCTATTGGATAAACTGCCCTCAAAAGAAAACGAAGAGGAAAAAATCATCGAAAATATGATGCTCCACGAACTTTTGGATAGGCTTCCCCAGCGGGAAAAAACCGTCATCAAAATGCGCTACTTTCAGGAAAAAACGCAAAGCGAGGTTGCAAAAGCTTTGAATATTTCACAGGTGCAGGTTTCCCGCATTGAGAAGAAAATAATTGAATCGTTACGAAAAAAATTGCAATGTATATAGCTTTACAGCTGGAAAAACACCGAATATGGCTGCCATTTTGTATCTTTTCCCCTTGGATACATCATTTGGTCATATTCGGTGTTTTTTATCAATTTCATTAATGTTCCATGCCTATTTTGAAAAACTTGACGCTACATCAGCAGAAAATGGTTTCTTCGCTACATGCAATGCTACGACGAGCGGTGAGATTCACAGATTTCAACTCATTTTCTTTTTCGTACATTTTGCGCAGAAAAAAAGATGCAGAACAGAGAAAGCGAACCTGCAAAGGGACTCCCGAAGTCGTACCGAGTGTACGACGAGCGGTGAGATTCACGAATTTCAACTCATTTTTCAAGCAATAAAAAATGAGGCTACCGTGCGAATATTACACAATAGCCCCACAATTTGCAATATAGTGTTTCTGAAATTATTTCAGTTCTACAGTTGCGCCAGCGCCTTCTAATTTAGCTTTGATAGCTTCAGCATCATCTTTGGAAGCGCCTTCTTTAACTTTAGAGGGAACACCTTCTACCATTTCTTTTGCTTCTTTTAAGCCTAAGCCGGTGATTTCTCTAACAACTTTGATAACATCCAGTTTTTTGTCGCCGAAAGAGGTCATAACAACGTCAAATTCGGTTTTTTCTTCAGCAGCAGCACCTGCAGCAGCACCGCCAGCAGCAACTACTACTGCACCAGCAGCAGCGCTTACGCCAAATTCTTCTTCTAAAGCAGAAACTAAGTCAGCCAGTTCCAGCACGGTTAATTCTTTAACTTCTTCAATTAATTTAGTAATTTTTTCGCTCATTTTTATTTCCTCCATTTTCTGTGCATGATGCACCTATTTTTAGATGAACGTCAGGCAGCAATTACGCTTCCTGTCCTTCTTTTTGTTCTTTGATCTGGTTGATAACTCTTGCAAATGCAGAAATCGGAGCTTTCAAGCCGCCGAATGCTTTTGCCAGTAAAGTTTCTTTGGACGGTAATTTTGCGATTTTTTCGATTTCCGCCTGTTCCAGCATTTTGCCTTCAAAGAAACCTGTTTTGATTTCTAATTTTTTGTTTTTTTCGATGAATTCGCTAACAATACGAATGGGAGCGATGGGATCATCAATACCAATTGCTAATGCGGTGGGGCCTTCTAAGTAAGGGCACAGACCAGCTAAATCGGTATCTTTTACAGCAAAGTTTAATAAAGTGTTTTTTACAACGCTGTATTCAACATTTGCTTCTCTCATCTGTTTACGCAGTGCAGTGTCTTCTTCTACGGTGATACCGCAGTAGTTAACCAAAACACCGGAGTTTGCTCTATTCATTTTTTCAGCTAATTCAACAACAACCTGCTGTTTTGCTTTTAATACTTTGTTACTTGGCATTTCTATACACCTCCATCTACCAAAAAAATAACTGTCCTCACAAAGACAAAATGAGGACAGTTGAAATAAAATACGTTATTATATAACAATTTTAATCGTCTTCCTCGATAGGCAAAATTTAAGGCTCAAAGACGCGCCGCCTATTGTCTTTGGAATAAACCTTGATAATTATAGCATAGCTGCCACAACTTGTCAAGGGAAAAATATAAAATTTTTCAAATTTAATTAGTCAGACAATTTGGACTGGTTGATTTTTACACCGGGGCCCATGGTAGAAGCAATGGAAACGCTTCTTAAATACTGACCTTTTGCAGCTGCCGGTTTTGCTTTGATAACAGCACCCATCAGTGCGTTAAAGTTTTCCAGCAGTTTTTCTGCACCGAAGGAAACTTTACCAATCGGGCAGTGGATGATGTTGGTTTTATCCAAACGGTATTCAATTTTACCGCTCTTGATATCAGCGATTGCTTTTGCAACGTCCATGGTAACGGTGCCGGCTTTCGGGTTGGGCATTAAGCCTTTGGGACCTAACACTTTACCAAGTCTACCAACAACGCCCATCATGTCGGGGGTTGCAACAACAACGTCAAATTCAAACCAGTTTTCACCCTGGATTTTGGTAACCAGTTCTTCTGCACCAACGTAATCAGCACCAGCAGCTTCTGCTTCTGCTAATTTGTCGCCTTTTGCAAATACTAAAACTCTAACAGTTTTACCGGTACCATGGGGCAGAATAACCGCACCTCTAACCTGCTGGTCAGCGTGTCTGGAGTCTACACCCAGTTTTACATGCAGTTCAACGGTTTCGTCAAACTTTGCTTTTGCTGCTTTGCAAACCAATTCCATTGCTTCCTGAGAATCATAGAGTTTGGTTCTGTCAATCAGTTTCGCAGCATCCTGATATTTTTTTCCTCTAAACATAATTTATCCTCCTGTGGTTAAAATGAAAGTCCGAAAAATAGAGATTTCTCTGTTTTTCGGTTTGCGAGATTTAATAAATCTCTCCCACTTTGAAAAGAATCTACTGAATTATTCACTAACAGTGATTCCCATACTGCGGGCAGTACCTGCGATCATGCTCATTGCTGCTTCAACAGAACCTGCATTTAAGTCAGGCATTTTCTGTTCTGCAATTTTCTGCAGATCTGCTTTGGAAATCGTTGCAACTTTGGTTTTGTTCGGAACTCCGGAACCGCTTTCGATTTTGCAAGCTTTTTTCAAAAGTACTGCTGCCGGCGGAGTTTTGGTGATGAAAGAGAAAGAACGGTCTGCATATACAGTGATAACAACCGGGATAACTAACCCCATATCGTTCTTGGTTCTTTCGTTGAATTCTTTTGTGAATTGCATAATGTTTACACCGTGCTGACCTAATGCAGGACCAACCGGCGGTGCGGGTGTTGCCTTACCTGCTTCGATCTGAAGTTTGATAAAGCCTACAACCTTCTGTGCCATAAGAACACCTCCTATTAAGAAAAAATGTGGTAATGATGCGGGATCCGAAAAACTTTTTCTAAAAAGCCTTTCAACCCTCCCACGCAAAGTGATTTACTTTGCTGTATCTAAGTGCACCTTTGTGCGCTTATTCAAAAATTAGTCGACTTTTTCTGCCTGTCCGAATTCGAATTCTACAGGAGTTTCACGGCCGAGCATAGATACCATAACGGTAAATTTCTCTTCTGCCATGTTGATGGACTGCACCACACCGATAAAGCCCTCGAAGGAGCCTTCGGTAATGCGAACATCGTCTCCGACTTCGAAATCCAACTCAATTACCCTCTGTTCCAGCTCCATGCTGATGATTTCATCTTCGGTGAGCGGAACCGGCTTGGACCCTGGGCCGACAAACCCGGTAACACCTCTGGTATTTCTAACGATATACCAGGTGTCATTGTCCATTGTCATTTTGAGGAAAAGGTAACCGGGAAATTTCTTCCGCTTGATTACTTTTTTCACATCATCTTTTATTTCAACTACTTCTTCTTCCGGAAACTTGATTTCCACAATGTTGTTTTGCAAGCCTCTGTTTTCAACCATCTTTTCCAGATTGGTTTTTACTTTGTTTTCATAACCGGAAAAAGTGTGGACGACATACCATTTTGCAGTTTCCATAAAATTGCTGCCGCCTCCCTTACTTATTTAATAAACAGGTTCAGAATTGCTCCAAAAGCAGTATCCAATAAGAAGATAAATAAACCAACAACAACTACAGAAATAATAACAGTTGAAGTGTTATTCACAATCTGTTTGAATGTCGGCCATGTAATTTTTTTGAATTCAGATTTAATGCCTCTGAAATATTTTGCGATTGCATTTTCTTTCTTTTCAGCCATGATTCACTCATTCCTTTCCAAAAGCAAATGAAATGCTTTTTCTAATGTAAGGCTAAACCAATAACCTTAAAAGAACGCTCGCTGCATAGTGCAGAAACCCTCCCTGCAAACATGCACCGAATTATTTTGTTTCTTTGTGCAGAGTATGTTTTCTGCAGAATCTGCAATATTTGTTCATTTCCAGTCTGTCCGGATCGTTCTTTTTGTTTTTCATAGTGTCATAGTTTCTCTGTTTGCATTCGGTACAAGCTAAAGTAATTTTTACTCTCATTGTTACACACCTCCGCCAAAAATATATTTTGAATTCTTTTACTGATTTATTTGCCCGAAAATGCGGATTTTCTGCACTTTTCGCTAAGCTTTTTTACTTCCTTATGCAACCTATTTTTTTGCACAAAAAAATAACGCCTAAACTAAGGGCATTACATAGTATAACATACTCCGCAATTTTTGTCAATACTTTTTTCAAACTTTTTTCTTTTCTGCCAAATATCGCTATTTTATATACAATTATATATAAAGGGATAACTTTTTGCCAAGACAGCAGAAACTTTTCTTTGTCTTGACAAAAAAACAGCCCGACTTTTTGTTTGCCAAAAAGCCGGGCTGTAACAGGCATAAATTATTCTGCAGTGGGTGCATCGGGTTCGTCCGGAGTGTCAACATCTACAACCGGAGTGTCGCCAGTTTCTCCGCCTTCAGCCGGAACAGTATCGGTAAGCGGAATGGTGGTAGCATCGTATTCTACATCATTTGCAGCTTGTTCCTTGGTAACCAAAAAGCTCAGCACGATAGAAGAAATCAAAAACAGAACTGCTACAATAGAGGTCCATTTTTTCAGTTTTGCATCTAAGGTTCTGCCTTTGTTTTTACCAAAGAAGGTTTCTGCACCGCCGGCAATGCTTCCGGATAAACCGGTCTGATTACCGCTCTGGAATAAAACAACTACAACCAATATTAAAGATAAAATAATCTGTACAACTAAAGTTGCGATGATAAGTCCGCTCATGTTCATAACTCCCTTGTTTCATTTAGTATTTTAATTTCGATATGTATCGGCAATATCGCCGATAAAAATAGGCAGAATTCTACCCTTTGTTTTATATCACTAATGAATGATACCACAGTTTTCTGAAAAAATCAAGTGAATTATGAAAAAAAATTAAAAATTTTCAAAAAAACTTGACACACCCCAGTTTTTTTGTTATAATTACCATTGTTCTTTGAAAGGACCACTTAATTTATATTGAATATGCAGCTGTGGCGGAATCGGCAGACGCGCTACTTTGAGGGGGTAGTGAGAACACTCTCGTATGGGTTCAAGTCCCATCAGCTGCACCAAAAAAGAAACCTCTTAAGTCTACCACGACTTGAGAGGTTTTTTCTTGCATTTTGGGCTAAAATACCGAAAATCAAGGAAATATTATGCAAAAATAGCGTCAGAGAGGCAAAATACACCTTTCCGGCGCTATTTTTTTGTGAAAAATCCTGTTATTTTTGTATTTTCTTTACTTCTGCATAGAAAATACAAAAGGCTGTGAGTATTGAACTTGTAAAAATTTACGCATCAAATTGCTTTTCTTTGTAGCAGCAAAGACCGCGCAAAAGTGCTGTCTTTGTTGGAGCTTTATCCTAAAAACCTTAATTTTAAGCCATTCTTTTAAATCTGTATATAAAAATATTTAGACATTCGAGTCTGGTACGTGAAACTTGTTTCGATATGTAATCGCTAACTTTCGTTTTGTTGATATTATTGATAATTTTGATATCTTTTTTGAAATTAAGTCGTGAAAATTTGATTTTTATTGAGAAAACTTGAAAAATGAAAATATATGTGTTATAATGTATGTTAGATTACAGTAAATAAGCACACAATATACCAAATAAAGGAGCGAATGACATGAAAAAGATATTATCAACTCTGCTTGCCATTATTATGTTAATGAGTTCTTTTTGCATGGTAGCCAGCGCAGATACAGAAATAGACATTTTTATTGATGGAATAAAGTTGCAATGCGACAAAGCACCATACATAGAAAACGGACGCACAATGGTACCAATGCGAAAAATTTTCGAGAGCTTAAATTCAACAGTTGAATGGGAAGGCAGTACACAAACGATTACGGCTACCAAAGGTGACACACAAATCGTTCTTCAAATAGGACGGCCAACATTATATAAGAACGGTGTTGCAGAGACACTAGATGTTTCTCCGATAATAAAGGAAGGATCAACATTCGTGCCGGCAAGAGCTGTTGCTCAAGCGTTAGGCACAAAGGTAGATTGGTTTGGTGAATCATCGACAGTGTTTATTGCGTCAAAAGACACAAACGTGATAAAAGACTTTCCAGCGATAATACTTCCAGACTGGAACGGATTAGAGGTTGTTGAGGACCCGTATGGTGGCGATTATTCCTACGCAATTTATAGCGGTAAGGACGAAATGGTGGATGAGAACGTTCCTAAAAAAATTGTTACTGTTATTGAAGATTGGTTTGATACATTAGAATATAACGGTTGGGTGAAATCCGAGCCAGAAGATTCATATCACTATATGGACTATGATTTCTTAGTGAATGAAAAGTCAGACATTTTATACGGATTCAAATTTTACCTTGGCGTTTCTTCTTATGGTTGGAATCATGCGTACTATAGCTTCAAAATCCAGCCGGTATATTATAGAATCATATATAAAAATAATGGTGAATATATGAAGGCTTTGTTTGATGATATTGATGATTACGTATATTTCGGAAGTGAGTGGCAATTATCAGATTATGAAAAAATAACCATATATGATTCTAACAACAACACGAAAACATTATATGAATACGAAGCAGCGCCGCTGTTAGGTGCTGGATGGTCAACCGAACCTCATATGGTTACAATGTACGCCCCAGACGGAAGGATGATAACCGTGGGTGTTCAAGAAGTAGCAGCTTACCAGAATGTGGGCTGGTACACAGAACCGGTAGTTACGATGTATGCGCCTGATGGAAGAACAATTGTGATTTTGCAATCCGAAGCGGCAGCATATAGAAATGTCGGTTGGTATGATACACAGTATGAGGCCGAAGAAGCAAACAGACCGAAACCGAGTCAATCTGAGTCGTATAATCCTTCGGCGGATGGATACTACTATAGGACACCAACAGGAAAGAAGTACCATTTAGACCCGAATTGCGGAGGCGAAAATAGTTATAGAACAACGAACATATCTGGACTTTCACCGTGCTCCAAATGTGCTAAGTAAAGTGTTTTAGGAGGTATAGAATGAAGTTTGGATTAAGAACACCGTCGCTTAAACGGTCATTAAAAGCACGTACTACCGGTCGAGCGAAGAAGGCAGTGAAGAAAGCCTTGCTACCTGGTTATGGCAGAAAAGGAGCTGGCTGGGTAAAAAATCCTAAGAAGGCGGCATACAATAAGGTGTATAAGAAAACGTCGTTTAGCATATGGGATTTGTTCAAATAGGATTTACGCATCGAATTGCGTTTTTTACCTATGTTTACGCACCGTTTGCGCGGTCTTTCGCAAAAAAGAAACTATCATTTTTGGGTAGTTTCTTTTTTATACAATGGGACTGGAACCCTAAGAGGGCAAAAAAAGGACGTGTCTCAAATAGTGGTTTTTCACTCATTTGAGGCAAGCGCCCTATTTTTATTTCGTAAATTGTATGTAGATTATCCTTGTAAGCCCAATTCTTCTGCAAATTCTTTCAGGTCGATGATTCTGTTTTCCAGGCGAGATTTTTCAGCTGCAAAGGAAATCAGGTGATTTTCTACAGAGATTGCGATGTTGCTCAACTGCTCTCCGTCGCATTCTCCTGCGATATAATCGTACAAAGCGTTCATCAAGCCCTGGTCTCCGCCGCCGTGACCGCCCACAATAGAATTGGATGCAGTTGCATTTTCCAAATCAATAGAAGTTTTCTGACGGGTTCTGAAATCGAAGAAATCCAGCTGCATATCGCCGATGGAACCGCTCAACTCTCCATCGGTACCCATTACACGAATGTAACGGCCTCCTTCGTTGAATGCACTCATATTAAAGGATGCAACGGCACCGTTTTCAAATTCCAAGTTTACAACCTGGTGGTCCACTACATTGTTGTTGCATTTATAGACACATTTTCCATACTGGGTGGTTTTCAGCGCTTCTTTAACATCTTCGTTGGTGGGACTTTCTTTTTTGGTTGCCGCCATACGGAACCAGGTGTTTTTTTCATCTTCCAGATACAGTTTTACTGCATTATAGTAACAGGTGTCATATACGGGACAGGTTTTATCGCAACGCTCGGGAGAGCCTTCGGGAGCGTTTTCTTTCGTAAAGTGACCGAGAGAACCGAAAGAATGAACCCGTTTACAGGGAGACCCCACTAACCACTGCATAATGTCCATATCGTGACAGCATTTCTGCAGAATCATACAGGAGCTTTCTTCCGCATTTCCCCAGTTTCCTCTGACAAAGCTGTGGCTCTGATGAACATGACCCACACATTCTGTGTGATGAACAGAAAGCACCTTACCAACCTTACCTTCTTCTATCATTTCTTTTATCTTCATAAAGAAGGGTGCATAACGCAACACATGGCAAACCAACACTTTTGTACCTTTTTCCTTTGCTGCATTTGCCATAGCAACACATTCGTTATAATCGGGGGAAACAGGTTTTTCAAGCAAGATATCATAGCCCAGTTCAATGGCTTTCATGGTGGGAGCATAGTGCATTCTGTCCATGGTGGAAATAATTGCAACATCGGCAAATTTAGGCTTTGCCAGAATATCCTCCCAGCTTTCAAAGCACATATCGTCGGAAAGCTGATATTCTTCTTTGATAAATTCCCGGAGCTTTGCTACCGGTTCTGCAACACCAACTACTTTGAATTTGTCTTTCGGCATTCTGCTGACATAAATACGGCCACGGTCGCCGGCACCGATTAAAATTACTTTTAACATTTCCAAAAATTCTCCTTTACAAGATCACTTTGTTGTGCTATGATAAGTATAGCACAACTTATTTTATATGTAAATGCTAAAATAGCTCGTTTTTATGTAATTTCAGTTCAAGGTGGTTTCGGAAAATGGCAGCATCTTATTTTGTAATAAAAGAAGGCATCCGCATTTCACAGCTCAATTCCTTTTTCAAAATGCCCTGCAGCAGCACCTATGAATTTCTGGGAGAAACCCATAACTTCTGGGAGGCGTTGTATGTCCTGCGAGGCACTCTCTGTGTCACAGCAGATGACAGAGTATACCATCTGTCTGCCGGTCAGATTATATTTCACCAGCCTTTAGAGCTTCACAAATTTCACATCACCGATAAAAACGGTGCAGAAATTATGGTCATATCATACGATGCGGAAGGTTCGCTCAATGACTTTTTTCGTGAAAAGGTATTTTCACTGAATAAAGAGCAGAAAAAGCTGATAGACAGCCTGCTCTCTTATGCAGATTCCCATGCGGAAGAAACTGACAATATCTATATCAGATATCACACTGCACTGCAAACGGTTCCGTTTTTTTCACAGCGTATCAGCTTATTGATACAGCTGTTGATGCTGTCTTTAGCGGAAAACAACAGCATTACTCCCCTTTCTCAAATTGAAGATTCGGGGCCCTACACGCTGGCTGTCCGATATATGACCGATAGAATTTCCGAAAATCTCACAGTGGAAGAAATTGCTGCAGCAGTGCATCTGAGCGTTTCCGCCTTAAAAAGAATCTTCAAAAAATATGCCGGAATGGGTGTGCACAAATATTTCTTAAAGCTGAAGCTTAAAACTGCGATTGAGCTGCTGGAAAACGGAGATTCGGTTACAGAGATTGCCAAAAAGCTGAATTTTAGCAGTCAGGCATATTTTACCAATGTGTTCAAACGGGAAACGGGAGAATCGCCCTCATTATATCGCAATAAAATGACCAAATAAAAGAGCTGTAGCAAAATGTGCAGACCGCACAAATGAGCAACCAGTAGATAGAACTGGTAATTTGAATTTTGACACGGAAAAATGAATAGTAATTCATTTAACAAAGA
This sequence comes from Clostridia bacterium, assembly GCA_017468465.1. Lineage (GTDB taxonomy): Bacteria > Bacillota > Clostridia > UMGS1840 > UMGS1840 > SIG452. The sequence continues at coordinate 63,719 of JAFUIN010000008.1, forward strand.
ATAGAAACAGAATACTATGAAAAAACTTCGCCCCTCAACGTAGCATTGCATGCAGCATTAGTACGCCTTCGGGTAACCAAAAGCAAGGCTTGCCCTTGCTTTTGCTCAGTTTTTTCATTCTGCATCATTTTTCGTCCAGCCAAAAGGAGCTGTAGCAAAATGAATTTCATTTTGCTACAGCTCTTTTACTGCTTTTTTGGGGAACGCAGCTTCCGGCGTTCCTGAAATTTTTTCTGTTTCTTTTCGTGGCGCATCTTTTTTTCACGGTAATATTCCATACGCTCATCGTTGATGGAATATAAATAGCGAATGGCACGAAGCGCTCCGAAGTCGTCTCTTACAAACTTAAAACGGGTTAAAAACTGATGTCCTTGTTCACAGTGTCCCAGCCCGAGATATTTATTGGCATTCTGAAAAACCACGCCGGAAATCGTTCCCTGTTGCTGACAGTAAGGACATTGAAAGGTAAGCAGCGCTTGATCCTCCAATGCTTTTTCCCGACGGGAATAAACGGCTTCTGCATGATAAACCGCCTCAGCACCGGATAATCTGCATTCAAATTCTTTTTCTACACAATCGTAGTGTTCCAAAGAAGATGCCAAATCCAGAAATTTGCACACCTTTGCTGTATTCATTGCATCATTTAACGCATTGTGAGACGGCAGAGGTGTTTCTTTCAGAAACTCCATTGCCTCCTCCAAAGAGGACTGACGATTCAGTTTGGCAAGCTCAATTTCATAGATCATCTGTAAATCATAATGCTTTGGAAGCCACTGCTCTCCGATGCCGTGAACCTTCATATTATCCCTTAAAATTCCCATATCATCGGGACCCCAGGTGCAGAGCACAGAATCCTCTCCGCAAAAGATACGAAACTTTTCAATGGCTTCTGAAAATGAATATCCGCTTGCCAGGTCTTCCGTTTTAATATGAGTCAATTTGGAAACACTCCAGTGCATTTTTTTATAAAATTTAGGCTTCACAAACAGATTACAGGTATCTGTAATTTCCTTTTGCTCATTCAATTTTACTGCACCAAACTGAATAATCTCCCCGTGCAGCACCACCGGTTTTTTCACCAATCGGTCTGCACAAAGCGGCTGATTCCATTCCATATCAAAAACAATATACTGCAAAATTCTTCTCCTTTTTAGGCATATGAAAGCTCTTGCTCCAACAGGAGTTCTTCGTGGAAAACGCAAGTGGTATTATAGCATATTTCGTCTCTTTTTGTCAACAATTCTCATGGTATTTTTCCGCTCATACGACACAATCTAAATTTTTTCTTGCAAAAATATAAAAAAGATGTTATAATAATGTCATTCGTAAAAAAAGAGGTGATTGATACGAAAAAAGTGAATATTACAGAAAAAAAGAAATGCGGCATTCGTATATTTTATTTCTTTTTTGCACCCTTTCTTTTGTTATGCGCCCTTGAGGTGATGCACCTTTCTTATCCGCACGCTGCAGAAGCGTTTTTTGATAGCCCTTTCTTTTTTTGGAAAATTACAATCACCTATGTTTTTTTATTGGCAACACAATGCCTGTTTTATACTGTAACACAGAGCTCGTTTTTATCCAACTGCTGTAATACCGTTGTGATGTACGCTCTGACGTTTTCCAGCGAAACCTTGGGCAGAGTCAACGGCAATCCCTTGCTTCCGTCTGATTTACTGCTCATTAAAAACGCTAAGGATATTGCTTCCTTTGCTACCATTCCTTTCATTTGGTCCACTGTAATTTCGTTGGCTTTATGCGTGTTGTGTTTGGTCATTCACTTCGTCATCTGCCGCAAGCAGAACAAAAAGCCTACCATTTTCAGGCGGATGATTTATGGCGTGCTGTCTCTTTGGTTTTCCCTCACGATGATTCAGTCTATTTGCTTCAGCATCCCTTTCCGATACAGCATTCTGCCGAAAATTGGTGTGCAGATTTCCGCCTTTAATCCCATTGAAGATTATCAGGCAAACGGTATGGTCTTAACCTTTTTCCCCCGCATTGGAGATTTATTTGTAAAACCAAGCAGCGACTATTCGGAAATTGCTGTAAATGCCTTAAAATATAAATACGAGCCGCCAAAAGCAGCGGCAAATGAAGAAAAACCCAATGTCATCATCATCCAGAACGAAGCCTTCTGGGACCCTACTGCCCTGCCGGAGGTGACCTACTCGGTAGATTTAATGTCCGGCATCCATTCTTTGAAAAAGAACACCGTGAAAGGCACTTTTTTCTCTCCGGTGTTCGGCGGCGGCACTTGTATGCCGGAATTTGAGGTGCTGACAGGGATTTCCACCTCCTTTCTTTCGGCATCGGCATATCCTTACACTCAATATATCACCAACGAAACCCCTTCTTTTGTGCAAGCATATCGGGATAACGGCTATCAGACAGTCGCTTTGCATCCGTATAAAAAGAACTTCTACAACCGTTCCACAGCATATCCGCTGTTAGGCTTTGACACGTTTAAGGGAATCGAGGATTTTACCTATCAGGAATCCTCCGGCACTTACGTTGATGATATGTCTTGCGTAAAACAGATGATAGAGGAATATGAAAATAAAACTGCAGACCGCATCTTCCAGTTTGTGGTAACCATGGAAAACCACGGCACTTATAAGCATCCCCGCTATGAATCCTTTGACTTTGAAATGGAGGCTCCCACCCTCTCGGAAGAAGATTACATGGACTTAATGCGCTATTCACAGGGTGTTTACAATGCAGATAAAGCCTTCATGGCATTGGTGGACTATTTCAAAGAGGTAGACGAGCCTGTACTGATTGCAATGTATGGTGACCATCTGCCCTTACTTGGCACCAACGGAAGCACCTATATGAACGGCGGAATGGTTGAACAGGCAGAAACCTTTGCCTACACCAACTATCCCATCCTGTATGAAACGCCCTATGTAGTCTGGAGCAACTACAAATGCTCCGATTTGGAGCTTTACCCACGGATGAGCGGATACGCCTTCGGAACCAAGCTCTTTTTGGCAACCGGCTGTGAAGCACCGTGGTATTATGCCATTGTTGACCAATTCTCCAGCAAATATCCGGCGGTAATCAGCCTTGCAAAATACGATGTCAACATGGAGCGAATCAAAAAATTTGCCGATGAGGATGCAACACTGATTAAGGACTATCAAACCTTAATTTATGACATTCTGAATGGCGAACAATACTGCATCAAACCCTGGAATATTCTGGAATAAGCATAAAAAAGCGGAACCGCCTCGGTTCCGCTTTTTTATTCCGCATTTTAGGAGCTGACATCTCTCTCATTTTCCAAATGGACACCACAGGAATGCCTGTTACAGCTTTTTGCATAGGGACAACCGATACAGTGTTCTCCCCTTTTTTTTGCCCGATACAGATATAACCCTGCACCTCCGGCAATCAACAATAGTATCATAACCAAAATAACATTTGTCATAACATCACTCAATTCACTCATTTTTTGAAGAACTGAAAGCATATTGTGCTTTCAGATTTCTATTTGTCTGCTTGATCAGACCAATCACGATTGCAACCATTATCGCAACAACTGCAAACCCTGCAATAGCTGCACCAACATTCAGAGTAGCAGGAGCTGTGATAAGTGTACCGATGGTATATACGAAATATGAAACGGTATAACCTACACCAAGCTGAAGTCCGATTCCACCCCAAAGCCATTTTGCACTCTTCATTTCGGCATTCATAGCACCGATAGCAGCAAAGCAAGGAGGAGTATAGAGGTTAAACATAAGGTATGCCAGGGCTGCAACCTTTGTGATTGCAAATACTGCCTGAACTTCTGCGCCTGCGCCTTCCATAAGAGCAAGTTCTTCTGTATCAATAAGATTTTCAAGTCCTACGAAGCAAACGGCTAACGTACCAACAACATTTTCTTTTGCAATGAAGCCTGTAACCGCTGCTGCTGCAAGCTGCCATGAAAGTACACCAACAATCGGAACAAGAATGTAAGCAAAAGGTCCTGCGATAGAAGCAAGGATGGAAGAATCTGCGGTTTGGGCAACCTGGAAGCTCCAGGTAAATGTCTGCATAAGCTGCACTGCCATATTACAAAGAAGAATGATGGTAGCTGCTTTTACTATGTACGCCCAACCACGGCTGCACATTGATTTGAATGCACCCCAAAGACTTGGTGCTTTATATTCAGGTAATTCAATGATAAAGAATGATTTTCGTGCTTTATAACCTACGATTTTATTTACCAGTAATGCACCTAAGAATATGAGTACGATACCGGAAAGGTACATCACTGTGCTAACCCAGCCTGCATCATCAAAGAAAGCACCTGCAAAAAGTGCGATTACAGGAATTTTAGCACCGCAAGGCATAAACGGAGAAAGCATTGCTGTTGCTCTGCGTTCACGTTCATTTCTTATAGTACGGCTTGCCATAATACCGGGAACTGCACAACCGATTGTGATAACAAACGGAATAACTGATTTACCCGAAAGGCCAACCTTTTTGAAGATAGGATCAAGAACAACTGCAACTCTTGACATATAACCGCAATCTTCCAAAAGGGCAATCAGGAAGTACATTACCATAACAAGCGGTAAGAAACCA
>JAFUIN010000009.1 GCA_017468465.1 Clostridia bacterium
ACATTTAGCATCATTTCTGCAGACAACCAGCACATAAAATGCAATGCTATTTCTTTATGTGCATATGTCCCACCATTCTTGCCCTGTCTTGATACAATTCCGATAGAATGAGTTTCTTTAATCCATATTTTGGGTGTTAAAGCTTTTAATTCTACCGGAATTGAAAGAAACTTTTCATTGTGTTTATTCTCCCACAAAGTTAGAAAATCAACAGTACAACTATCTCTTAGCCACATTTGAATAGTGTAACCTGTTGATTTTTGTGGCTTGCTTCTTGCTAATTCTGTTAAAGAAATATATCCCGGATTCTGTTCTGCTAAATTACGTTTTGATTCTCTTTTCTTCTTTCTAAACTCGATACCTGGATTCTGAATTCTATTATATCTCCAAACTTCAAACTCATCGTACAAATTTTCTAATACTTCGTTATACACCTCCTCAGTTATAATTTCATTTTCAAGTAGCGGCTTCATATACTGTTCTTTGGCAATAATATATTGAAGCTGATTTTGAATTGCTGATTTGTCCATAGCCAATTCTCCTTTCCCTTTAATAATAGAATTATATAACAAATAAGCAATTTTGTCCTTAATCTAACTTCTAACGTATCTGCAACGAGATTCTTTTCCAATAGATGCATCAACGAAATTTTCTAATGAAATAATATAAGTTAAATATTTTTCATTGTTTATAGTCTTATCTATGACATCTCTTATCCACTTATCTTTTCCAGACGGAGATTTAATTTCTCGATTAAACAATTCCGCCTGAATTTTTTGAAGACTATTACCATTTATGGCCATATCATATATCATTCTAACTACATTGGCCTCGTCTTCTTTGATGTATACAAAACCGTTTTCGTCTCTGCCAAACCCATAACATATTCTTCCAAAAAATTTAGATGTGTACAGATCCAGTTTTAACATTTTATTTTCCTCCTTAAGTTTTATATTATTTTCATTTTTAATTCTGTTAGTTGTCATTTTGCGTTTCCTCCTTTCTTCTTTTAAAATATAAAAAGCACATCTTGATTTCACTCAAAATGTGCTTGCGATTCATATAATTAAATTTTATAACATCATTATAGTAATGTTTTATTCATTAAGTTTTCTTCTTCTCCTTAAATCCACCCGAACAATTCTCCCAATCCCAAACCATCCTTTATGTTAATTTTGCATATAAAAAGAGACAAACATCATTATAACTATGTTATAAAAAGTGTTTGTCTCTTTTGGAGGCGCCACCCAGATTCGAACTGGGGATCAAGGTGTTGCAGACCGATGCCTTACCACTTGGCTATGGCGCCGTATGAAATTTTAATTTAGTTGACAAAAGGCACAATCAACATTGTGCCTTTTATCAAATGGAGCGGAAGACGAGATTCGAACTCGCGACGTTCACCTTGGCAAGGTGACGCTCTACCACTGAGCCACTCCCGCATATATTGTTTGAAAAAGCTAATGGTGCCTCCGGGTGGAATCGAACCGCCGACACAGGGATTTTCAGTCCCTTGCTCTACCGACTGAGCTACAGAGGCAAATGAAAATTGTTACGGCTCAATCACCAAGGGAAAAAGAAAAGTGGCGACCTGGAAGGGGATCGAACCCTCGACCTCTAGCGTGACAGGCTAGCGTTCTAACCAGCTGAACTACCAGGCCATAATTTCTTTCTGATAAACCGCTTCGCTTATCAAGCGAAAGTAATTATACACTACTTTTTTTCAAAAGTCAATAGTTTTTTTGAAATTTTTTTAATTTTTTTTATTTTCTTTGGTTGTGCCGTGCGAAAACCGTTGAAAACAGCGGATTTTCACAATATTTTTTTACGAAAAACATAGAAAAGAATGAAAAATTCTGCGGGTTTCTTCTTCACCTTTTTATAAATTTTATCTTTTTTTGTCGGATAAAGTCAAACGATTTTAATTGTAAAAAAATGTAAAATCTATTGACTTTTTTCACAAAACATACTATAATTGTAAAAAAATGGAAGAAATAGAATTATCAAACAGAATCATATAGAAAAAAGGAGAATTGTGTTATGGTAGCAACAGGCTTAACAAGACGGATTGATAAGCTGGGAAGAATTATGATTCCCATTGCCATTCGGAACGAATACGGCATTGGAGAGAAGGATGCTGTGGAAATTTATACACGGGATAAATTTTTGGTGATAAAAAAATATGCGTTGCCTGACGGAGAAATCAAATCCCGTTATTCTACAGATAATGTGGGGAGAATTGTGCTGCCCAAGTCCATCCGGGAGGATTTTGCTTTTGTTGACGGGGTTGATTATGTTGAATTTTTTACCGAGCAAGACAGCATTCTTTTAAGAAAATACGAAAAAGAATGTGTTATTTGCGGAAAAACCGAAGGGCTGGTTCTGGTAAAAGGAAAGAAAATCTGTGCCGATTGCATTCAGGAAATCAAGCAACTTTCGGGAAATTGAAGCAACTGCTGTAACATTTTAGAAAAGCAGGGAGCGCTGTTTTATAAAAAAGCTTTGGCGGTCAAAAGCATTTTGGTGCAAAAAGCCCACAAAAAATGTCTGAAAATGCAAATAAACCGACCAAATGTATAAATCAATCAATCAAAAAATATGATAATATGATTTTAACGGGGCAGTTTTTTCTTTTTCTATAAGAAAAAGGAAAAGAAAAGCCCGGACCGTTAAATTCTATGAAGGAAAGCAGGAGAAGAGTTATGGCAGATTACAATCTGAAAGAAATTATCGGTAAGTTTGATGTTACCGACGGCGCTACTCCCTACGGAAAAGGCCATATTAACGATACTTATCTGTCCAATGCGTGTGACCCCCGATTCATTTTGCAACGAATCAACAACAATGTATTCAAACGTCCCCAGGATGTTATGGAAAACATTGTCCGCGTTACCGGACATTTGAAAAAGAAAATCATCGAAGAAGGCGGCGACCCGAAGCGCGAAACATTGAATCTGATTAAAACCTACGACGGAGAATATTTTTATGTGACTCCCAAGGGTGATTATTTCAGGATGTATGAGTTTATCGAGGGTGCACAGACCTATGAAATTGTAGAAGAGCCCATTCATTTTTACAATGCAGCAAAGGCTTTTGCAAAATTTCAGAAACGTCTGGCAGATTTTCCTGCAGAAAAGCTTCATGAAACCATTCCCTCCTTCCATGACACCAAGGTAAGATTTCAGCAGTTGAAGGATGCAATCGCAAACAATGCTGCAGGCAGACTGGACTCTGTGAAAGCAGAGGTGGAATTTGCCCTTGCCAGAGAAAAAGATGTTTCCGTGATTGTGGACGCAATCGCAGACGGAAGCGTGCCCCTTCGTGTGACACATAATGACACAAAATATAACAACATTATGATTGATGACATCACCGGGGAAGGCATTTGCGTAATTGACCTGGATACGGTAATGCCCGGCTCTTTGTTGTATGATTATGGCGATTCCTTAAGATTCGGCACCAATCCGGCAGAGGAAGACGAAAAGGACTTATCCAAAGTATATTGCGATCTGGAGCTGTTTGAACAGTTTACCAAAGGTTATATGGAAGAGCTCAAAGACACCATGACGGAACGGGAAAAAGAATTGATGCCTTTCTCTGCAAAGCTGATGACTTTTGAATGCGGCATCCGCTTCTTAGCCGATTACTTAAACGGTGATACTTATTTCAAAGTAAAAAGAGAAGACCATAATCTGGACCGTTGCCGTACCCAGTTTAAGCTGGTTGCTGATATGGAAGAAAAAGAATCTATTATGAAGGAGATTGTGAAGAAGTATGATTAAACCTATTTTAGACCAGGAATTTATCCCTGCGATTGTTTATAACAGAAAATTTTTAGAAACTGCAAACCGTCCTCTGCAGATTGCTGTGGAAAGAGAAAACGGTTTGATTTACCGCTATGACACCAAAATCGGCGATGACAAAGAAGCAAATTTCTTCTATGTGGAACGTTTGATTAAAATGCTGTTATGGTCTGTTGGCGGCTTCAAAATTTACTTAAACGGCGATAAAGATGTGTATGAATACATCAAAGAAGCATATACTATGGAAGGGCTGCGTAAATTCGATGTTGACTTTATGAGCAGCGTTTACGAAAATCCCTTTGAAGTAATTTACACCGAAAATATGCCCGAAGAAAAAGGAAATCCCATTTCCATCGGCAGACACTTAGACGGATGCCGTATCGGTTTTGATGCCGGCGGAAGTGATATGAAGGTTTCTGCCGTGGTAGACGGTGAAGTAATCTTCTCCGAAGAAATCGTATGGTTGCCCAAATTAAATGATGATCCGGAATATCATTACGAAAACATTCAGAAAGCCATTGACCTGGCTGCTTCCAAAATGCCCAGAGTGGATGCCATCGGCGTAAGCTCTGCAGGTGTTTATATCAACAACCGTGCAATGGTTGCATCGTTGTTCATCAAGGTGCCGAGAGACAAATTCAACGCCCGCATCAAAGACATTTATAAAAACATTGCAGGTGACATTCCGGTTGCTGTTGCAAACGACGGTGACGTTGCTGCGCTGGCAGGTGCAATGCACTTGAACAAAAACTCCATTTTAGGGGTTGCAATGGGTACCTCCGAAGCAGTTGGTTATGTTGATCCCAACGGCAATATCACCGGTTGGTTAAACGAGCTGGCATTTGCTCCGGTTGACTATAACAAAGACGCTATGGTAGATGAATGGTCCGGCGATTTTGGCTGCGGTTGTAAATATTTCTCTCAGGATGCTGTTATTAAATTAGCACCCAAAGCAGGCATTACCCTGCCGGAAGATTTATCCCTGGCAGAAAAACTGAAGGTGGTTCAGAAGCATCTGGCAGAAGGTCACGAAGGTGCAGTTCAGATTTTTGAAACCATCGGTACCTATTTTGGTTATGCCATTGCATACTACAGCGAATTTTATGATATCAACTATCTGCAGATTTTAGGACGTGTAACCTCCGGAAAAGGCGGCGACATCATCATCGAAAAAGCAAAAGAAGTGTTGAATCAGGAATTCCCCGAGCTGGCAACCAAAGTAAACCTTTACATTCCTGACGAATACGAAAGAAGAGTTGGTCAGTCCATTGCAGCTGCAAGCTTGCCGGAACTGGCAAAATAATAGGAGGAAGCTTCTTATGAGAGTAATTGTATGCGAAAATTATGAACAACTGTCCAAAGAAGGGGCAAAGCTGTTTGCAAGCCAGATGATCTTAAAACCCAATTCGGTTTTGGGTCTGGCAACCGGCTCTACTCCTGTTGGCCTTTATAAACATTTAATTGAAATGAACAAAGCAGGAGAAATCGACTTCTCCGACATCACTTCTTTCAATTTGGACGAGTATTATCCCTTGTCTCCCGAAAATGACCAGAGCTATCGTTATTTTATGAATGAAAACCTGTTCAATTTTGTAAATATTGATAAAGCAAGAACCTTTGTTCCCAACGGATTGTCTGAAAATCCGGAAGAAGAAGGCAAAAACTATGATGAGTTGATTGAAAAAGCAGGCGGCGTGGATATTCAGCTTCTGGGGATTGGCCAGAACGGTCACATCGGCTTCAACGAACCCGATGTCAACTTAATCACCGGCACACATCTGACTGATTTAACCGAAAACACCATCCAGGCAAATTCCCGTTTCTTCAATTCCATCGACGAAGTGCCCACCAAAGCAATCACGATGGGTATGGCAAGCATTATGAAAGCGAAAAAAATCGTGTTACTGGCAAGCGGTGCAAACAAAAAAGCAGTCGTTTCCGAACTGCTCAATGACCATATCACCACCAATGTGCCTGCAACCCTCTTGAAACTCCATCCGGATGTAGTTCTGATTTGCGACAAGGAGGCGTATGGAGCATGATTTTTAAGAATGCGAAAATAAACGGTCAGCTTTGTGATTTTGAGGTAGCAGACGGTAAATTCGTAAAAATCGGCAAGATTGACGGTGACGGCACCGATTTAGGCGGCAAAACCGTCATTCCCGGTTTGGTAGACGTACATACACATGGCTGTGTCGGCTTTGATACGATGGATGCCGAATTTTCCGAAATGTGCGACTATCTGGCGAAAAACGGTGTAACCTCCTGGCTGCCCACCACCATGACTGTTTCCATGGATGATATCATGAAAACCATGTCCACCGATACCAACTGTAAAGGTGCGCAGATTTTAGGGTTCCACATGGAAGGCCCGTACATCAACGTAAAATATAAAGGTGCACAGAATGAAAAATTCATCAAAGCGCCTGATTTTGAAGAATTCAAAAAGCTTCCCAATGTGAAAATGGTTACCATCGCTCCCGAAGTGGAAGGCAGCATGGAATTCATCGAAAAAGCCAAGGATGTTTGTGTGGTTTCGATGGGTCATACAGATACTACCTACGACATTGCAATGGAAGCAATTAAAAACGGTGCAAGCTGTCTGACACATTCTTTCAATGCGATGCCTCCCCTCCATCACAGAAATCCCGGCCTTTTGGGTGCAGGGATGGAAACTGGCATCTATGCACAGATTATCTGTGACGGATTGCACATTCACAAGGCAGTGATTCTTGCAATGTATAAAATTTTCGGCACCGACAGATTAGTGCTTATCAGCGATTCTATGCGTGCCACCGGTATGACCGACGGAGAATATGAATTCGGCGGACAAACCATCGTGGTAAAAGACGCGGTTGCAAGAACCCAGGAGGGCGCGATTGCAGGAAGCACCTCTACACTCTGGACCTGTGTGAACAAGGCAGTGGAATTTGGTATTCCCTTTGAAGACGCTGTAAAAATGGCGAGTGAAACGCCCGCAAAAATGATTGGTGTGAAAAAAGGGCAGATTACCGAAGGCTATGATGCAGATTTTGTTGTTCTGGATGACGACAGAACCATTTTAGGCACCTACATTGCAGGTGAAAAGTACTAAAATACATTTTTCTTGCATATTGTAAAGCAAGATAAAAAGGCAGTGGCGAAATCATTTTGTCACTGCCTTATCATTCATAAGAGAGGACGATTGTATGCCTGATATTTTAGAAATAGTAAAGGTCATTGTAATCGGCATCATTCAGGGTATTACCGAATGGCTGCCTGTTTCCAGCACCGGACACATGATTCTGGCGGATGAATTTATTAAGCTTCAGGTGAGGCCGGAATTTTTGGAAATGTTTCTGGTGGTCATTCAATTTGGTTCCATTCTGGCGGTTTTGGTGCTGTATTTCCATAAGCTCAATCCCTTTTCTCCCAGAAAAACGGCTACCGAAAAAACACAAACCCTGCATCTTTGGGGGAAGGTTATTGTGGGTGTTTTGCCTGCTGCTGTAATCGGACTGTTGTTTGACGATTTGTTAAATGATATCTTTTACAATCCCGTAACGGTGACCGTGACCTTGATTTTATACGGCGTGTTATTCATTCTTTTAGAAAACCGAAACAAAAAAGTATTACCTAAAATCAACAACCTGACCGAGCTTTCCTATAAAACCGTATTATCTATCGGCTTGTTTCAGCTGTTGTCTCTGATTCCCGGCACGTCCCGCTCCGGCTCGACGATTTTGGGAGCGATGTTGATTGGCTCTTCCCGGTTTGTTGCAGCAGAATATTCTTTCTTTCTGGCAATTCCCGTGATGTGCGGCGCCAGTCTTTTGAAGGTGCTGAAATTTTTGATGGAAAGCACCCTGTTGGGCAGTGAAATTGTGATTCTTGCCATTGGTATGGTTGTGGCATTTTTGGTATCTGTTTTTGCCATTAAATTCTTGATGGGATACATCAAAAAGCACGATTTCAAAGCCTTTGGCTATTATCGGATTATCCTTGGTGTCATTGTTGCACTTTACTTTATTTTTCGTTAAAATTTTGTAACAAAGGTCTGCACAAAATGTTTTTTTGTGCAGATTTTTTGGTTTTTTAGCGGCACAACAAAAAAAGTTTTCGGCTGAAATCCCTTGAAAACACTGGCTTTCCACAGAAATTCCACAGGAGACGAAAAAACTGTAAATGTTTTGTAATTGTATTGTAATACATTCTATGTTATACTATTGTTGCAGAAGGAATAGTGTGCCCTTTGCGGTGAGTAAAAAAAGAAGGAGGTTTTTGCAAATGAAATGGAAAATTTTATGTTTGGTTTCTGTGCTTATTTGTATGTTTACAGTAGGCTCGTTTGCTGCGCCTGCTTCTGTAACGTCGGGAGACTACGGTTCGGTTGGTTACATCACTGTCACCAATCCCGACAAAAACTATTCCACTACCTACAGTAAATCTGTTACCGTTTCCGGTTATGCTGCGTCCGGTGCCACTGTTTATGTGTATGTGTTTGACGGAGAGTCCTATAAACCTTACTATCAGGACGGAAACCCGTTGAGCGTTTCGGTTGGTGCTTCCGGAATGTTTGCTATTCCTGTAAATTTATCTTCCGGTAAAAATTTATTTTTGCTCCGTGCGGAATCCGGCGGTGCATATCAGAATACAACCTTTGAAGTCAACCTGCTCAGCTCTTCCATGTTCAGCTTGATAGACCGGTTGAAGTCCTTAACTTTCGGCTGGAAATAGTTAAGGGAGTGAGGTTCATTTGAAAAAAGAATTTTTCAAAACAGTAGTCTTGACCTTTTTGGTAATTTCCTCATTGGTTTTGTCTGCTAATATTTGGTATGAGAAAGAATTATGGTCTATGGACTATAGTTCTTTTGTGTATTCTTTGAAAAATATTCTGCGCAGAGATTCGGTGTCGAATTTTTCCGACATTGACGAATTGATGCGTCTTTGTAAATTTTCGCCGGAGTTTGTTTCCTTTACTTACGGCTCCAAAAAAATGGTTTTATATGATGCGTCTCCCGGATTTTCTGAGGCGTATCAGACGGCGTCGGAAATTCTTGCCTCCTTGGAAAAAGAGGGGGGGATGGTCTCTATTACCGACGAGGAATACTTAAACGCATACAAAACCAACAGTATGATGCTTAAGTTTCCGTCTGATATCAGTCTGCAGGAACTGATGAATCGGGATGACGCTTTTTTTGATTTAACAAAAGAGGCAAAAGTGTCTGCCTTGGTGGTTGGCATTGACGATTCTCAAACAAACTATCTTTCGTTTCGTGACACTGCAACCGGTCATGCCTATCGGATGCCGGTTAAAAGCAGCGTGAACATTGAGGGCATCCGTCAGAAAATCGAAGCCTCCAACCAGAACGCCTCCTTCGCATTTGAGCTGAATTTTGACAGAAAGCAGGATGATGCGGAGCGCATTTTGTTTCAGCGGCTTGTGCCCATTACCCTTGGAGACCATTCTTTACGGGACATTGAGCTGAAGCCGATTACCTATTCTTCTCAATACGACAGCATTTTTAAGACGTTTCGCATTGTAAAAAATTCGGCAAGAACCTACCGCGACAAAGAAAATACCATTCATTTTATAGAGAACCGCTCCACTTTGAAAATTTTTGAAAGCGGTGCATTTTCGTTTGAAGCAGATGAAAAAGAATCGGGCATTCAGCTAAATGGCAGAGCCGAGGAGGATGCGGTGGTTGAATTTGTCAACTTGCTGTATCAGAACCTGGCACCGGAAAGCGAAGCTTTTCTGGCTGTTTCATCGAAGCAGGCAACCGGAGCCGGCACCTGTTATGAGTTTGAGTATCGAACCAAAAACGGTGTCATCCATGGGAAGGATCAGCCGTTTCTTAGCGTCACCGTCGAAGATGGGGCGATTATGAAGTTTGCGCAGCAGCTTTATTCGGTAGCATTTACCGGCGGGACAGAGACCATTACCGGTGTGATTGAAGCCTATGACTTTTTGTATAATCAGCCGGACTTTCCGGAAAAAAGCAAGCTTTCCATTCAAAGCATGCAGCCTTGCCATATTTTAACTGAGGGTGTGTTAAAATGCGGTTGGGCTTGTAAGTTTTCGGATGGCTCGCTGTCTTATTTTATTCCGTAAGCAGTTGAAAAAAGAAAGGAGTGACGACGGATGCAATGGCAGAAAGCAAAAACAATTCTGATTGTGGTGTTTTTACTGATCAATCTTTTTTTGCTGTACTATTTACTTCCCAACCGACACACTGACAGCCGTCAGACACTCCAGTATCTGACCGATGCGTTGGCAAAAAATGAAATTCACTTGCGCATGGACACCTTGCCTGAAACCAAAGACAGCATCTTTGTGCCGGAGTTTTCGGTGCCGTTGCTTACAGAAAAACAGATAGAAAAATTGATTGTCTCTCCCGTCAAAAACGAAAACGGGTATACAAACAGCGACAACACAGTGAAGCTGGAATTTAAGAGCAACGAATTTTCCTATGAAAACTCCGCATTGGAAAACAAGAAATTCCGCAATGTTACCGTGAAAAACGTGGTGTCAAAATTGGAACCGTATGTAAAAGCATTAGGGGTGGAAGAATATGTGTACCCCGTGGATATCTTGGAAATTCAAGACGAAATTGTGGTAGAATATGCTTACCGCATTGAAAACAGAAAGCTTTTTGATTCCCGCTTGCGGTTCACTGTTACCAAAAACGGCATTCGTCGCATTCGGGGGCATCTTTCTGTGCCCGACAGCAAGAACGGATTTTCTTACAGCCTGTCCCGACTGGAAACCATTTTGATGAGTCTGGCACAAAAGAAAGAGGAGGCTATTACTATTACCAACATTGAACTGGGATATTATTTTTTAAGCTATACCGATGCGATGGTATCTCAGGCAATTCCGGTGTATCGCATCACTACCCAAAGCGGAGATATTTTAATGGATGCCAGAGATGGTGTGGAAACCGAAGAACGAATTCTTTCCCGTAGCGGTGCAGGAGGAAACTGATGAAAAAGTTTTTACTTATAGATGCCAACAGTATCTTAAACAGAGCCTTTTATGCCATTCGTCCCCTAACCAATAAGGAGGGGCTTCATACCAATGGCATTTTTGGCTTTCTGAATATTTTCTTAAAAGAGCTTGCCGACGAAAAGCCCGACTATGTTGCCTGCTGTTTCGATGTGTCACGAGTGACGTTTCGAACCGGACTTTACAGCGAATATAAAGGCACCAGAAAAGAAACACCACCGGAATTAAGAGAGCAGTTTGCACCGCTCAAAGAGCTTCTTTCGGCAATGAACATTCCGGTTTTAGAAAAAGAAAACTATGAGGCAGACGATTTAATCGGAACGCTGTCACTTGCTTGCAGCAACAACAAAATTGAGTGTCTCATTTTAACCGGTGACAAAGACGATTTGCAGCTTGTGGATGAGTATGTTAATGTAAAGTTGATTATCACCCGCATGGGAAAAACCGAAACCACCCGTATGGATATTGCCGCAGTGGCAGAAAAATATGATGGTCTTCTCCCCAAAGAGCTCATTGAGCTGAAAGCTATTATGGGAGATAAGTCGGATAACATTCCCGGTGTGGCAGGCATTGGCGAGGTTGGCGGCTTAAAACTGATTTCGGAATATAAAGCCCTGGAAAATTTGTATGAAAATATTGATTCGGTGAAAGAAAGCCTCAAAAAGAAGCTTCTTGCCGACAGGGAAAACGCCTTTTTGTCCCGTACGTTGGGCACCATTTGCCGTGATGTTCCCATAGAAACCGGTCCCGAGCATTATGCTGTGCTGCCTTATGATATTCCGAAACTGAAGGAAGTGTTGACACGGTTGGAGTTTGCGGGCTTTTTGTCCCGTTTGACCGGAGAAAACGGCGCAAGTGCAGCGAAAGAAGAAATTGTGATTGGTGAAGCGGAAGCGTTCTTCAAAAATTGGGAGGGGAACACTCTTTACTATCTTCCTTTTGAGGATTTCTTTTATGTTGCCTTAAAAGACTCGGTTTACCGTGTCGAAAAAGAAGATCAGCGGTTTTTGCAGCTTCTTACTTCAAAAGACATTCAAAAAATTACGACTGGTGTAAAAAAGCAACTGCATGACGGAGTTTCTTTTTGCGGTCAGGTTCGGGATATCGGCTTAACTGCTTATGTATGTAACCCTAAATTCAACGACGGGGACCTTTCAAAAATTTATCTTCATTTTCTGGAGCAAGCGGCAGACAGCGTAGATGCTTACACAAAATATCTGCCAAAGCTTGCCGATAAGCTTGTGGAAAAAGTGGAAGAGGATCATCTTTTTTATATTGACGAAATGGAACACCGGCTCCTTTTTGTGCTTTTTGAAATGGAACAGCACGGGGTCCGGATTGATACCCAAAAATTAGGTGGACTGTCGCACACCTTCCACCAAAAGGCAGAAGAGCTGTCTCAAAAAATCTATCAGGAGGCAGGCGAACCATTCAATATTTTATCACCCAAGCAGTTGGGAGTGATCTTATTTGAAAAACTGGGGCTTCCCCCGGTGAAGAAAACAAAATCCGGCTATTCTACCAATGCAGAGGTGCTGGATAAATTAAGCGGCACCCATAAAATCATTGACTTCATCAAAGAATACCGTCAGGTGACAAAGCTCAGCTCTACTTATGTAGACGGCTTTTCCTCCGCCATGGACGAGAAGGGGATTCTTCGCACCACCTATCAGCAAACTATGACACAAACCGGACGTCTTTCTTCCACAGAGCCGAATTTGCAGAATATTCCTATCCGAACGGAAGAAGGCAGAAAAATCCGTGAAGTGATTCTTCCCAAAAACGACCTGTTTGTTTCTGCCGATTATTCGCAAATTGAGCTTCGTGTGCTGGCACACATTTCGGGAGACGAAAATCTCATTCAGGCTTTTCTGGACGGGGAAGACATCCATACCATTACTGCGAAACGCCTCTTTGGCGTGTTGGAAGCAACTGCAGACCACCGTCGCGCGGCAAAAGCGGTGAATTTTGGCTTGATATACGGAAAGGGCGCCTTTTCTTTGGCGAAGGATCTGGGCATCAGCCGATATGAAGCACAAGAATATATTACCCGCTATTTAGGGCAGTATCCCAAGGTGGAGGGCTATATGAAGCAAGTGATTGAAGATGCCACCGAGGATGGCTACACCAAAACGCTCTATCATCGCCGGAGATATTTTCCGGAGCTTCGGGAATCCAATCATATGGTGAAAGAAGCAGGAAAGCGCGCGGCATTGAACAGCCCCATTCAGGGAACTGCTGCAGATATTATCAAACTGGCGATGCTTCGGGTTTACGAAGAATTGAAGCCCTATAAAAGCAAGCTTTCTTTGCAGATTCACGATGAATTGGTCATTGATTGTGTGGCAGAAGAAAAAGATGCAGTCAAAGCACTTTTGAAGCGGTGTATGGAAAATGCGGTTAATCTGGCGGTTCCGCTGACTGTATCAATTTCCGAGGGAGAAAATTTGGACGCTTGTAAATAAGGGGATGTTCATTTTCTTTGGTGTCAAAGAAAACGAACCAAAAGAAATCACCGCTTGGAATTTTTGCAATCCCGAACATCCGTCTTTCTGAAACGGTAGCGAATTGCAAAAATAACGGCGGAAATTTTTAGATATTCCGTTCGATGACGGAAAAAAGGTATTCCGAACCCTGACAGAGAGGACTGCTGTATGGTGTTCCCTAAACGTATGATAGAACAGCCGTGCGGCGAATGAGCACTCGTTTGAAGGGGGTAAGGGGATTTTTAAGGGGGCTAGGGGGAAAATCGAAAGTTCCCCCTGGTCCCTTAATATAATGGAATAATGTTCATTTTCTTTGGTGTCAAAGAAAACGAACCAAAAGAAACCACCGCCCGGAATTTTTGCAATCCCGAACAGCCGTCTTCCTGAAACAGTAGTGAATTGCAAAAATAACGGCGGATTTTTTTAGATATTCCGTTTGATAGCAAGGAAATGGTTGTTTACTTCCAAATATAAAAAATAAAAAATACTTGCAAAATAAAAATTTCTATGATAAGATAGTAGTGCCAAACTAATTAAATAAACCTAAAGAGCTTTTTATTTATGGTATAATTATGCCATTATAGAGAAAACTCACATGATTGAATTTACATAAAAATGCAAATTCCTTTTATGTGTGAGTTTTACTCTTTAGGCATAAAATTAGTTTGGCGACTATCGGAGTTTGCGTTTTTTGTGCGTCGACTTCGGTTGGCGCATTTTTTATTTGGAAAAGAGGAAGGTATATGATTATAGACGGCCCCACCGGAATTGAGTTGATTCCCGGAAATCATGGGAAAGACTGCCCCGGAAACGGGGAAAATGGGAATGAATGTTGCTGTGACGAGTGCAATTATTTATGCTGTTGTCTGGAATATTTCAAACCCCAGGACTGTAATAATTGTCTTACTGAAGTCTGTCCCAGGCATCCGAAAAATAACGGCGGAAAATTTTAAGTAGTTCGTTTGATGACAGGGCTATGCTGCAGAGTGTTTTTATGATTCAAATAAAAAAGACGAAATTCAAAGCATAAGAATTTCGTCTTTTTTCATTAAAATTTTGCAATCAGCTTTTGAATGGGATATCCCATGGAAGAAAACCGCCGTTCATATTCGGTCATAATGTTTCCTTTTGGGTGCTCTTTGTGTAAATCAAAGGTAAGAAGCAGCCACTTCATTCCAAATTCCTTGGTTTCCAATAAGGAAAAGCGGAACAAACGCACATTGTCGGTCTTAAAATGCAGCTCTCCGTCGGGGACCAGAATTGTTTGGTATTTTTTAAGAAATGTTTTATGAGTCAGCCTTTTTTTGCGGTGACGTCCCTTTGGCCATGGGTCCGAAAAATTCAGATAAATACGTTCCACACTTCCCTTTGGAAACACTCTGTCAATCAGCTCTGCATCAATATTGGCAAAACGCAGATTGGGAATGCCCTCGGCTTTGGTTGCCGCAATAGCAATGACATCGGCACATTTTTCAAAGGCAAGATAATTGATGTTTGGATTTTCTTTGGCAAGGGTAGTGATAAAATCACCTTTTCCGGCACCAATTTCTATATGAACGGGATTTTCATTTCCAAAAATGTTGGAAAACCCTTCAAATTCTTCTGTTTCTAAATTGATGAAAAAATCCTGATATTCCTCCAGACGTCTGGGGGTATTCTTTTTCTTCCGCAATCGCATAGGCGTTCTCCCTTGTTTGTTTTTCATTATTTTAGCATAAAAAATGGGAAAAGACAAGTAATTTATAGAAAAAAGTATTCCTTTTGCAGATTGTGATGAGTGCAGTCGAAAAGTTTTTGAGTTTTTTCAATGTGTGCGACAGATTGCAACACCTTTTTCAAAAATGATGTGCTATACTGATAAAAATTGGAAAAAAATGGAAAAAGGAATCTTTGCATTATGAATACCATTGGACAAGCATTAAAAGTAAGAAAAGAGAAGAAAAGGGAAATAGCGGTGTTCCGTCATAAAAAAACCGGGCAAAAGGGAGTTTCTTTGATATTGCGGAAGCTGTTGGTTTTTTTCCTTTGCTTTTTTTTAAGTCGCGCACAGATTTTTCTGGGCATTACACCGCTTTCGGTTAGTTCCTTCCTTGCACTGGGAGGAGGGGTGTTTCCGTTTTTGGGTGGTGTTTTGGGGAGTATCACGGCAGGAAGTGCGGAAAATGTTTTCAGCCTGACTTGCGCCATGCTTCTTAAAAACATCTTTCGGGAAGAAAAATGGGATGCGCTTTATCTTTTTATTGCGCACACAGTGATTTGGAGCGTTGCCTTGTGGCTTCGGGAGCCAACCCCCTTTGACCTGATTGTAAAGGTGGTTACCTTACTGATTGCATTGCTGGGATATTTTGTGTTAAAAAAAGCATATCTGGCACAGTTTGTAAAATCCGCTCAGCTAAAATTTACCAGACAAGAGGCATATTGTTCGCTGTTTTTACTGTTTGGACTGATTGCCGGGGTGCGCAGTGATGTTTTGATTACTGTTTTGAATTTTCACGATGTGTTGAAATTTTTTATCATCAGCATGGCGGCATATTATTTTGGAATTGGTGCCGGCTCGGCAACCGGTGCAATACTGGGGATGCTTTGCGGTTCCGGAGTGGAATATGCGGCGCTTTGTATGTCGGTGTATTCCCTGTTTGGCTTTTTTGCAGGAATTTTTTCCAAATTTTCAAAATTTACGGCGCTGTTGGGATTGATATTTTCGTATGTGTTTTCTGTGATGTATTTTGCAGGTGCACAAAATGTTGTGTTGTTTCGGGATGTGGCTGTGGCAGGCGGACTGTTCTTTTTCTTTCCGGAAAAATGGATTCGTCCCTACATAGAACGCTACACCTGTTCGGAACCTACCGACATGGTGCGAACGGTGAATACGATAACGGCAAACCGTCTGGACAAGCTGGCAAAATCTTTTTCGGGGCTTTCGGGCGAGCTGTCCCGCACCCAGAAAAATATTCACAGTGTAACACAGGTCAACGAAAATACCTTATTTGATTTTGTAGGGGAGAGACTTTGTAAAAGATGCTCCTTAAAAAATGTCTGCTGGCAGGAGCAATATTCAGACACGGCAGAGATTCTTACCAAAGCGGTAGGACATTTGTCACGATACGGACAGCTGGAGGAACGCAACCTTCCCCAGCGGTTTTTAAGACATTGTGTGCATCCGGGAAAGGTGGTGGGGCTTTGTAAAAATTTTTATGAGCTGTATCGGCTCAATGCGGTATGGAAGCATAAGCTGTCTGAAAACACAGAAGCCTTTCAACAACAATTTATTGAGCTTTCTTCCATTATTTGTGAGCTCAAGCAAAACATTGTGGCAAACCGGTATTTTGATGCCCGTCTTTCTTCGGAAATCTACAGCGCTTTGGGAAATGCCGGCTATCTTGTGAAGGAAGCATCGGTCTTAAAAACGGCATCAGAGCATTTTTTGGTACAGCTGGAGCTTGCTGCCTGCAGATACAACGAAAACTGCTTTTCCACATTGGAAAAACTGATTGGAGACATCCTGGGGGTCAAAATGATTCGTGTAGAAGGAGGATGCGGAGACCATACCTGCCGTTTTACGTTTTCCGAGGGAGAGGCTGGAAAGCTGGAAAAGCGGGTGCAAAGCATTTCCAAACGTGACAACGACCCTGTGGGTGACAGCCATATTATTTCGGAAATCAGCCGGAATCAATATCTGATGGCATTGTCAGACGGCATGGGAAGCGGCAAGGAGGCATCCAGGGTTTCCACTTCGGTGGTGACACTTCTGGACGAAATGCTGAAAGCCGGATTTTCGGGAGAATCGGCATATCGGATGCTGAACTCTTTTCTTATTGCGTCTTGTCCGGATATGGGACATTCTACCCTGGATTTTATGGTGATTGATTTTAAGAAAATGACGGGAAAAATTATGAAAACCGGTGCCTGCCCCACCTACATCAAGCGGGGAATTGAGGTGATTGAAATTGCGAGCAATTCGCTCCCGGCAGGAATTCGTTCTCAAAAACCGTTTGTAAAAACTGTGCATCTTCATCCCGGAGATATCATTGTGATGCTGTCCGACGGGGTGTGGGACGCACTTCCCGAGGAAGATTGGGTGTACGGCGTGCTGAAACGAAACGTCACGGCAGACCTTGCAGAAACGGTGGACTTGATTGCCTCTTTGGCACAAAAGGATTTTGAAAAACGGGAGGATGATATTACGGTTCTGGGGGTAAAACTGTTAAAAGGCGATTGAAACACGGCTTGATCAATTTTTCTTCATAGAACACAATTTTGCACTACATTAAAGGTGGGGATAGCTTTTGTTATTGGCTAAAATTTTTGAGTTTGACAAAAAAATATCAAAAAAAGCTTGACAAATTAAAAAAAGGTGCTATAATGTCAAGTGAATCAAATATTTGTGCTAAGCGAAGGATGCAGGAGAAAGATGAAATTCATCTTGCCGAAGGAGTAACTCTCTCAGGCGCCCGCAAAACGGGCAGAGACTGCAAACGGATAGCGCTCCGGAGAAGTCCCGATTTTTCTTATGGAAAAAGTAACGGATGCCGAAGGTGTAAAGCCCGCAAGGGTTAATCTCTCAGGCAAAAGGACGGAGATAACAGTCGAAAAAAGGCTATTATTTTTATGAATTCGGAGTTTTTGTGTATGCAAAGACTCCGTTTTTTGTTCTCTTGGGCTGTGCGAAAAAAGGCACATAAAAGGAGGAAATTTTGATGAACTTCATGAGTTGGCTTGCTGATTTTAACAACTCAATCAACAGCTTTGTATGGGGAAAGGGCTTGTACCTTCTGCTCTTTACCGGTGTTTTGACCACCATTATCACCGGTGTGTTTCAGATTACCCATATCAAGCACTGGTTTTCCGAAACCTTGGGAAAACTGACACAAAAGGATGTTTCCGGTCATGTAAAAGGAAAATCCATTTCTCAGTTTCAGGCACTTTGTACTGCTTTGGCGGCAACCATTGGTGTTGGTAACATTGCAGGGGTTGCTGCTGCAATCGTAGGTGGCGGTCCCGGTGCAGTATTCTGGATGTGGATTGCTGCATTCTTCGGGATGATGACCAACTATTCCGAAAACGTGCTGGGGATTTACTATCGCCGCAAAAACAAAGACGGCGAATGGTCCGGCGGTCCGATGTATTACTTAGAAGACGGCCTCGGCAAAATGAAAGGCTGCAAATGGATTGGTAAAGTTTTGGCAATTTTATTCTCCATTTTCTGTATTTTAGCATCCTTTGGTATTGGTGCCATGGGGCAGATTAACAAAATTGTTGTGAATATCGTTTCTGCATTTGATATTCCGGCACTTTCTTCCAATATGCTGTATGACGGAGTTTCCTGGTATCATTTGGTAATTGGAATTGTGCTGGTGGTAATTGCCGGGCTGATCATTATTGGCGGCTTAAAAAGAATTGCAAATTTTGCAGAAAAAGTAGTGCCTGTTATGGTGGTGCTGTTTATCGCCGGCGGTCTTATTATTGTCGGACTCAACTTCCGTTTGATCGGAGCTGCGTTTGCTTCTATTTTCCGTCACGCATTTACTGTTCCTGCGGCACTTGGCGGCGTGGGCGGTATTGTGGTGAAAGATATCGTTACCCAGGGCTGCAAGCGTGGGGTGTTCTCTAATGAAGCAGGGCTTGGTTCTTCTGTAATGGTGCATTCCAGCTCCAATGTCAAAGAACCTGTACGCCAGGGTCTTTGGGGCATTTTTGAAGTGTTTGCAGATACCATGGTTGTGTGTACCATGACAGCATTGGTTGTGTTGACCTCCGGTATGATTAACTTAGATACCGGTGCATTGGCAGAAGGCATCAGCGATGCTACCCTGGTTGCAAAAGCGTTTTCCGGCGTGTTTGGCGTCTGGGGAGAACGGTTTGTTGCCATTGCAATTTTGCTCTTTGCATTCACCACCGTTTTAGGTTGGGATGTATATGGCGGAAAAGCGTGGGAATATCTGTTTGGCGTAAAATCGAAAACAGTATATAAAGTCATTCACTTGGTTACCATTCTGTGCGGGGCACTTCTTACCTCCTCTCTGGCTTGGGACATTTCCGACACCTTTAACGGTTTGATGATGGTGCCCAACCTGATTGGTGTTATCGCTTTGTCCGGTCTGGTGATGAAAATTACCAAAAACTATGTTGACCGTAAGCTAAAAGGCAAAGCTGTGAAGCCCATGCTTTCTGTTTTCCCCGAAGTGCAGGCGGAAGCAGAACAGGATTTGTTATAAACTTATTTTATATAAGTTTTTTCCCTTACCAAAAGGCAGTTCTCGTAAATGAGGCTGTCTTTTGGTTTTTTTATGCCTGTTTTTTGTATCAGAATCCGTTTTATTTCATACATTGATAAGAGAAACAGGGGTGTGAAGATATGGCTTCTTTTCGTTATCGGCGTGCTGTCAGTAAAATGAGATATCGGTTTTCTAAAAAGCCTTGGGGACGACTGTTCTTTTTTTGTGTGGCTTTTGCGCTTTTGGGATATATCGGATATATTTATTTCTTTGTGTTTCAGCCAACCCTTGTAAAGCTGGGAACTGCACACGCCACCCGAATGGGAGAACTGGTGGTTCATGAGGCGGTAAAAGAGGTTTTTGGCGAAAACCAGTTTCTCAACAGCCGGTTGGTTTCTTTGGAAACCTCGGAGGACGGGCAGATTTCTGCTGTGATTCCCGATGTGGGTGCGATGAATCGGTTAAAGTCAGCCCTTTCTGTAACGGTGACCGAAAAGCTGAACCAAATGGATGATACCACGGTTTCCATCCCGGCAGGGACACTTTCGGGGATTGATTTTTTAGCCAATTTCGGCCCCCGGTTTCAAATTGGCATGTTTCCATACGGAAAAGCGCTTGTGGATATTGAAAGCAGATTTTCCGATGCGGGCATCAACCAGACCCGTCACCAGATGCTTCTGACGGTGGATTTGGAGATTTCCTTGCTGCTGCCGGATACCCACTCGGTGAATGCGGCAATCCGCACCACTGTTCCCATGAGCGAAACCGTGGTGGTCGGTTCTGTTCCCAACAGTTACACCAACCTGGAAACAGAAGAAGAAAGCCTGAAGGATGACGTGCTGAACCTCATTGACTGACGGGGAATGGGGTGTCAATGTCTTTTGAAAATCAAGGCAAGTTTTTTTGGAAAATCCGTTGCATATTCAAGGAGAATGTGTTATACTATAAAGTAGGATGTATCTAACTTTTTGAAAGGGCTTTTTCTATGAATATATTAAACATTCTCGTTGAGGCTGTTATTACCGCTGTGGTTTTGATTTTTGCCTTGCTTCCTCATGAGGTAGCGCATGGGTATACCGCTATGCTTTTGGGTGATAACACTGCAAAATATCAGGGGCGGCTTACCTTAAACCCGTTTCGACATATCAACCCCGTATACGCCGGCTGGATTCTGGGCGGCGTGATATTGGGAAAGCTGATTCCTGCATTGTCTTTTTTAACAAGCATTATGATGTGGGTAGGTTTTATTCTTCTGTTAAGACCCGTACCCATTAACCCCGGCAATTTTCAGGACCCCAAAAAGGGAATGGCAATCACTGCACTGATGGGGCCTGTTACGAACCTTGTGATTGCGTTTGTCGGGATGTTTTTGTGGGTGCTGACTGCAAAATATAACATTCCTTACATTGGCGGATATTTGTTTTTGTTCTTTCAGCTTTTGGTATCCTATAACATTACCCTTGCTGTGTTCAACCTGATTCCTGTTCCGCCGCTGGATGGTTCCAGAGTGTTGTTTGCGTTTTTGCCCAGCAGATATTATTTTCAAGTGATGCGGTATGAACGCTATATTATGATTGTGTTTTTGATTCTGGTATACAACGGAACCTTTGATTTGCTGTTGGACCGCGGCACCGCCAACATTTTCAAGGCGTTTTACACGATTGTAGCCAGGGTGATGGGGTTATAATATGATAGAGCTGAAATTAGAGCAGTTTGAAGGGCCAATGGACCTTCTTTTGCACCTTATCCGCACCAATAAAATTGATATTTACGATATCCCCATTTTTACGCTGACAGAGCAGTATATTGCATACTTAAAAGCAATGGAAAGTCTGGATATGGAAATTGCTTCCGAATTTTTGGTTATGGCATCGGAGCTTTTGTATATCAAATCCAAAATGCTTCTGCCAAAACCTCCGATAGAGGAAACCGAGGAGGAAGAAGACCCCCGCAAAGAGCTGATGCAAAAGCTGTTGGATTATCAGCAGTATAAGGAACTTTCCGGCTACTTAAAAGAACGGGAACCGCTTGGAGCATATACGTTTACCAAGGCAAGCGAGAAAATCAAAGGGTTAATCCGCTACACCAAGCTGGATTTGCCCAAAGAAAGTCTGATTTCTGCTTTAGAGGAGCTTGTGGAGCGAATGGAAACCAAGCTTCCGCCAGACAAGGCTGTGTTTTCCGGCATTGTGGAACGAGAGGTTGTGTCGGTGTCGGAAATGACGGACAGGCTTTTGGCTGTCGTCCGGCTGAAAAAGAAGCAGTCTTTGGTGGAAGCGTTTCTTGCCATTTGTAACAGTCGAGGGCAGGTGGCAGCAGCGTTTATGGGGCTTCTGGATTTGCTGAAAGAAAATAAACTCACCGTTTCTTACGAAAATGAAACATTTTTTGTGAGTCTGTAAAGGAAAAAAGATGAAAAAACAAACATTATACGGGGTTTTGGAGAGCATTTTGTTTGCAATGGGAACCCCTGTGGAGATAGACAAGCTATCCGAAGTGCTGCTGGAGGATTTCGGAGACGTCAAAAACGATATTAACGAATTTGTGGATATCTTTAACAAAGAAAACCGAGGGCTGAAGATTGTCCGTCTGGACCGCTCGATTCAGATGGTTTCCAGAAGCGAACATCACAGCTACATTGCAAAAATGTTGGAAACGAAATCTCAGAAAGGGCTTTCGCAATCAGCGTTGGAGGCACTTTCTGTGATTGCCTACAATCAACCGGTCACCAAAGCCATGGTGGATGCAGTTCGTGGGGTAGACAGCTATAATTCCATTGTGCGTCTTTTGGAACGTGAGCTCATTGAACAGCGTGGCAGGCTGGATGCACCCGGCAGACCGATGCTCTACGGCACGACCAGTGAATTTTTGAGAGTGTTTGGCTTGGAAAGCCTGGACGAGCTTCCAAAATTGGAACGGAAGCTGATGGATTCCATCGGTCATACCGATAATCTGACCTTTTCCGATCTGGAACAAGAACCTACGGAGGAAAGCGACCTATGATAATTGCCCTTTGCATTCTGCTTTTTCTGTTGATACTGGTGGCACTTTTGTTATTTTGCGATTTTTTGGTTATACTATCGGTAAGCGAAAAACAGCTGACGCTGAAAGTCAGAGTGTTGCATATTACCATCAGAATTCCTTTGAAAAAAGCAGAAGATAAAACAGAAAAAAAACCAAAGGAAATCAACGAAACCCAGGATTCTGTGATGAAAAGCTTTTTGGAAATGCGCAATACCTTCACCAGAATCCGCACGGCATTGGAAAAAACATTGTCTTATCTTTGCCGGAAAATCCACATCAAAGAAATGGGTGTTGTGGGGAAATTCGGGCTTGGCAATGCTGCACTCACCGGGATGAGCTATGGTGCTGTGGAAGCCTTTGCCGGCTTGGTCACCGGTTTTTTACAGCATTTTTTCAAATTTGAAAAGCCCATTTACCGCAATGTTCAAATGGAATATGACAGCTTGATCTTTCAGTTGAATTTTGCCATGGTTCTGAAAACAAAACCCATATATTTATTAAAAGCGGCACTGATTTTTCTAAAACATAATCGGAAACACTAAAAGGAGGTTTTTTGTTATGTCACATCCTATTGAAGGTCTTATGAATTCCGCATTGCAAAACATCAAGAGTATGGTGGATGTTAACACCATCATCGGCGAACCCATCAATGCCGGGGAGGGCATTGTGCTGATTCCCATTTCCCGTGTGGCATTCGGGTTTGGGGCTGGCGGCTCCAATTTTGGCGATGGGAAAATTGAAGTGGAAAAACAGTCCTTCGGCGGCGGCGCCGGCGGTGGTGTTACCATTTCGCCTGTGGCATTTTTGGTGGTCACAAACGGCAGCGTAAGAATGCTTCCTGTAGAACAGGGCAACACCATAGATAAAATCGTGGATATGGCGCCTGACCTGATCAATAAAGTGCTTCAGAAATTTGATAAAAAAGGTTCCAAAACCATCATCACCGAAGAAGAAATTATCATTGACTGATAAAAAATGAGAATATTTTAAGAAGCCGTGTCATATCCTGAAGCAAGCTCCGTTTATGATGTTTTGGAGCCTTTTATGGAGGTGGCACAGCTTGAAATATCGGGTGATTGCCGTTTTAAGCATCTTTATGATGCTGTTTGGCGGCATACATAGTTATTCTTATTCGGCAAAAGCAATCTGTTTGTATGACACAGAGTCAAAGCAGATGGTGTACGGCTACAACGAAAATATCCGTATGCTGCCTGCATCCATCACCAAGATTGTGACGGCGATTACCGCTTTGGAAATCGGAAATCCGGAAGAGATTGTCACCGTTGACCAAAAATCTGCCAATACCGAAGGAAGCAGCCTTTATCTTCGTGTAGGGGAACAAATCACGCTTTTGAACCTGATTTACGGAATGATGCTTCATTCGGGCAACGATGCGGCAAATGCCATTGCTACCCATTTCGGTTATGATGCGTTTGTAGAAAAAATGAACGAAACCGTAAAGAAAGCAACTGCAACCGATTCTCATTTTGAAAACCCCTCGGGGTTGGATGGAGAGAATCATTTTGTCACAGCGCTGGATATGGCAAAGATTACGGCCTATGCAATGAAAAACCCTGTTTTTTGCGAGATTGTCGGCACAAAGAATAAGAATATTGTATCGGAGGACGGATATACCCGTTACTTAAAAAATCACAACAAGCTTTTGTGGATGTATGAAAATACCAAAGGGGGTAAAACCGGCTTTACCAAGAAAGCAGGACGCACGCTGGTGTCTTCGGCATCAGACGGAGAGCGCAGTCTGGTATGTGTCACCTTAAACGATTCCGACGATTGGAATGACCATATCAGCCTTTATAAGAGCTATCTGAAGCCGCCCGAAAAAAAGAGCACACAATAAAGGAGTTACCGTTTTGAGAATACAAAAATATATTGCCGATGCGGGCATTTGCTCCCGCCGTAAAGCAGAAGAAATGATTGTCAAGGGCTTGGTGAAAGTAAATGGAGAAACACTGGATGAGCTTGGCTATCAGATGCAGGAAAACGATGTGGTTGAGGTGGACGGTCAGGTTATCGGCGCACCGGAAAAAAAGGTTTACTACATGATGTATAAACCCAGAGGCTATGTAACCACTGTGAAAGATCAGTTTGACCGCCCTTGTGTGATGGACTTAATCGGAGACGACATCAAAGAGCGTATTTACCCTGCCGGAAGATTGGACTATCACACCGAAGGGCTTCTCATTTTGTCCAACGACGGAGCATTTGTGAATGCCATTACTCATCCCAAGCATCACATCGAAAAGAAATATCTTGCTGTCATTAACGGAAAAATCAGCGAAGAAGATGTGGAAAAACTGAAACGCGGAGTTGTGATAGATGGCAGAAAAACAGCTCCCGCAAAAGTATTTTTGTCAGAAATTTTTAAGGATAAATGTTTGGTTGAGGTCACCATTTCAGAGGGCAGAAACCGTCAGGTCAGAAAAATGTTTGAGGCGGTTGGGCATCATGTTATTGAGCTAAAGCGTGTGCAAATCGGCCCCATTGATTTGGGTTCCTTGAAAGAAGGACGCATCCGGAAACTAAATCCCAATGAAGTGCAGGCACTTATTTCGCTTGCCGAAAAGTAAAAAAAGAGGAGAACGTAGTCATGAAAGAAGCAATGAAATTGTATGAAGAATGGCTTGCCTATCCAAATCTCTCGGAAGATTTGAAACAAGAATTGGAAGCAATTCGCGAAAACAAAGAAGAAATTGAGGAACGGTTTTTTACTTCTATGGAATTTGGAACCGGTGGTATCCGCGGAATTATCCGTGCCGGAACCAACGGAATGAATATTTACACCGTTCGCCAGGCAACTCAGGGGCTTTCTAACCTGATTGTAAAAAACGGGGATGCCGCAATGAAACAAGGCGTTTGCATTGGGTATGATTCTCGCCATTTTTCCGATGTGTTTGCAAAGGAAGCGGCAAGTGTGTTGGCGGCAAACGGCATTAAGGTGTATATTTTCCCATCCTTAAGACCTACTCCTATGCTTTCCTTCGCCATCCGTGAAATGAAAGCGACTGCCGGCATTGTGATTACCGCATCTCACAATCCCGCAAAATATAACGGCTATAAAGCGTACTGGTCCGACGGCGGTCAGCTTCCCCCCGAAGAAGCAGATGTTGTATATCAGGAAATGAAACAGGTAGACCTGTTTTACGGTGTGAAAACCATGCCTTTTGAAGAAGGGCTTTCCTCCGGAATCATCGAATGGATGAGTGCTTCGGTAGACGAAGCATATTACAAAGCAGTCATGAATTTATCTGTAAATCCTGATGCGTTTACCGACACCGATTTGAAGGTGGTATATACCCCCTTCCACGGCTCCGGCAACATTCCGGTTAGAGAAGTGCTGGGACGAATGGGGCTTAAAAACCTTACCGTCGTAAAAGAACAGGAGTTGCCCGATGGTGCATTTCCTACCGTAAAATCACCAAATCCGGAAGAATCGGAAGGCTTTACACTCGCTTTGGGATATGCCAAAAAAGAAGATGCCGACATTATCATCGGCACCGATCCGGACTCTGACCGTGTGGGCATTCTTTTGAAAAATTCCAACGGGGAATATGAAATCTTAAACGGAAATCAGATTGGTGTGTTAATTGTTAACTACATTTTAGAGGGATTGAAAAAGAGAAATCAGCTGCCCGAAAACGGTGCGGTGATTAAAACCATCGTGACCACCAATATGATTTACGAATTCCAAAAAGACTATCCTATTTCTGTTATCAATGTGTATACCGGCTTCAAATTTATCGGGGAACAAATCAAGCTTTTTGAAGAAACCGGTAAGCACACCTATCTGTTTGGGTTTGAAGAAAGCTACGGCTTCCTGTCCGGCACCCATGCAAGAGACAAGGATGCCGTGAATGCTTGTATGCTTCTGTGTGAAGCGGCTGCCTTCTACAAAAAAATGGGAAAAACCTTAAAAGATGTGCAGACTGAGCTGTATGAACGATATGGTTATTATCGGGAAGGCTTGGTTTCCATTACCCATGAGGGAATGGCAGGCATTGAAAAAATCAAGAGTCTGATGGCTGGCTTGCGTGAGAATATTCCCACCGAATTTGCCGGAGTGAAAACGGTTCTGGCAAATGACTACAGCGTGGCACAGACTAAAAATATGCTCACAGGAGAAGTTTCTGCGTTGGCATTCACTCCGTCCAACGTGTTAAGCTACGAGCTGGAAGACGGCACACTGCTTTCCTTCCGCCCCTCCGGCACCGAGCCGAAAATCAAAGCTTATATTATGACAAAAGGCAAAACCGAAGCGGAAGCCCTGCAAAAGAAAGAAGCCTTTGACAAGGCAATTCGTGAACTTTTGAAATAAAAGATAATACTTGTAAAAAATCCACCGCAGAAATTTCTGCGGTGGATTTTTCGTTGTATGCGTTTTTTTATAACAGTGTTACAAAGCCATAGCTTTCTAAAATGGAAATATATTTTGCCAGTCTGGGATAAAGAGGTTCCGCTTTTTCGCCAAACTGTTCTTTTACCGTTTCCCCAAGGGAAAGCAGGTCTTTTTTTCCGTCAATGGCTTTCCAGACGAAGCTCCCGAATTCATCCAGGTGAATGTAGGAGATTTTAGGCTTATGAAACAGCTTTTGGGCAATGCGGTTCATAACACCTTTGTTTTCAATCATGAGGGTCACAATGCCTTGTTCGTCTGCTGTGAAGCTTAATCCCTCCGGAATGGAAGGGATTTTTTGTAAATAGTTTTCCCCAAGGTTTGTTTGTTTTTTCTTCATAGGATTTCCCTTATTTTCGTTTTTTCCATACAGAGAATTTTAAGACAGTTGCAATAATAATTGCAAACAGCACCAAGCTCAATACGGTTGCCAGAGTGGTGGGAAGATTTAAGAAGCCGGAAATGTCCAGAATGGAATCCACATGGAAAATTGCCAGCAGTGCCAGCAGAATGCCTGCCAGGCCTTCACCGGCAATCATACCGGAGCAGTAAAGAATGCCGTCGTTAATAACAGCCTGTTTTTTGGATTCTTCTTTTTTGGATTTATCCAGTGCCAGACGAACCAGACCGCCCACCATAATGCAAGTGTTTAAGTGTACGGGCAGATACACACCGATTGCAAAGGGAAGGACGGGGATGCCGACAACTTCAACAACCACAGCGATAAATACACCGATGAATACCAAATTCCAGGGCAGCTGTGCATTCATAACACCTTCGATAATCATTTTCATTAAGGTTGCCTGAGGAGCAGCCAGCTGTTCGGAGCCAAAGCCCCAGGCGCTGTCCAGAAGATATAAGGTTCCGCCGATTGCCAGAGCAGATGCAACAACCCCGATCACTTCACCAATCTGCTGCTTTTTGGGAGTTGCACCCAGAAGGTAGCCGGTTTTCAAGTCCTGGGAGGTATCGCCGGCGATTGCCGCTACGATACAGATGATAGAACCGATTGCGATTGCTGCGGTCATGCCGGGAGCACCGCTTTCACCGGTCATTTTTAAGATTAAAGTGGCAATGAGCAAGGTTGCGATTGCCATACCGGAGACGGGGTTATTGCTGCTTCCGACCAAGCCAACCATACGGGAGGATACCGCTACAAAGAAGAACCCGAACACTACCACAACAATGGCACCGATTAAGGAAACGGGAATTGCAGGAATCAGCCATACAGCTAAAGTCAAAACAGCAATGGCAATCAAAACAACTTTCATGTTGATATCCTGTTCGGTACGCAGCTGAGCACCTTTGCCGGCAAGTCCGATGCTTCCGACTGCATCACGGAAGGTACGGATGATAAGAGGCAGAGATTTGATTAAGCTGATGATACCGCCGGCAGCCAGGGCACCCGCACCGATATAACGGATGTAGGAGCTCCAGATTGCGCTTGCACCGCCCGACTGGAACAGTTCGCCAACCGTCTGGTCTACCGCAGGATATAAGGTGATGTTCTGACCGAACATTACAATCAGGGGGATAATTACCAGCCAGCTTAACACACCGCCGGCAAACATAAAGGAAGAAATTCTTGGTCCGCAAATAAAACCAACGCTCATCACTGCGGGGTAAATTTGTGTTCCGATTTCGCCTGCAAAGCCTTTCACTCTGAAAGCGATTTCACCGGGAACAGCTTTTAAGCCGTCAATCACCAGTTTGAAGAATGCTGCAAGGCCCATTCCGGCAAATACGGTAGAAGCGTTTGCACCGCCTTCTTCTCCTGCCAAAAGAACTTCTGCACAAGCGGTTCCTTCCGGATAGGGAAGAATGCCGTGTTCTTTTACGATGAGGGCGTTTCTTAAGGGAATCATAAAGAATACACCAAGTAAACCGCCTACTAATGCAATCAAGGTGATTTCTATGATGCCGGGTTTTTGTGTAATGCCTTCTGCCGCCCATAAAAACAGTGCGGGCAAGGTGAAAATTGCACCTGCGGCAACCGATTCACCGGCAGAGCCGATGGTTTGCACGATGTTACTTTCCAAAATGGAGTTTTTGCGCATAATCACTCGGATGACACCCATTGCGATAACAGCTGCGGGAATTGAGGCAGACACAGTCATACCTACCCGAAGACCGAGATAAGCATTGGCAGCACCAAAAATAATTGCCAGAAGAATTCCCATAATAATTGAAGTCACGGTAATTTCGGGAGTGACTTTTTCTGCGGGAATGTAAGGTTGAAATTTGTTTTGTTCCATTATCGTCTCCAATCCGCCGTTTACCACGGCATATTTTTTTCGCCGGAATCCGACGCAAACTTCGCTTATTATAGTATACTTGTTTTTGATTGTTTTGTCAAGATTTCAAGGTGTGATTCCTTATATTTTTTCCCGCTTTTCTTTTCTTATACAAAAAAGGAGCTGCTGTCAAATGAACTTCACTTGACAGCAGCTTTCTCCAAAAAAATTATGATTTTCTGATAAATTCGTGATGGCATTTGGTACAGTTGATTTTCAGCTTGCCTTTTCCCTTTGGCACCGACAGCCAGGCTTTACAATTTGGACACTTAAAATATTTTTTGATGTGACGTTCCGCATGTATTTTTTGGTACAGAGCAATTTTTTTCTTCATTTTTTGCGACAAATTGGAATAGGCGTATAATTCCTTCCGCCGTTTGTCAAAATTGCGGGAGAACATGCGAAACAGTGCATAAATTAAGATGATGGTTCCCGCCAGACGAAGGAAGCCCATGTTGCCAAAGGAGGAAACAAGGGTACAAGCACAGGATACAATCACAAGCGGCAGGGTGAGAGCATCCACCCCGTAGCGGCCTGCCATGAAGCCGGATAGCCCATATCTTAATTTTTCGAAAAAGCGTTGCATAAAAACATCTCCTATCAAAATTCTTTCCCTATTATAACATGCTTTTTTGAAGTTTGTGAGAACTTTTTTAATTCTCTTAAAAAAACTCATGCAAACTTCAAAATGTCTTCACATTATTTTCACAAACAGATGGTATTCTAAAAACGAAAACGGAATAAAATACAAACAAAGAAGGAAGGTTATTATATGGATTATCAGAATTTTCATTTTGACAGGGAACAAAAAGCCCCGGAAAATAATAATCATTTATATCACATATCTTATCAGGAACCAATCTATTCCCAACCTCTTGTAAATCAGAAAAAACAAAAACGCGGTGTGGCATTGCTGTTGGCGTTTGTGATTGGTGTTGGTGCAACCTCGTTGGCATCCTTTTTCGCACTTCCCAAATTGGTACAACGGGAGGTTGCCAAGGTGTCCGGCTCTTCTTATTCCTTAAATGTTGCGCCCAATCCTTCTATGACAGCAGAGCAGGGCGGTGCCACACAGGTGGCCAATAAAAAGCTGCTCACTGTTGTGGAAATTGCCAGAAAGGTCGGACCCACTGTTGTTGGAATTAACACCAAGGTGCAGCGGCAGACCATTTTCGGTATGCCTACTACCTCGGAAGGCTCCGGCTCCGGTATTATTTTAAGTCAGGACGGATATATCGTAACCAACAACCACGTTATTGAAGGTGCATCCGAAATCACAGTTTTGTTAAGTGACGGCACCGAGCTTGCTGCCAAGCTCGTGGGGGGCGATGCCAGAACCGACTTGGCAGTGGTGAAGGTGGAAGGTACAAATCTGCCTTATGCAACGCTGGGCAATTCCTCCGAGCTTCAGGTTGGTGAGCTTGCTGTTGCCATCGGAAATCCGCTTGGAAACGAGCTTGCAGGCAGTGTAACAGGCGGCTATATCAGTGCGTTGAACCGCTCCATTACTGTGGATGACCAGAAGTTTAACCTGATTCAGACCGATGCTGCCATCAATCCCGGAAACTCCGGTGGGGCATTGGTGAACAACTATGGTGAGGTCATCGGCATTAACTCTGTTAAAATGTCTGCATCCGGTGTAGAGGGAATTGGCTTTGCCATTCCCATTGATGAAGCAAAACCCATCATTGAAGATTTGAAAAACGACGGCTATGTAAAAGGCAGACCGGTTATCGGTATTGCCGGCAGAAATGTGACCAAGCAGGATTCGGAATATTATGGCATTCCCGTTGGTATTTATGTTATGGAATTAACCCCCTATTCTGCTGCAGAAAGAGCGGGCATTAAAATTTCTGACGTCATTACCGAGGTTGACGGTGTCAAGGTAGAAACCATTGACCAGCTCAATCAGGAAAAAGAAAAACACAAAGCAGGCGACAACGTAACCTTAACTGTTATCCGCGGTGAGGATACTTTGAAAATCAAATTGACCTTACAGGAGGATAAACCGGTTTCTCAGGTTAATTAGTTGCTGTTTTAACAAGAATCATATTTTTTGAAAGTTCAAGGAGCTGCTGCAAAATGAATTTCATTTTGCAGCAGCTCCTTAATATTTTTAGGATTCCGGCAGAGGATAAACACTGCTGCCGATACTCCCTTAGTTATTTGTGGGCAATCGCTCTCATGACAGCTTCCTTCAAGAGAGAGTCGGAGATTCTTCGTCGCTTGCGCTCCTTAAGCATGATGGAGGGAAAACAGACTCCTCGGAATAGAAGGGAAACAGCCAGCAGTTAAAATCACCAAGTGTGTCATTCCGAGGCGCCCAAGGCACCGAGGAATCTCTTTGTAGTGATAGCATCTATTTTGAAAAAGAGATTCTTCGTCGCCTGCGCTCCTTAAACATGACAGAAAGAAAACAGCCGCCACCGTTCTATAACACGGTGACGGCTGTTTCTATAAGGATGGTTTTTTATTATTCAGCGATTACAATTTCAATCGCAGCACTCTGGGGAGGTAAGCTGAAGGTCATTGCTTCCTGATGGGTGCCGGAGATTTTCATGCCTGCTTCTAAATCGTCAAATTTATAAAGGCTTTTGTTCATTGCATGGTGAATGTTGGTTTCTTCAGAAACAACCAGTTTGATTTCGCCGGTTTCGCCTTCTACCAGGATGAAGTCTTCGCCCACTTCTTTAATGGTGCCGGAAAAAGCAACTGCTTTTACTTCGGGAGTGTTCACTTCTTCATACAGTGCAACGCTCATAACATTTAACGCTGCAGCCTGTGCGGGAAGGCTCTGGGAAACCGCATTATCAACATATTCTACCATAAATTCGGTATCTTTTTTAATGTCGGAAAGAGCGATGCCCTGGAATACAGTTTCTTCAGAGAAGCTTACTACCACTTCGCCTAAGGTTTCATCCATTACCAGCACAGAGCCGTCTTTTACGTCTTCCAGTGCGGTTGCTACTCTATAGGTAGATTCCACTTCCTTGGGGTCGGTAATTTTAATTTCACCATTCTGGTCAACGGTGCAGCTTGCAGACTGCAGAATGTTTTCTACAAAGCTAACAGGAACGTAGGTTCTGTCATCCACCAGCTGAGGAGCAATGCCCAGAGATACGGGAGCCATTTTGGAGAAAGTGTATTCGTCTTTGGTGGGATACATGGTGATGTAGTGTGCGCCTCTGGTTAAGGAAATCATGGTAGATTCATTGTCATAGCCTACTTCGTAGTCCAGCGCTTCGCAGATTGCTCTTAAGGGGAGCATCACGTTGTTGCCTTCTACATAGGTGTCAGCATTGAGCATGGTGCTGTTTACAAAGATTCTGTATACAGGCTTGGTCATGGGTGCAACGGGAGTCACTTCAATGGGAGCGGAAATGGTCATAACATCGCCCTGCACGTTTACGGTGCCGTCATGGTTGTATTCTGCAAATGCAGAACCGGATGCTAACACGCCGGTGAGTAAAATGCCGGCAACAGTTTTTTTGAAAGTTTTGTTCATTTTAATTTTCCTCCGTATATTTGAGATTTTTTATTCGGGAATTATGTACCGCATCTCGCGGCTTTCGTGTGTTAAGACGAGGAGGGATAAAAAAAGTTCCCGAATTTATAAAAAATTTTTATTTTTTCAAAAAAATGGTAAAAAGCGTTGCAAAGTGGGCATATATAATATATAATGTATAGCTGTGAGATTATTTTACAGGAGTTTCAAATTGTGAAAAAGATACAGCTGTCAGACCATTTTACTTATCGAAGACTCATCCGGTTTATTATGCCGTCGGTCATTATGATGCTGTTCACCTCGGTTTATGGTGTGGTGGACGGAATTTTTGTGTCCAATCTGGTGGGCAAAACTGCTTTTGCCGCAGTCAATTTAATCTGGCCTGTGGTTATGATTTTGGGAACATTCGGATTTATGTTCGGCACAGGCGGAAGTGCTTTGGTGGCAAAAATTTTGGGGGAAGGTGACCGACGCTTTGCAAACCGCATCTTTTCCATGCTGGTGTACGCCTCCGGAATAATCGGGGTGCTGTTTTCGGTTGCCGGAGTGCTGTGGATTGATTCCATTGTGGCTTGGTTGGGTGCAGAAGGTCAGCTGATGGAGGACTGCATTCTGTATGGGAAAATTCTGTTTCCCACCACTGCATTTTTTATCTTCCAAAATGAGTTCCAAAACTTTTTGGTGGTTGCCGAAAAACCAAAACTGGGGCTTTATGTCAGCATTTGGGCAGGGGTTACCAACATTGTTCTGGATTGGCTCTTTATTGCGGTGTTTCATTGGGGCATCGGTGGTGCAGCTCTTGCAACGGGTCTTTCTCAGGTGATTGGCGGGCTGATTCCCCTCTGTTATTTTTTGTTCCACAAAAAAAGTGTGCTGCGATTGGGGAAAACAGGATTTTATGTAAAAGCGTTTGTGAAGGCCTGCACCAACGGGGCGTCCGAGCTTTTGACCAATATTTCGTTGTCTCTCGTTAATATTTTATATAATTTCCAGATGATGCGATTTGCCGGGGAAGACGGTGTTTCTGCCTATGGCGTTATGATGTATGTTAACTTTCTGTTTATTTCCATATTTTTGGGATATTCCATGGGGGTTGCTCCCATTATCAGCTATCACTATGGGGCAAAAAACCGGGCTGAACTTCAGAATTTGTTTCGCAAGAGTATGATTATTTTAGCATTTTTGTCAACGGTGATGTTTATCGGTTCGGAGCTTCTTTCCCGCCCCCTTTCCAAAATTTATGTGGGGTACGACGAAGCGTTGTATCAGCTGACCTGCCGTGGCTTTTTGATTTATGCAGTGTCCTTTTTATTTACGGGGTACAACATTTTTTCTTCCGCATTTTTTACCGCTTTGAACAATGGCTTTGTGTCGGCAATGCTGTCGTTTTTCCGAACGCTGTTGTTTCAAACGGTTTGTGTGTTGGTGCTTCCTGCCTTTTTTGAGCTGGACGGAGTCTGGTGCTCCATTGTGGTGGCAGAGTTTCTGGCACTTTTGCTGAGCGTGACCTGCTTTTTTGGCTACAAAAGGCGATATGGTTACTAAAAGGCGTTTGTTGTCGGCTTTTTTTCGGAAAAATGTGCAATGTTTCCCTTTTGGAAGAAATTTTCATATTTGCAAAAATTTATGAAAACGAAAGAAAACAAGAGAAATTAGAATTTAATTTACAATAAATGGAAATATTTCGTATTGATAATCTTTTTTTAATGCAATATAATAAATTAGCACTCACAAAGAAAGAGTGCTAACACAATTACGAAAACCTATGAAATTTAAGAATATTGGAGGAATTTACAAATGAATTTGAAACCGTTAGGCGACAGAGTCGTAATCAAAATGGTGGAAGCAGAAGAAACCACCAAAAGCGGTATTATTTTAGCGGGCTCTGCCAAAGAAAAACCCCAGATGGCAGAAGTCATTGCCGTAGGTCCCGGTGGAACGGTTGACGGCAAGGAAGTAAAAATGGAAGTAAAGGTTGGGGATAAAGTTATCACCAATAAATATGCAGGCACCGAAGTGAAGCTGGACGGCGTGGAATACATCGTGCTTCGTCAGGCAGACATTTTGGCAAAAGTGGAAGACTAATAAAAAAGGAGTATTGTAGAATATGGCAAAACAGATTATCTATGGCGAAGAAGCCAGAAAAGCGCTGGAAAGAGGGATCAACCAGCTGGCAGATACCGTTAAAATTACATTAGGTCCCAAAGGCAGAAACGTGGTGCTGGATAAAAAATTCGGCGCACCCTTAATCACCAATGACGGTGTATCCATTGCAAAAGAAATTGAGCTGGAAGACGCATTTGAAAACATGGGCGCACAGCTGGTAAAAGAAGTTGCAACCAAAACCAATGATGTAGCCGGTGACGGTACCACCACCGCAACACTGCTTGCACAGGCGTTGGTAAGAGAAGGCTTGAAAAACATCGCTGCAGGCGCAAACCCCATGATTGTGAGAAAAGGCATTGCAACTGCTGTTACAACCGCTGTGGAAGAAATCAAGAAAAATTCCAGAAAAATTAAAGGCAAAGAAGACATTGCAAGAGTTGCTGCAAACTCTGCTGCAGACGAATACATCGGCACCTTGATTGCAGACGCAATGGAAAAAGTAACCGCAGACGGTGTTATTACTGTGGAAGAATCCAAAACTGCCGAAACCTTATGCGAAGTGGTAGAAGGTATGCAGTTTGACAGAGGTTACATTTCTCCCTATATGGTAACCGACACCGATAAAATGGAAGCAATTTTAGACGATGCTTACATTCTGATTACCGATAAAAAAATCAGCACCATTCAGGAAGTGCTTCCCCTGTTGGAACAAATTGTTCAGCAGGGCAAAAAGCTTTTGATTATTGCAGAAGACATCGAAGGCGAAGCGCTGACCACCTTGGTTCTTAACAAATTAAGAGGAACCTTTACCTGTGTTGCTGTTAAGGCACCCGGTTTTGGCGACAGAAGAAAAGCAATGCTTCAGGATATTGCCATTTTAACCGGCGGCGAAGTAATTTCCGATGAATTGGGCTTGGATTTGAAAGAAACCACCCTCTTCCAGCTGGGTCGTGCAAAACAGGTGAAAATTCAGAAAGAAAACACCATTATTGTTGACGGCGCAGGAAACAAAGCTGACATCAAAGCAAGAGTGAACCAGATCAAAGCACAAATTGAAGAAACCACCTCTGAATTCGATAAAGAAAAGCTTCAGGAAAGACTGGCGAAGCTTTCCGGCGGTGTTGCAGTGCTTCGTGTAGGTGCAGCAACCGAAACCGAAATGAAAGAAAAGAAATTAAGAATTGAAGATGCACTGGCAGCGACCAAAGCAGCAGTGGAAGAAGGCATTGTTGCAGGTGGCGGAACCGCGTTCTTAAATGCAATTCCCGCAGTGGAAAAGCTGGTTGTAAAAACCGAAGGCGACGAAAAGACCGGTGTTAAAATTGTGCTGAAAGCATTGGAAGAACCCGTTAGACAGATTGCAAAAAATGCAGGCGTGGAAGGTTCTGTCATTGTGGATAAAATTATGGCACAAAAGAAAAACATTGGCTACAATGCACTGACCGAAGAATATGTAGATATGCTCTCCACCGGTATTGTAGATCCCACCAAGGTAACCAGAAATGCACTGCAGAATGCTGCATCTGTTGCTTCTATGGTATTAACTACCGAAAGCCTGGTTGCAGATATCAAAGAACCCGAAGCTCCCGCTGCACCCGCAGGTATGGGCGGCATGGGCGGAATGTACTAAACCGACAAAACAAAAAAACGGATTGGAATTGTTCCAATCCGTTTTTTGTTTTCTAAAAAGGCGCTTCCTCTGATTCCGAAAGAAAATCGGCAAGGTTGGTGTATCGCTTTTGCTCGGTATTATTATGAATCATCTGGGTGACACAGCCTTTTTTACCCACAATGCAAACAAAAGATTTTGCACGGGTTACTGCGGTGTAAAGCAGATTTTGTGTCATCAGCTGAGGATAGCCGTAAAGAAGTGGAATCACCACCGCATCAAATTCGCTGCCCTGACTTTTATGTACGGTGACCGCATAGGCAAGCTCTAAATTTTCCAGCTTCAAAAATTCATATTTAACGATTTTCTCGTCATCAAAGAGAATGGTCATTTCTCTGTTTTCCATATCAATGTCGGTAATGACGCCCATATCTCCGTTGTAGATTCCCTCTCCTTTGTAGCCGTCTTTGGTTTCCCATTGGATTTCGTAGTCATTTTTGGTTTGCATCACACGGTCAAATTTGGAAAAGGTGTAGCCGTTGGCTGTTTTTTGGGGTTGCCCTTTCCGAACGGGATTCAAAGTCTGTTTTAAGGCATTGTTTAAGGCGACAGAGCCCAACACGCTTTTTCGCATAGGCGTAAGCACCTGGATTTTATCCGGGGGAAGATTCAAAAAGTTTGGCAACCGGTTTTCCACCAGATTGCAGACGGTGGAGACGGCATCTTCTCCGCTTGTGCTTCCCAAGAAGAAAAAGTCGCTTTCTTCTTCGTTGTATAGAGGTTCTTCAAACCCAAGAATCCGATGGGCGTTTTCTACAATCCGTGAGGTGTTGGACTGACGAAAAATCTGTTGAAAGGCAATCCGTTTCACAGCGCCCGAGGAAATCATATCTTTTAAGACGTTTCCGGCTCCTACCGGGGGAAGCTGGTCGCAGTCACCCACCATGATGAGCCTTGTTTTTTCGGTTAATGCACGAAGCAAAGATTCAAACAACAGTGCGTCTGTCATGGACATTTCGTCCACAATCAACACATCACATCGTAAGGGATTGTGTTCGTTTCGTTCAAACTCGGGACGTTCGCCTTTGGTGTATTTTAATTCCAGCAAACGATGAATGGTTTTTGCCTGTTTTCCGGTAAGCTCGGAAATGCGCTTGGCTGCACGACCGGTAGGAGCGGCTAAAATCACCCGTTTTCCGAGGGCATCAAAGGCAGTCAGCAGACTTTTGATAACAGTTGTTTTTCCGGTTCCGGGGCCGCCGGTAATAATGAGCAGCTTTTGTTTCAGGGCTTGTAAAACCGCTTCTTTTTGTTCGGGAGCAAGGGCGATGTCGGTTAAATCTTCTATGTCGATTTTTTTGGAAAGATTTTCACATTTTCCCTGTTTCAGAGCTAAAAGGCGAGAGGCGGTGTAACTTTCTGCCAGATAAAAATGGGGGAGAGAATAGAAATAAGCTTCTTCTTTTTTTATGCTGATGAGCTTTCCTTCCATCAAAAGCATGGTGAGGGCGTTTTCCAGATCTGTTTTCCCGATTTCCAGGATTTTTTGAGATTCCTGCAAGAGTTCTTCTTTTGGGAAACAGGTATGCCCGTTAAAGGATGCCTGATACATCGTATAAATGATTCCTGATTTCAGCCGTTCGGAAGAATTTTTTGGGATGCCCATTTCTTCTGCAATTTTGTCTACGGTTAGGAAGCCGATTTTTTCCACCTTTTCACAGATGATATAGGGATTCGCATTGCAAAGCTGAATGGCACCGCTTCCTAAAGTATTATACACTTTGACCGCAACAGAGGGAGAAATGCCGAATTTGATGAAGTATGACACCACATTCTGCACTTCTATTTTTTTCATGTAATCTTTATGAATATCCATTGCTTTGGTGAAAGAAATGCCCGAAATTTCAGACAGACGCTCGGGATATTTTTCGATTACAATTAACGTGTCTTCTAAAAACGCATCCACAATTTTTTTTGCGGTAGCATTTCCTACTCCACGAATAAACCCGCTGGACAGAAATTTATAAATTGAGGTCGTATCATTTTCAAAATGGGGCTCGTAATATTCACATTGAAACTGTTCGCCAAATTTGGGATGCTCCACAAATCTGCCGTAGGCACAGATGCTTTCTCCCTCTGCAATCATGGGCAGATTGCCTGCCACATTGACATATTCTCCGGAGATGTCCAGCGCCACAACACCGTAGCCGTTTTCGTCATTATAATAGATGATTTCTTCCACTATGCCGATGAGGCGTTCTGGTGTGTCCATAAGGCAGCTCCTTTCATTACAGTTTCTTCCTCTATTATACACCGAATTTTCAATTTGTCAATCATTTATGCGAATGTTTGTTCGTATTTTCGAGAGACAGGTTGTGAAGGTTGGAAAAATCCTACCTTATGAGGTAGGGAACGACCTGTGTGTCGTTCCGATTGAACAACGGCACAAAAAAAGCAAACACCAACCATGGCATCTGCTTTTTTTTGGCGAAAGAGTAGTATAACGGTGCGTAAATGGGCATAATCAAATTCTCATAAAATACGGGCCGCACATACTTTCGTGTGTTTTTATGTAAGTCCATGAGAAATCCGGCGCAACAACATATATTTCTGTTGTTTTTTCAAGGGCGATTGAGGTGTTGAATTTTGCGGTAAGTTCCTTAGTTTCATCTTCTTCAAACCACTCAATATATAGGGCATTACGTTTATCAATTTTGTCATATGCCTTTCTGGCACTGTTACCTGTCAAGAATGTTTTTTCATCGAGCAGTTTCCAAGAGAACACATGCCACAAAAAGTTCCCTGTGGAAACAACATACTTTTCAATATTTTCTCTTGAAACATCTTTTGCAAAATGGCTTAACCATACAGAATAAAATTCATTTTTTGTCATTAGAATTCTCCTTTGCGGTTCTGCAGGAAGCAATCAGTAGCCTGCGTATGTTGCCACAAAGATTCTTTGTGTATTGGTATGTAGCAGCATCAATTCTTTTGGTTTCATACATAAGTTTCAACCAATAGCTTGTTTCGTTGGATTCTTTCAAAGCAATTTCAAGCTTTGCAATAAAATCTTTCTTGCTTTGCGCATATTGCGCTTCGTGAATATTGGCACCAACCGAGGTACCCGCTCTTGCAAGCTGATCGGTCATATAAGAACTTTTCGATGCAGTTACGCCGTCAACAAGATTTACAACTGCAACCGCAAATTCAAAAGATAAGTCAATCAATTTGTTTTCGGA
Source organism: Clostridia bacterium (assembly GCA_017468465.1). Classification (GTDB taxonomy): domain Bacteria; phylum Bacillota; class Clostridia; order UMGS1840; family UMGS1840; genus SIG452. The sequence goes on from JAFUIN010000009.1 coordinate 39,681, forward strand.
CATTAAAGCACCTTCTTTCGTCGTTATGATATCAAAAATTGAACGTATTTTTCAATGATGTATCGTTGTTGCGATATGATATACGGCGTTACCGTATGATATATTTGCGTTGCAAATATGATATAATATCCGTTTCCTTCATACGCGAAGCGTATATCATCCGTGCATCAGATATCATAGCGTCAGCTATATCATCCGTAACCGCAGGGAACGGATATCATTGTAAAAAGCCTCTTTTGACTACCAGACAAAAGAGGCTTTTTTACATGGCGCGCCTTGAGGGACTCGAACCCCCGACATTTCGGTTCGTAGCCGAACCCTCTATCCAGCTGAGGTAAAGGCGCATGCAAAGGTTTTAATTTGCAACATTGGTATTATATCAAAAGAAAGTTGATTTGTCAATGTTTTTTTGTGATTTCTCTTGAAATTTTTTTTGGTATATGATAAAATATCAAGGAAAGATTTTTTCTTCATAAAACTGACACAACAAGGTGTTATATTAGTTTGATGAACAAAATTTATTTGAAGGAGAATATGCGATGATAGAAATATCCAATCTTACAAAAAAGTATAATACCGGCATTGCGGTAGACGATATTTCTTTTTCCGTGGACAAGGGCGAAATCGTTGGTCTGTTAGGGCCTAACGGTGCCGGAAAAAGTACCACAATGAACATTTTAACCGGTTATCTTTCCTACACGGAGGGCAGCGTGAAAATCGACGGTCTGGAAGTGGTGGAACACCCCAAGGCAGTCAAACAAAAAATCGGTTACCTGCCGGAACAGCCACCGCTTTACCCCAATATGTCCGTGTATGATTACTTAAAATTTGTATACGAGCTGAAAAAAGCAAAGGGCAACAAAAAAGAAGAGCTGGAAGCCTTAATGGAAAAGGTCAACATTTCTGATATGAAGGGGCGGCTCATTAAGAATTTATCCAAAGGATATAAGCAAAGAGTCGGTCTGGCGGCAGCCATGATCGGTGACCCCGAAATTTTGATTTTAGACGAACCTACCGTTGGGCTGGATCCGGTGCAGATTATTGAAATCCGCAATTTGATTAAAGAGCTGGGTCAGGATAAAACCGTTATCTTAAACTCTCACATTTTGCCGGAAGTCAGCGCAATCTGCGACAGAATTATCATCATTAACAAAGGCAAAATCATTGCTTCTGATACGCCGCAGAATCTGACGAAAATGGCAGGCAGCGATCAGCGGATTCATATTGTTGTGAACGGTAATCTTGACGATGTGAAAGATCTGCTCAATCATATGGATGAAGTGGTGAATTTTGAAGTGCTTACCACCGATGACGAGGAGCTGCTGCACGAAATTCTGGTAACCGTAAGCGGAGAAGAGGTTTCTGCTGTGATGTTCCAGAAATTTGGTGAAAAAGGGCTTGTGATTCGTTCCCTCGCTCCTCACGAGGTCAGCCTGGAGGAAGTATTTGTGAAGCTTGTTTCCGAAGAAGAACAGCCGGTTGAAGAAGAAATTCAACCGGAGGAAGAAATCTTTACAGCTGTGCCTGAAGAAGAAATTCCTTTCACAGCTGAAGAAATAGCAGAAGAGGCAACAGAAACTGAGGCTGAAGTGTTAACCGATGAAGCTTTGGAAGAAATGGCTTCCGGCGAAGAAAACGGGGAGGTGTAGTGTCAGATGAAAGCAATTTTCAAACGGGAATTCAAATCTTATTTTACTTCTGCAGGAGGTTATCTCTTTTTAGGGATTTTTCTTTTGGCAATGGGCGTATCTTTTGTGAAAAATATCTCTGATTCTTTGAAATACTTTCAGTACCCCACTACGGCAATGAACACATTGTTCCGCAGTATGCCGCTGTTGTTATCGGTGATGGTTCCGCTTGTTACCATGGGCAGCTTCGCTGATGAAAAGAAACATAAAACCGATCAACTGCTTCTGACTTCTCCCAACAGCGTGACTTCTATTGTGTTAGGGAAGTTTTTCGGTTCATTCTCTTTTGTTACGGTATGCTTATTGACCACTTTGTTATATGTAGCAGTGTTTTGTATCTACGGCACACCGAATCTGATGCTGACTGTGCTGGCGTATGTTGCGGTTATCTTGATGGCTGCTCTTTTCACTTCCATTGGCATTTTCTTTTCCAGCTTAACAGAAAGCTCTCTGGTTGCTGCTATCATCGGCATCGTAAGCTTTGCTGTTTTGTACTTTTTCGGCGGCTTTGCAAGCCTTACTGTTGTGCCGGAAGGCATTCGCAGTATCATTGGTGTGCTGGACATCAACCAATATTATAACATGTTTTACAGAGAGCTGTTAAGTCCGCAGCCTTTTGTGTATTTCATTTCTCTTACTGTGCTGTTTTTGTTCTTAACTGTAAGAGTGATTGAAGCAAGAAGATGGAAGTAAGGGAGGATACGTAAAATGAACAAGAAAAAAACATTATTATATGGCTCCCGTGCTGCCGCGTTGACCATTGTTGTAGTTTTGGTTGTTTTGTTACTCAATGCGTTAACCGGTTATTTTGTAGAACAGTTTCCCCAGGCAAAGCTGGACATTACCCCGGAGAGACGCTATAGCTTATCTAACGAAGCAAAGGACTATCTGAAAAGTGTTTCCACGCCGATTAAAATGATTGCATTGGGCGGTCAGAATTATGACAACGTCATGGTGGAAATGCAGTATGTTCGCGACACTGCTGCCCGTATGGCAAAGCAAAACGAGATGATTACTTATGAAGTGTTTGAGCTTTATAAGGACCAGGAATCTATGGAAAACTTTTTGGCAACCTATGTAGAAACATCGGAAGAAGTTGTGAATGTTTTCTCGGTGATTTTAGAAAATCCCGAAAACGGAGAGTTTCGTGTGGCAACACCGGAAGTTATGGAAAACGCTTTCGAGTTGAATGTTTCTTATGTTGATTTTGAAAGCAAGGTTTGTAACGCCATCAATTCGCTGTTAAACGGTGCAGATGCAGAGACAGTTACGATCCCTGATAAACCGGAGTATCGCCCCGAGCTTCTTTTGGGAACCAACCCTGAAACCCGTCAGTTTGATGAAGCACTTTTGGGAAAACAGATGCTCACCTTTACTTTGATATTTGTGATAGCATTCCCGCTTTGTGCATTTATCTTGAGCATTCTTGTGTTTGCGTTAAGAAGAAAGAAATAAAAGAAATGGGAGTATAGACCGCTGTTCTATACTCCCGTTTACGTATTTTTACGAGGTAGATTATGAGCTTACAGCCGGATTTTTTCTTTTCTTCGGTAGAAGATATCACGCTGGATTTTTTGAACAGTCATCATATCCGTTTTTTGATTCTGGATGCCGATGCCACATTGATTCAATCGCACGACAATAAAATTTTGCCGGAAAGGATTGCTTTGGTGGAAGCGTTTCGCTCGGCGGGCATTCGTGTAATTGTTGGGTCCAACGGCAAAACCACCCGCATTGAAACTGCTTTTGGAAAGCATCGGATAGAGGCTTACGGATACTCCCTGAAGCCACTTCCTTTCCGCCTTTTGAAGCATTTGAAGGGATATCGGAAAAAAGAGGTTTTGCTGGTGGGTGACCAGTTTTTTACAGATATTTTGTGCGCCAAGCTTTTGGGGGTTCGATCTGCTATGGTGGAACCTTATGGCACCGATGAGGGCTTTTTGATAGGATTTCGAAGAGCCTTGGAAAAAATCATTGTAAAAAGGAAGTAAGTGTATGAAGATTGTGTTTGGTCCCGGCGGAAACAGCGAACAGTATTATAACGATGGGCATAAATCCTCTCTGGAACGCCCAAAATATTTGTTTGATATGGGCTTAAACGGCTATGAATATCAGTGCAATAAGGGTGTTCATATTTCTATGGACAGCGCCCGCATTTTAGGAGAAGAAGCAAAAAAATATGGCGTGCATCTGTCCATTCACAGTCAATATTATGTAAGTCTTTCTTCTACGGAAGAAGAAAAGCGGCAAAAAAGTGTGGAGTATCTGATGGCGTGTTTTCGGGTAGCGAAGGAAATGGGCGCAGACCGCATTGTGGTTCATTCCGGTTCCTGCGCAAAAATGACCAGAGCAAAGGCGTATGAGCTGTCTTGTGACACCCTCCACAAAACGCTGCAGCGTGCCAAAGAAGAAGGGTATGACGATATTTTTCTTTGTCCGGAGGTTATGGGAAAAATCAATCAACTGGGAGATTTTGACGAAGTCATCAAGCTTTGCACCACCCATGAGATGTTGCTTCCTGCCATTGATTTCGGGCACTTGAATGCTCGAACACTGGGAGGGTTGAAAACCAAAGAAGATTACCTTCTTTTACTCAACAAAATGGAAAAAAAGCTTGGGCGGGATAAGGCGAAAAATTTCCACTCCCATTTTTCTAAAATTGAGTATACCAATCAGGGCGAAAAACGGCACCTGACCTTTGAAGATACCACCTTTGGTCCCGACTTTGAACCTTTTTTGGATGCAGTTTACAAGAAAGGGTTTACACCGATGATTATTTGCGAATCAGCGGGGACACAGGACATAGATGCACTGCAAATGTTACACTATTTTGAACAATTACAGAAAGGATGAAATCCTTATGAAAATTTTATTTATGAATGGTCCCAACTTAAATATGTTGGGTATTCGAGAAAAGCATATCTACGGCGACTTATCGCTGGAGACAATCAATCAGATGATTCAGAAAGAGTGCGAAAAGCTGGGTGTGGAAGCTGAATTTTATCAGTCCAACATCGAAGGGGAACTGGTGGATAAAATCCACAGCACTTATGGGAAAGACTATACCGGCATTGTGTTCAATCCGGGAGCCTATTCGCACTACAGTTTAGCACTTTCTGATGCCATCAAATGTATCAGCATTCCTGTGGTAGAGGTGCATATGTCCAATGTGTTTGCCAGAGAAGAAAGCCGTCAGAATATGGTCACTGCAAAAAATTCCTTGGGGGTTATTTCCGGCTTTGGTGAGCAGTCCTATCTGTTAGGGCTGTATGCACTTGTGGCAAGAAAGGCAAAATAATATGAAAGAATGCTATAAACTACGTCTGGAAAGGCTTCGCAGTCAGTTAAAAGAAGGTGAAGGCATTCTGGTTAGCGACCCGAAAAACGCTTTTTATTTTTCGGGCATCAATTCCTCCAATATTCACTTGTATGTTACCCATGAAAAAGCAGTGCTTCTGACCGATTTTCGCTATCAGCAGGCGGCAGAGGAAAACGAGGCAGGCTTTTCGGTTGTGGCAGACGGGTCCTTGATATCGAAATTAAAGGATTTGATGACAGAAGAAACAGTCTATATTGAACAAGCTTTTTTAACCGTTCATTTTTACAAAATGCTGTTGGACCACTTTCCAAAAAAAGAGTTTCCCAATGTGAAGAGCATGATTATGGACATTCGCTTGATTAAGGACGGCGGAGAGCTTGAAAAATTGAAAAAAGCTCAACAGATTGCCGACGCAGCCTATCTGGAAATGCTTTCGTTTGTAAAGGAAGGTGTTTCGGAGCAGGAGCTAAAGGCAGAGCTGGAATATCGCATGGCAAAGCGTGGTGCCCAAAAAACGTCTTTCGACACCATTGTGCTGTTTGGCCCTCACGCTGCACTTCCTCATGGGGAACCCGCAGGACGTACCCTGTCCAAAGGGGATGCTATGCTGTTTGATTTTGGCTGTGTGTTTGAGGGCTATTGTTCGGATGTGACCCGAACCGTATTTTTTGGAGAGGTTTCCCCAAAAATGCAGCACGCCTACGAAACCGTGCTTACGGCACATCAGCTTGCCAGAGATTTCATCGGTGTGGGAAAGAGCTGTTCCGATGCAGATAGCATTGCCAGAGAGTATATCATAAAAAACGGCTATCCGGACGCATTCGGACATAGCTTGGGTCATGGCGTGGGGGTGAAGGTGCACGAGCATCCCACCTTGGGCCAGTCCAGCACCGAGATATTTCAGAATGGAATGGTGTTTTCTGTGGAGCCGGGCATTTATTTACCCGGTGAATTCGGAATCCGGATTGAAGATACCTACTATCTGAATGAGGGAAATTTGATTTCTACCACAAAATTGGATAAAGAACTGATGATTATAGAATAAAAAAGGAGCTGTCTTGTTGCAAAAGACAGCTCCTTTTTTATTCTTCCCAATCGTCAGATTCCCTTTCTTTTTCTAAATCTTCCGGGTCGTCCGGCATACGCATATACATATCTTCAGTTTCCAGTTCTGCTTTGATTAGTTTTTTCACTATTTTTTCATATTTTGGCATGTTGTTGTACTCTTCGATAACGTCTGCAACTTTTGCAAATAAATGAAAATATAATCTTTTGTAATCTGCCATAGTTGTTTCCTTTCTCCTTCTGATAAAATAAAAAAAGTGTGCCTCAATCAGAGACACACCGAAAAAGTATCCTCCCTGATTGCTGCGACACAATCTTTATTCCACAACGGATATAAAAACAGAGAAAATACTTTTTACCAAAAGTATTTTCCGTTGCGGAAAAAATATTCAGATTATGTCGCATATCCATTATAACATTTTAAGCGTAGAATGTCAATAAAAAAAGAAACTGTAAAAATACAGCTTCTTTTTGCGGAAATTACATTGTTGCGGGCTCGAAGATTTAATCAAGCTTTTTTTTTGCATCGCATTTTGCCTGGAATTTTTCTTTCAGAACAGAAAATCTGGTGTGCGTTCCGTCAGCGATTTTTTCCGCTTCGTCATATGCTTCCAGGGAAAATTCAATTTTTCTGCCCTCTGTATTGGTAACAGTGGCAGAAACGGTGACCTTCATGCCCACAGGCGTTGCCGCCAGATGATTGAGGGAAAGATGTGTTCCTACGGTGGCACAGCCCTCGTCTAAATAGGGGATGCACAGCTCATGTGCCGCTTTTTCCAGCATTGCAGCAAGGTGCGGCGTCGCAAGGACACGCGCATTTCCGCTTTGGATTTGTAAAGCGGTGTGTGCTTCTTCTACCGTAAAGGTATATTCTTGTTTTGTTCCAACCGGAATCATAAAAAAACCTCCTTATTTCATTTCACAAATGGTAACGCCAGCTTCACCCTCGCCAAAATTTCCCAACCGGAAGGCTTTCACCGACTTGTTTCGCTTCAGCAGTTGGTGAATCCCTGCCCGAAGGACACCGGTGCCTTTCCCGTGGATGATTACCACAGAGGGGATGTTTGCAAGCACGGCATCATCAATGAATTTTTCGGTTACATATTCCGCTTCCTCTAAATTCATTCCTCTTAAATCCAATTCAGGACGGATTTCTTTGTTTCTGGCACTGGCATTCCGATAGGGATTGCGGTGCTCTTTTTGCTTGTGCCCCTCACAACGTGACAGGCGGGACAAATTGGTTTTGATGCGCATAATTCCGGCTAAAACGGTAAGATTTCCTTTGTCATCCGGCAAAACATCAATGGTAACAGGAGTGTCAAAATCGTCCATCATAACAGTCATTCCCACCGTCAGCTCTTTGGCGGTTAAGGGGTTTTCTTTTTTCTTTTCTTCGGTGCGAAGCTTGTTTGCCTGGTTCTGCCGTTCTTCTGCCAGTTTTTTTCTGGCATCGCCAACTGCTTTTGCACGGTCACGCTGATTTTTGGCTTCTTGATTCAGTTTTTGGATGATGGATTCCGCTTTTTCCCGTGCCTCGTCAATAATTTCTACCGCCTCGCGCCGTGCTTTTTCGATGATTTCGCGGTTTTTGGATAAGGCATCCTCTTTTTTGGAGGATAATTCCTGTTCTAACTGACGGATTTTTTCTTTGAGAAGCTCTGCTTCCTGCTGGTCTTTTTCTGCTTTGATGCGCTGTTCATCAATTACTGTCAGAACATCTTCAAAACGAATGGCATCCTGAGACAGCCTTTTTTCAGCGGCATCTAAAACTTCCTGAGAAAGCCCTAAACGCTTGGAAATGGCAAAGGCGTTACTTTTCCCGGGCATTCCCATAATCAGGCGATAGGTGGGCATCAGCGTTTCTACAGAGAACTCCAACGATGCGTTTTGCACGCCCGGCTGGGACAGTGCATACAGCTTCAGCTCGGGATAGTGGGTGGTAGCGGCAACCGTTGTGCCGCGTTTTCTTAAATATTCGATGATTTCAATGGCGAGAGCAGCGCCCTCGGTGGGGTCTGTTCCGGCACCTAATTCGTCAAATAATGCTAAACTGCCGAAGGTGGCATCGTTTAAGATGGAAACAATCTTTTTCATGTGTGAAGAAAAGGTAGAAAGAGATTGCTCAATGCTTTGTTCATCACCGATATCGGCAAAAATATGCTCGAACACCGCAACCTGACTTCCGGAAAATACAGGAATTGCAAAGCCTGATTGTGCCATCAGTGTCAGAAGCCCCAGGGTTTTCAAGGAAACTGTTTTCCCCCCTGTGTTGGGCCCGGTGATGACCAGGGTATCGCAGCCGTCACCTAAGCCGATATCAATGGGGACAGCAGTTTCGGGATTCAAAAGGGGATGTCTTGCTTTTTTTAAGAAAATCTGACCGTTTTCGTTAAGCAGGGGGATTTCTCCTTTTACAGAGCGGCTGTATTTTGCCTTTGCAAAAATGAAATCCAGCTCCAAAATCAAGCGGTAGGAAACTTCTGCCTCTTCCCAGATGCCGGATGCCTGACCGCTTAAATAAATGAGGATTTTCGCAATTTCCTCTTTTTCTTTGGACTCCAGCTCCCGAAGCTCGTTGTTTAAGGTCACAATCGCCATGGGTTCTATGAATACGGTGGCACCCGAGTCGGAGGAATCGTGGACAAGACCGGGAATTTCTCCCTTGTGTTCCTGCTTTACGGGCAATACAAAACGGTCGTTTCGCAAGGTGACTGTGGCGTTTTGCAAAAACTTTTTGTAGGTTGGGGAGTTGGTGTATTTTTGCAGGGTTTCCTTAATTTTGTTGTTCAAAGAAATTTTTTTCCGACGGATTTTATACAGCTCGTCACTGGCATTGTCCGACACTTCATCCTCGGAAATGATTTTCATAAAAATTTCTTCTTCCAGGCGTTTTTGCTGAATCAAACGATATTCATAATCAGAAAATACAGGTGTTTTATTTTCTCCAAAATATTCTTTTAAGCTTCGTGATGATTTCAGAAGCGTTGCAAAGGAAAGCAGCTCTTTTTGCGATAAGCTTCCGCCAATGGACAGTCGTTTCAAAATGCTTTCCATATCTCCAAAGTTATATATGGGTGGGCTTCCTGCTTTGGTGAGAAGTTCCATTGCACCTTCGGTTTGTGTAAGCAGCTGCTTCACGGCAGAGAGAGTGGTTTCGTGAGTGAGACAGCAGAGGGCTTCCTTTGTTTTCGGAAGCAGTGCATAGTCGGCAGCACGAGCGAGAATTTTATGAAATTCCAGAGTTTGATACACAATGTTTTGCTCCATGGCGGTTCACCTCCTTGCGTGAATTACTTAAAATAGGGGAAATGCTTCGGTTCTACAGAGGAATCCAGACGTTTGAACTGATAGCCGGCTTCTTTCATAAAACGGATATATTCGGTTACTGTGGTTGCAATGTGGGGATTTTTTTTCGTATCGTGAAGCAGCGCAATAATGCGGGATTTGTTTTGAGATTGACCGAGAAGCTCCTGCAGCTGTTCTTCAGGATGCTCCACTCCTGCAGCATCCTCCGAGGTAACATTCCAGTCATAATACACAAAGCCGCGTCCTTCCATTTCGGCAATCAGCTCCCGATACAAATGGGTGTTATAGGAATTGACGCTTCCGCCGGGAAAACGGAAAATGCGGGGGCGGTATCCGGTGGCATCCCACACAGCATAATACTGACGGCAAAAATCGGCTAAAAAGGCATCTTTATTCCAATACAGATAGTGATAATCGTGGGTATATGTATGAACACCAATGGTGTGTCCTTCTGCTAAAATCCGCTTGAGAATTTCCCGTTTTTGCGGGGTGTCTCCCATCACAAAAAAGGTTGCGGGAACCTGCTCCTGATAGAGCGCATCCAACAGGCTTTCTGTTACGGCAGAGGGACCGTCGTCAAAGGTTAAATAGACCGTTTTTTCTTCGGGTGGAAGAAAAATCTGCCCGGGATTGTCCCCGTAAAGCTCGGGATACGGGTCAGACGGCATCACTGTTTCCGACAGGGGCTTTGGCTCCGGTGTGGGCACAATGGGAACAGGGGTTGGTGTGGGCGTGAGGGTTGGTATGGGCGATACTGTTGCTGTGGGAACAGCCTCTGCCACCACAATGTCCACAGGCTCACTTACCGGCATTTTTACAGGCTTTTTCTCGGGGATAAACGCCTCCATTGTAACCAGAAAACAAATGCAAAGAATCAGGATTCCCCCGATAAGCAGGCTGCCTGGGGAATTATTTTTCTTGTGGTTTTGCATTGTGGGGGACTCCTTTCTGTGATTTTAGGAATTCTCTTTTTTCGGGAGAATATTAACAGTATACTACACAAATGAAAAATTATCAATATCTTTTTTGTTTTTCTTTTCTTTTCTGCACCAATTACAAACTGCTTCATAAAATGAAATTACCTGCAAACGTGCATTTTGGTTCAGTTTTAAGGGGGAGTTATATGGGTGCGTTGTTTTTTTACGGACTACTTACATTTTTTTCGGCATACGGCGTGTTTTCATTCTTCTATTTTCTGTCGGACTTTCTGTCTGAGAAAAAACATCTTCAGAATAAATGTCTGTATTCTGTTTTGTTTGTCAAGGATGAGGCGTGCCGTGCAGAACAGATGGTAAAATCGTTGCTGTTCAAGGTTTTTAAGAATGACACCGGGCTTTGTGAGCGGAAGGTGATTGTGGTGGATCAGGGAAGCTCGGATGCGACCTATGACACACTTTCTGCCATTTTTGAAAAGGAACGCAATGTACTTGTTTTTCACAGGGATGAATTTTGTGAAAAACTTGAAAATTTATAGATTTTTTTACCATTTTCTCTTTACAATACACCTATTTTGTGCTATAATATTATAGGTGTATTGTTTTTATATTTTTCATTTTTCCCGTAGGGAAAAATGAAAGGTGTGAAAAAACAGAAAAAAGGGGTGGTATTTTGTATCTTCATATCGGCAACGATTTTGTCTTAAACGAGCAGGATATTATCGGCGTGTTCGATTTTGACCATATTTCAGAATCCCCTGCCACCATGGAATATCTTAAAAATTTAGAAAAAGACAACCGGCTCATTGCTGTTTCAGAGGAGTTGCCAAAGGCATTCGTTCTGGCAGTTACAGAGGGCATGGAGGTTGGGTATCTTTCCCCTCTCGCTGCCCGCACCATTCAAAACCGTAAGGGCCTTAGTTTTTAGAATATCAATTTTATTTTGTAACGAATAGTCCCATAAGAAAGGATGAATCAATATGGCTGAAGAATTAAACGAAAAAGTCGAAACCGTCTATGACGAAAATCAAATACAAGTGCTGGAAGGGCTGGAAGCGGTAAGAAAGCGTCCCGGTATGTATATCGGCTCAACTTCGGTGAGAGGGCTGCATCATTTGGTGTATGAAATTGTAGACAACGCCATTGACGAAGCACTGGCAGGCTACTGCGAAAATATTGATGTTACCATCAACCCCGATAACTCTGTTACCGTTTGTGACGATGGACGTGGCATTCCGGTTGGAATTCATCCCAAAATGGGGATTCCTACCGTTGAGGTAGTATTTACCATTCTGCACGCCGGCGGTAAATTCGGCGGCGGTGGATACAAGGTGTCCGGCGGTTTGCATGGGGTTGGTTCTTCGGTTGTAAACGCCCTTTCCGAATGGCTGGAGGTAGAGGTTTCCAACGGGGAACACATCTATAAGCAGCGTTATGAACGAGGTAAGGTTGCATCCCAGCTGGAAATCATCGGAGATACCGACAAAAAAGGAACCACCGTTACCTTTATGCCGGATTCATTGATTTTTGAAACCGTTCAGTTTGAATACGATGTGCTTCTGACCAGACTGCGTGAGCAGGCATTTCTGAACAGAGGAATCCGCATCAATTTTAAGGATTTGAGAGGCGAGGAAGAAATCTTCAACGAGCTGTATTACGAGGGCGGCATCAAATCCTTTGTGGAATATATCAATCAGGAAAAAACACCGTTACATCCCGATGTTATCTACCTTTCCAAAGAGAAAGAAAATATGATTGTTGAAATTGCAATGCAGTATACCGACGCATACAGTGAAAACTTAGTCAGCTTTGCAAACAACATCAACACCACCGAAGGCGGTATGCACGAAACCGGCTTCAAATCTGCATTAACCAGAATTTTGAACGATTATGCCAAAAAGCGTAATATGCTAAAAGACAGCGACAAGGCATTAAGCGGGGAAGATGTTCGTGAAGGCTTAACCGCAATTATCAGCGTGAAGCTGCAGGAAGCACAGTTTGAAGGGCAGACCAAAACCAAACTGGGCAACTCCGAAGCAAGAACTGCAACCGAGGGCATGATGCAGGATGTTTTTGCTGCGTACTTAGAAGAAAATCCCGGTGTTGGAAAAATCATTTTAGAAAAAGCATTCTCTGCATCCCGTGCAAGAGAAGCTGCAAGAAAAGCAAGAGAGCTGACCCGCCGCAAAACGGCATTGGAAAACACCCGTCTTCCCGGTAAACTTGCAGACTGTTCCGAAAGAAACAACGAATTCACCGAAATTTACATTGTCGAAGGAGATTCTGCAGGTGGCAGTGCAAAGCAAGGCAGAGACAGACGTTTTCAGGCGATTTTGCCCCTTTGGGGAAAAATGCTGAACGTAGAAAAGGTTCGTATTGATAAGGTAATCGGCAACGAAAAGCTGTTGCCGGTAATTACTGCATTAGGTGCCGGCGTGGGTGAAGATTTTGATGTGGAAAAGCTCCGTTACGGAAAAATCATCATTATGGCCGATGCCGATGTTGACGGTTCTCACATCAGAACCTTGCTTCTGACCTTCTTCTTCCGTTATATGCGCCCCTTAATTGAAGAAGGACATGTTTATCTGGCACAGCCTCCGCTTTACAAAGTGTTCAAAGGCAAAAATACCCGTTATGCTTATACAGACGAGCAGTTGAAAGAAGCTCTTTTGGAAATCGGAAACGATGCCAATGTTCAGCGATATAAAGGTCTTGGTGAAATGAACCCGGACCAGCTTTGGGAAACCACTATGGACCCTGCCACCAGAACGGTGCTGCAGGTAACGCTGGAAGATGCCATCGAAGCTGATAAAATCTTCAACATTCTGATGGGTGAAGAAGTAGAACCCAGACGAGAGTTCATCGAAACCAACGCAAAATATGTATCCAATCTGGATGTATAGTGTTGGTGTCTCACTCCATCGAAAGAAAGGAAGAATGATTTATGGATACTCAAATGTTTGAAAATGAACATATTGTTCCGGTTGACCTGGTCCATGAGATGAAATCTGCCTATCTGGCATATTCCATGTCGGTTATCGTGTCCAGAGCCTTGCCCGATGTCAGAGACGGCTTGAAACCGGTTCACAGAAGAATTTTATATACGATGCACGAAGATGGGTTAACGCCCGATAAAGCTTACCGTAAATGTGCCACCACCGTTGGTGACGTGCTGGGGCGTTATCATCCCCACGGTGATGCTTCTGTATATGATGCTTTGGTTCGTCTGGCGCAGGATTTTTCGCTTCGTTATCCGTTGGTTGACGGTCAGGGGAACTTTGGTTCTATCGACGGCGACCCGGCTGCTGCTTACCGTTACACTGAGGCAAGAATGGCTCGTCTGGCGCAGCTGATGCTCAAGGAAATCGACAAAGAAACCGTCGATTTTGCCCCCAACTTTGATGAACGCTTAAAAGAACCCACTGTGTTACCCTCCCGTTTTCCCAATTTGCTGGTAAACGGATCTGCAGGGATTGCGGTTGGGATGGCAACCAACATTCCGCCTCACAATTTAACCGAATGTATTGATGCCATTTGTGCCACCATTGATAACCCCGAAATTACCATCGAAGAAATTATGGAATATATCAAGGGGCCCGATTTTCCCACAGCCGGCAACATTATGGGCAAAAGCGGCATCCGTTCTTATTTCAACACCGGCCGCGGCAAGGTAATTGTTCGTGCCCAGGCAGAAATTGAAGACGACGGCAACCGCCAGCGCATTATCGTTACCGAGCTTCCGTATCAGGTAAACAAAGCAAAGCTCATTGAAAAAATCGCAGAGCTGGTGCACGAAAAACGGTTGGAAGGCATTGCCGACCTGCGTGACGAGTCCGACAAGGATGTGGGTGTGCGCATTGTGATTGAAGTGAAGAAAGATGCGGCAGCAAACATTGTGCTGAACAATCTGTATAAATATACCCAGATGCAAGACACCTTCGGCGTAATTATGCTGGCTCTTGTGGACGGTCAGCCGAAGGTTCTGAACATTCGTGAAGTGCTGGATTGTTACATCGATCATCAAAAAGATATCATTATCCGCCGCACCATTTATGACAAACGAAAAGCTGAAGCAAGAGCCCACATTCTGGAAGGTTTGAAGAAGGCGCTGGATCATATCGACGAAGTCATTGCCACCATCCGCGCATCCTACAACAACGCGAAAGAAAACCTGGTAGAAACATTCGGCTTTACGGAAATTCAGGCACAGGCGATTCTGGATATGAGACTCCAGAAATTGCAGGGCTTGGAAAAAGAAAAAATCGAAAATGAGCTGGATGAAATTATCAAGCAAATTGCATACTATGCTGAAATTTTAGCATCTGAACAGATGGTTTTGGATATCATCAAAACCGAGCTTTCTGAAATCAAAGATAAATACGGTGACCAAAGACGCACCAAAATTACCTTTGACTATTCACAGATTGACGATGAAGATTTAATCGAAGAAGAAGATGTTGCCATTTCATTAACCCATTTGGGTTATGTAAAGCGTCAGCCTACCGACACCTTCAAAAGCCAGCACAGAGGGGGCAGAGGCATTGCCGGTCTGTCCACCAGAGAAGAAGATTTTGTGGAAGAACTGTTTGTTACTTCTACCCACAATTACATTCTCTTCTTCACCAATAAGGGAAGAGTGTTCAAATTAAAAGCATATCAGATTCCCGAAGCGTCCCGTACTGCGAAAGGAACTGCCATTGTCAACCTGCTCAATTTAGAGCCGGGTGAATCGATTTCTGCCACCATTCCCATGAAAGGCTTTGAAGAAGATAAATATTTGGTGATGACCACCAAAAACGGGGTCATCAAGAAAACCGAGCTGATGGAATATGACACCAACCGTTCCGGCGGACTTCGTGCCATTGCATTGGATGATGACGATGAACTGATGCAGGTGAAAATCGTCACCGATGAGGAAGAAGTGGTTCTGACTACCTATCTGGGCATGTCCATCCGCTTCCGTATCAGTGATATCCGAAGCCAGGGCAGAGTGACCCGAGGGGTTCGCGGCATCAAGCTGAAAGCAAACGACAGATTGGTTGGTATGAGCGTGGTTCACGACGATACCGAGCTTCTGATTGTTTCGGAAAACGGCTTGGGCAAGCGTACCTCCTATGCGGAATATAAAGTGCAAAACCGTGGCGGTATGGGGGTTAAAACCTATAAAATTACCGAAAAAACCGGTAATGTTGCCGGGGTTCGCTCTGTAAAAGACGGCGATGACGTTATGATTATTACTTCTGCCGGGGTTATCATTCGCCTGCGGGCTGAAGATATCAATACTGTGGGCAGAAATACCCAGGGTGTCATCCTGATGCGTCCCGATCCGGATGTAAAAGTAGTGTCTGTTACCAGAGCTCCTCGTGAAGAAGAGGAAGCTGTGGAAGAAACAGCGGAAGAAACCGCTACATCCAACGAAGAATAAATAGAAAAAAGGAGTTGTCCGACCAAAACGGGCAACCCCTTTTTCCGCATTTAGAAAAGGATAGAAATATGGAATATTTTGAACTGAAAATTGAATGTGAGCCTGGAAAAACCGAGGAAGCAGAAAACTATCTGGTGATTCACGATGTCTATAATTATTTTGTTACAGACCCCAAGCTGGAAGCGGATATTATGGCAGAGATGCCCTGGCTCTTAAAAGATGAGCGGGATGTGGGAAATGCCTTTATCACCGTATGTTTGGAAACTGCTGCTGAAACAGAAGAATTGTTTTCTCTCTTACAGGAAAACGGTTTTTCGGTGTCTGTCCGTGGGGCAACCGATTCCGAATGGAAAGACAACTGGAAACAGTTTGCCAAAATTGTAAAAATCACCGATACGCTGGTGGTAAAACCCGCTTGGTTAGAGTACGAACCGAAGATTGGGGAAAAGGTTCTGGAGTTAGACAGCGGTGCAGCATTTGGCACCGGAACTCACGAAACCACACAGGCCTGTGCAAAGCTGATTTGCAAGTATAAAAAAGAACACACAAAAATGCTGGATATCGGCACCGGAAGCGGCATTTTAGCCATCATTGGCGGAATGCTGGGTGCCAAAGACATTGTGGCAACCGATATTGACTCCGTTGCCGTGGAAACTGCAAAAATCAACATTGAAAAAAATGGATATTCTTCCATTTGCGATGTACGATGCGGTGACCTTCTGGACTGTGTGGGAGACGAGAAATTCGACCTGATTACAGCAAATATTATCGTAGACGTGTTGCTCATTTTGTTAAAAGATGTCAAGCAATTCTTAAATCCGGACGGGATTCTCATTTTGTCGGGCATTTTAGAGGAACGCTGTCACGAAATTTTAGATGCCGCTCAGGCACAAGGGCTTCAGTTGGTTGAAAAAACCGTGGAAAATGACTGGTGCGGACTGGCGTTTCGTATTGCTTAAACAGACCGATTTTCCCCCAGGTGAGACACGTTGCTCTTGTTTTGGAACAGAAAAGGAATCGTTACCTATGATTGAAGAACAATATATCAATTTTGAATTTATCCTTCGGTATATTCGCTCGCTTGTGACCGAGGATGTCACCAAATTATATGATTTTGCAATGGACAAGGATATTCCCGTTGCCAAGCCGGAAACTACCAAGCTGCTCTACCTTTTGGCAATGATAAAACAGCCGAAAAAGGTGCTGGAGCTGGGGACGGGTATTGGGTGCTCTGCGGTGATTTTGTCCAAAGCCATTGGCGAGGATGCCACCATTGTTACCGTGGAGAAAAATCCGGATAACTATGAAGAAGCTTGCAGATTGTTTCAGGAAAACGGTTTGGAGAAACGGATTTTTCCCAAAAACGGTGACGGCATGGACGTCTTAAAAGAGCTGGAAGCATCCGGCGAAACCTTTGATTTTATCTTTTTGGACAGCGCAAAAGGGCAATACTATGATTATCTGCCATACTTAAAAAAGCTGCTTCTCAAAGGAGGCGTGCTGGTGACCGACAACGTGCTTTATAAAGGGATGGTTGCCAATGACGATTTGCTGATTTTACGGAAAAAAACCATTGTAAAACGGCTTCGGATGTATTTGGATGCCATTAGTCACGATGGGGAATTGGAAAGTGTTGTCATTCCCATTGGCGACGGTATTTCTCTCACTGTTAAGAAATAAATTTATGAAGAGGTCAATCATATGAATAATATAGAAAAATTAGAGCTTTTATCTCCTGCGGGAGATTTGGAGAAGCTGGAAACCGCAGGTGTTTTTGGTGCAGATGCGGCATATATCGGCTTAAATGGGTTGTCCCTTCGGGCACCGCAACAGCTGTTTTCCGGTGATTATCTGAAACAAGCCATAGAACTTAAGAAAAAATACAATATGAAGCTGTATGGCGCTTGCAATATGGTCATGCGAGACGGTGATTTTGCCAAGCTGGAGCGTGCGGTAAAAGAAGCTTACGAAATGGGGATAGATGCAGTCATCGCTTCCGATTTGGGAGCCTTGTGTCTCATTAAAAAATGGTGCCCCGATTTGGAAGTGCACATGAGCACACAGGCGAATATCTTAAATTCGGTTGCCTCTAACACCTATTATAATATGGGTGCAAAGCGTGTGGTGCTGGCAAGAGAATTAACCCTGGAGGAAATTGCAGATATCCGTGCAAAAACCAATCCCGATTTGGATTTGGAGGCCTTTTGTCATGGTGCAATGTGCATTTCTTATTCCGGTCGGTGCTTGCTTTCTGCTTATATGACAGGCAGAGACTCCAATCGTGGAGAATGCGCCCAGCCTTGCCGTTGGAAATATAAGCTTTATGAAGAAAAACGTCCCAACTATCCCTTTACCATCGGTGGCTCGGAAAACGGGACTTATATTATGAATGCCAAGGATATGTGCATGATTGAGCATCTGGACAAGCTGTATCAGGCTGGGATTACCTCCTTCAAAATTGAAGGGCGTATGAAAACACCCTACTATGTAGCAGTTACCACCAATGCCTACCGAAAGGCACTTGACATTCTGAAACAAAATCCCGCTTCTTATCAATTACCCGAGGATGTGCTTTCGGAGGTCAATAAGGTCAGCCACAGAGAATACTGCCAAGGTTTTTATTTTGGCAATCCCTATGCAGACGGTCAGCTGGTGCATACCTCCGACTATGTAAGAGACTATACCTTGGTTGGTGTTGTCACCGGTTACGATCGGGAAACCAAGCGGCTGTATATTGAACAGCGAAATAAATTTTATAAAGATGATATTTTAGACGTTTTAACAACCGGGGGAGAAAGTGTTTTGATTTCTGCTTCCGATTTACGAAATCCCGATGGGGAAGAAATGGAATCAGCACCTCATGCACAGCAGATTGTAAGCATCTTTTCCGAAACAGAATTTCCGATAAATTCGATGCTTCGCAGAAAATGCAAATGGCAGGAAGATTCTTCCAACCGATAATTATTATACAAAAAATAGAGAAAAGGAATGGTGAACCCTATGAAACCTTCTTTCATTATCGCCCTGATTTTTGCAGCGTTTTTCTGGTTTATATCTCAGGACCAGAACAACCGTCTGCAAAAAGAAAGTCCGGTACGGGCGCCTCATACAGCGTGCTATTGGATTCTTTGCATCACTACATTGATTAAAATTATCATTGCGCCTTATTTTAAGGGCTACGAGGTGGACATGAACACCTATTCTGCCTGGATGCAACGGGCAGCGCAAGGCTTAAACGGCTTCTATCAGGAAGGCTATTTTTGCGATTATCCGCCGCTTTACATTATGATGACCGGTTTCTTCGGCTGGCTTTGCAAGCTCTTTGGCGGTGGCGATTATCTTACCAAGTTGTTTGTCAAAATGCCCGGCATTTTAGCAGAGGGCTTGATTATTTACGAAATGCTGAAGGTTTACAGCAAGCATTATCCCAAAAGCAAGCATGCAAGCTTTGCTGTGACGCTGGCTCTTTTGCCTTCTTTTTTGGTAACCGGTACTTATTGGGGACAAACCGATTCTATTTTCTGTTATTTGATGCTTTTAACCCTTCGGTTTGTAATGGAGGATAAGCTGACCTTGTCGGCACTTTTCTTCACCCTTTCGGCGCTGACCAAGCCCCAAAGCTTTTTATTTGCGCCCTTGTTTGCCGTTTTGTTTGCAAAAAGCGATTCTTTGGTGCTCATTCCCAAATGGAAAGAAAAATTTCACAGAGTGCCAAAAGTCCTTTGGAATCTCATTGTTACCTTTATATTCGCACTGGCTTTGATGAGCATTTCTATGATTCCCTTCCGTGGCGGTGTGCCGGATTTATTATTCCTGATTTCCAAATATACCGAAACCTTTTCTTCTTACCCCTATGCTTCCTTGAATACCTTTAATTTGTTTGGGCTTTTAGGCGGCAACATGGTGGACATCAATAAACCCTTCCTGTTTCTGACCTATGCAAAATGGGGCATTATTTTGATGGCAGCCTGTGTGGTGTTTGCTCTCGTTTTGGTGTGGAAAAACAAAGATAAGAAAAACCTGTTCCTCATTTTTGGAACCTATCTGTTTGCCATTGTCATGCTAGGCTCTAAAATGCACGAGCGTTATTGGTATTTTGTTCCGGTGCTGCTGTTTCTGTCGTTTATTGTAACCGGTAAGAAAAAATATTTTGGCATTGCATCTTTTTTAAGCATTTCTTACTTTATGAATCTGATGTTTGCATTGGATTATTTAAGCGGTGTGCAAGATCCGTTCAACCGGATGATGTTTGTTTGCTTCACTTTGGCAAACCTTGCTCTTTTGGTATATCTCATTTACGATGTATGGGGAACCGTTACCGCAGGCTGCCCCAAAAAAGAACGTAGAGTCATAGAATATTCCGAAAAATTCACCTGGAAAAGTGGGGTTGCACTCCTTTTGGTGATGCTGCTCTTTGGCGGCAGTGCATATTACCGTCTGGGCAGTACCAAACATACACCCCAGACTTATGCAAAGGTTGCAAAAGGAACTTCCGTTACCTTCCAGTTTGACGAGCCGAAAACCGTAAGCGACATCCAGTATTTTGCCGGATACGGACTGAGAAACTATAAAATCCGTTGCAGCGGGCCCTCCCGTAGTGATTATCTTTATATGTCCGGCAAGCAGGAAAAATCCACCTATGTGTTCAGCTGGCAGAAAGAAAATGCCGGAAATATGCTGCTTACTTCTGTGACATTGGAAGTATTGGACAACGGTTCCGACGCTGTGACCGAATGGGGCGAATTTGCGTTTTATGATGCAAACGGTGCATACATTCCTTACCATGTAAATGCGCCTGCCGGTGTGGAAATCGGTGCATTTAACGATGAAGCTGATGTGATTCCCCAGGTTCCGTCTTATGAAAACAGCTTCTATTTTGACGAAATTTATCATGGCAGAACTGCCTATGAATACAAAAACGACCTTCCCATTTACGAAACCACTCATCCGCCTCTCGGAAAGCTCATCATGACCATTGGCATCAGCCTATTTGGCTGGAATATGCTGGGAGTTCGTTTTATGGGCGTGCTGTTTGGAATTCTGATGATTCCTTGCTTTTATCAGCTTTCCCGCCGGTTATTCAAATATCATTGGATTGCCCTTTTAACAACTGTGATATTCAGTTTTGATTTTATGCACCTCTCTCATTCCAGAATTGCGTCCATCGACTCGTTTATGGTCTTCTTCATTTTGGCAGCTTTTACCTTTCTTGTGGAATTCCTCCACGAATATGAGGCAAAAGGGGTTAGCACAAAAGCACTGGTCTTTCTGGGCGTTTCCGGTGCGATGTTCGGGTGCGGTGCAGCAGTAAAATGGGCAGCAATTTATGCAGGACTCGGGCTTTGCGCTGTGTATATTTATGCCATTTTCATTCGTTACAAAAAAACCAAAAACGGAGCAGAAATTGGCAAACTCATTCGCTGGTCCTTGGGGCTGTATGCGGTGTTGCCGTTTGCCATTTATTATTTCAGCTACATTCCCTATTTCTCTTGCTTCAATCAGGAGCTTACCTGGCAAAGCTTTTGGGGCGCACAAAAACATATGTATTCCTATCACAGCGGCTTGACTGCAACCCATCCTTACAGTGCTGCCTGGTATGACTGGATTATTGATTTGCGTCCGCTTTGGATGCACCAGGGCGTTCTTTTGGCAGACGGAAATCGGGAAACCATTGCCACGATGAGCAATCCCATTTTCATCTGGGGCGGATTGGCGGCGTTGATTTACACTTTGGTGTGGTGCATCAAAGAAAAGAAAATGCCGGTGAGTGCCTTTGTGATTTTTGCAGGGTACTTCTCCCAGATTCTTCCCTGGACTTTTGTCAGCCGTGTAACCTTTACCTATCACTATTTCCCCATGCTTGCCTTTTTGGCGCTCTCATGCGGTTTCTATTGGAAGCACGCTGTAGCAGAAAAAGGAAAACGAATCACCGTTCCGGCTGTGGTGTGTGTGGCGGCGGTAGCACTGTTCTTCTTATATTATCCTGTGCTTACCGGTGTTGTGGCACCAAAAGAATACATTGAGTTCTTAAAAATCATGCCAAACTGGATTTTCTAAAAAAATAAAAAAAATTTTTAGAGAAAAAAGGAATTCAGAAAGATATGTCGAATTAAACTAATAAGAGGAGAGATTCAAATTGAAAACAATTAGCGCAAACGAAATTACCAAAACTGTCCGCCAGATGTGTATTGATGCCAATACCATTCTGCCGGATGACGCATATAATTCCATCTGTTCTGCTTGTAAAATTGAGCAGAATGCAGTTGGAAAAAACATTTTAGAAAAACTGATTGTCAATGCAGACATTGCCAAAGAAGAACGAATTCCCATCTGTCAGGATACCGGCTATGCGGTGTTTTTTATAGAAGTTGGGCAGGAAGTTTATGTTGACGGCAATCTCACCGACGCTATTAACGAAGGCGTTCGTCAGGGTTACATTGACGGTTACTTAAGAAAATCGGTTGTGTCAGACCCCTTGGAAAGAGTCAACACAGGCGATAACACTCCCGCCATTATCCATTACGATATTGTCAGCGGCGATTCTTTGAAAATCACCTTTGCACCCAAAGGCTTCGGCAGCGAAAACATGAGCAAAATTGAAATGCTTTCACCGTCTGCCGGATATGACGGCGTTGTAGATGTGGTAATGGATGCAATCAAATATGCAGGGCCAAATCCCTGCCCGCCCATTGTTGTGGGTGTTTGTGTCGGCGGCGATTTTGAGCAGGCTGCAAAGCTTGCGAAAAAAGCATTGACCTTACCCATTGGAACCGTGCCGGAAAAACCGCTGTATCAGAAGATGCAAAAAGAGTTGATGGAAAAAATCAACCAAACCGGTATTGGTCCTGCAGGGTTAGGCGGCGAAACGACAGCACTGTGGGTTAATATTATCGACCATCCCACTCACATTGCGGGCTTGCCCGTTGCAGTGAATATCTGCTGTCACGTATCTCGCCATATTACCAAAGTTCTTTAATTTGTAATGGTGCGGATTCTGTTGGATTCGCTTTCCATAAAAATAACAGTTCGGTTCGTCGGACGAGCCGCAGTGTACGGATTTTCCATTCGAATCGGCTGAAAAAAGGAGAATCACTATGAGAGTAACTTTTAACGAAAGAAAATTCCAGGCGAAAGACAGTTTCAAAGAAAAATTTGCAGCGAAATTATCTAAGTTTGATAAAATTTTTGATGATACTGCAGATGCAACAGTTACTTTGTCTCTCATCAAGGACACGTATATTGTGGAGTTGACCATTTTCTATAAAGACACCATTTTCCGTGTGGAAGAGGCGAATGCCGATATTTGGACAGCAATGGACGAATTGATGGAAAACCTGAAAAAACAAATCCGCAAATATAAAACCAAAATTGAAAATAAAATCAAAAAGGCAAATGTCATTGAACAAACCTTTGAAGATTTTGATGCAGATGAGGAAGAACAAGGAACAGAATATTATCCCGAAGAAACCGAGTTCACCGTTGCACGTTCTAAGGTGATTTCCTTAAAACCCATGTATGTGGATGAGGCAATTCTCCAGATGAATCTGTTGGGGCATACCTTCTTTGCATTCCGCAATGCACAAACCGACCAGATTAACATTGTATATAAGAGAAAAGATGACAAATACGGCATTTTAGAAACCGAGTAATGTTTGATAAAAGAATCCAGACCACAAAAAAGCAATGGGGATAGTAAAATATTTATTTTTATAAAGTGAAAATTGTTTGCAACAATTTTGGATTGTAATTGCTTTTTTGTTACGAACAAACTTCACCTCTCGGCGTAGCATTGCATGCAGCATTGTAGGGGGCGGCGTCCTCGACGACCCGCATATTTTCAATGCAGGCAAGTGTCTGTCACCGAAATTATGAATTGTGCATTCTGCATTATTCATTGCTTCCTATGCCGTGCGCAGCACTTCTCTGCGCCTATTTGCGGCTTGATAAAAGGCGCATAATCCGTTAATCTCACCGCTCAGCGTACACACGGTACGCTTTCGGGAAGAGAAAACCGTTGGTTTTCTTTCGATTTTCAGATTCTGCATCCTTTTCTCTGCGCCTTGGTTGTGGTTCGATAAAACAGCGAACAGTTAGAACCGCCAATGGCGATCATTCCGAGTGTTACTGGCACTTTATATTGAGAAATCTCAATTTCAAAAAATATCAAAAAAAGGCGAGCAGTTTTGCTCGCCTTTTCATTCCAAAAAGGAGAATACATATGAGTAACACAACCAAAATTGCAGTAATTGCCATTCTCATTGAGGATGTTTCTGTCAGTGATAAGGTGAATAGCTTGCTTCATCAATATGGCGATAAAATCGTTGGCAGAATGGGCATTCCATACCGGGAAAAAGACGTCAATATCATTTCTGTGGTGATGGACGCATCTATGGACGACATCAATTCCCTTTCGGGCGGCTTGGGCAGAATCCCGAAGGTTCGGGTGAAGGTTTTAAGTGCATAAGGGCTGATTTTAATTTTCGTAAAGCATTGCTTTTTTTAAGAGCATTTTTTTCATTTTTTAACAGTTAAATTTTTCCGGAATATAATCTCCAAAAAACACACAAACTATGACTGACTTCACAAGAAAGCGTTGTTATGGCTTTTCATAATTCGTCTTTTTTCTGAAGTTAAAATAGAAAAATTTTTAAGGAGATTAAAACGTTATGGCAAGCAACAAGAATTTAGTTCCCGAAGCAAAAGAAGCACTGAACAGATTCAAAATGGAAGCTGCTCAGGATGTAGGTGTTAACTTAAAACAGGGTTACAATGGTGATTTAACCTCTAAAGAAGCCGGCTCTGTTGGCGGTCAGATGGTTAAAAAAATGATTCAGTCTTACGAAAATAATATGAAATAATAAGGGTTTTTAACAAGCCCTGTCTTCTCTTGATTTTTCTTTGATTTTTTTTGAAAAAATCAAAGAGTGTAGAAAAATAAAAAACGGTATTCAACTGAATACCGTTTTTTATTTTCATCCGTTACTGTTCTGAAGCGGGAAGAAATTTAAGATAATAATTACGGGTTCTCGGCCCGTCAAATTCCATAAAATAAATCCCCTGAAATTGCCCTAATACCAGCTTTTTGTTTTCCACAATCAAAGGCAGTGAAACGCCCGAAATGGTAGAGCGGATATGAGCATGTGCATTGCCCTCGTAGTGAAGATACTTTTCGTTTTCAGGAAATGCCTCCCGATAAGCAGATAAGATGTCAGCTTTAACGTCGATATCCACATTTTCGCTGACAACAACCGATGCTGTGGTATGTGGACAATATACCAAAAGAAGACCGTCTTTCCACCCGTTTTTTTCGATTTGATTTTTCACCTCGGCAGTAATGTTATACATTCCTTCCTTGCCGGTTACCAAACTGCAGATATTCATAAGAAGTCCCCTTTCTTTTTTGTTATTTATTCTCATTTTCTTGCCGTTCAAAGTGTGACAGCGGGTTTTGATCTATGGCTTCTTTTACCATAGTATCGTCTGTATGTGTATAGATTTCTGTCGTGTTCAAATGCTCGTGCCCCAACACTCTTTGCAGCGTTTTAATATCCACTTTTCCATGCTTATACATCAAGGTTGCCGCTGTGTGACGGAGCTTATGGGTAGAAAGCTTGGTTGCATCCAGCCCTGCCTTCCGAATTAAATTTTTTATGGTATATTGAATGCCGGCAACTGAAATTGGTGTTCCTCGTGAGGAAAGAAGCAGAGCATTGTATTGATTTTTCGGCCGCACCTTCAGATAATCCTGCAAGGCTTTTTTTGTAGCTTCATTTAAGAACAGCTGTCGTTCCTTGTTGCCTTTTCCGGTAACGGTGAGGGTGTCACTGCGGATATCATTTAACTGAATGTTTTGCAGCTCCGAAACACGCAACCCGCAATTTAAGAGAATCATCAGCATCAGGTAGTCTCGTTCTTTGGTTTTTCCACCTACTGCATTGAGCAATGTTTGCGCTTCCTTTAATTCTAAATATCGAGGCAGATTTTTTGGTGTTTTCGGCATTTCTAAATCTTTGGCAATGTCCTTTTCCAAAAGATGCACTTTGATATGTAAATATTTATAAAAGGATTTGATGCAAGAAAGTTTTCTTGCTCTGGCTTTTACGCCGTTTCCCTTTTCTTTGCTTAAATACATAAGATATTCATAGATGTCGGTTAATTCAATGGATTTTATCAGTTGAATATCCACCTGCGAAATCACAATTTCATCCAGCGGGAGCGGGGAAGCTGTTTTTTGTTTTACAATATATCGAAAAAAAGTTTGTAAATCGTACGCATATTCTTTCACGGTTAAAGGAGATTTTCCTTCAATGGTGAGCTTGTGAGACAAAAAATTCCGCACAAGCTGTGAGTGGTTTTTCATATAATCACTCATATTGAATCTCCTCCTGCAATGTCATTTTTTCTCCTTTTTTCCAGTATAGCATACTATCTTTCCAAAAGCAAGAAGAAAAAGAAAAAAATCGGCTTTTTTTGTTGAACGAAACCTTGGTTTTGTCGACAAAATAGGGTAAAAAATGCAGTTTGTTTATGGTATACTGAAGGTCCGAATCCCGTGATAGAAAAAGAGTGTGAATGATGGAAACGGTTATCGTATATATAGATGTATATTTTTGTTATAACTTTATTATCAATTTGATTTTACTGATGCTTACGGCTTTTTCCTCCGACCGAAGACTCTGCTTTTGGAAGGGTGCTTTATCCGGCGGGTTGGGGAGTTTATTTTCTTGCGGAATGCTCTTGTTTGATGTAAATTCTTTTGTTTTGGCAGTTCTTTTGATTGGGGTTTCTGCACTGATGATTCGGCTCGCTTTTTCGGTGCGGCGTTTCCGGGAATTCATGAAGCTTCTGATTCTTTATTATTTATTAAACTTTATGTTAGCCGGTGGAATCCGGTTTTCGGGCAATATGGGGGGACAAAATATGTTGGGAATGCTTGCTGTCATTGCGGGGATTTTCTTACTGGTTGCATTTGGCTGGATTTATTCCTTTTTTCTAAAGAAAAAAGCTGTTTTCGGGGTGCAGGAGATAGTGGTAATTTATGATGGAAAACCGTTGATATTACGTGCATTTGCGGATACGGGAAACCAGCTTACCGACCCCATCAGTCATGCGAAAGTGATTGTTATAAAAGAGGATATCCTATTGCAGTTTCTTGGCGTTTCCTCTCGGGAACAGGTGCCGGGTTTTCGCTTGATTCCCTGCAAGAGTGTAAACCTTGGAGAAGGCTATTTGTGGGGATTCAAGCCGCAAGCGGTTTTTTGCGACGGAAAGCCGCTTTATGCGATTCTTGCAGCGTCGCAATCACTGACGGGACAGGAATATGATGCAATTTATAATCCTGCGATATTGTTATCGTAAGAAAAAGGAGAAGGTTTTATGAAACGAAAAATTTATTTATATTTTTTGAAATTGTGGCAAAAACTATTTCCAAAGGAATGTTATTATATTGGAAGCTCCGATGCACTTCCTGCGCCGTTGGACCCGGAGCACGAAGAGGCACTGCTTCAGAATTTATCAGACGAAAATGCAAAAAAAACATTGATTGAACATAATTTGCGGTTAGTGGTTTATATTTCCAAAAAGTTTGAGAATACAGGAATTTCTTTGGAAGATTTAACCTCAATTGGAACCATTGGTTTAATTAAGGCAGTCAATTCCTTTAACCAGGAAAAATCCATTAAGCTGGCGACCTATGCCTCTCGGTGCATTGAAAATGAAATTTTAATGCACCTCAGAAAGGTGGGAAATCAACGGAGTGAGGTGTCGCTGGATGAACCTCTTTCTATGGATGGCGACGGGAATGAATTGCTCCTTTCGGATATTTTGGGAACCGATGGCGATATCATTCATAAAACAATCGAAAAAAAGATTGAGAAAGAAATGCTGTTGGAAGCTGTATCCGGGCTGAAAAAACGAGAACAGCTGATTATCGGTCTTCGGTTCGGCATTTTTGGCGGAGAAGAAAAAACACAAAAAGAAGTGGCAGATATGTTGGGAATTTCTCAATCTTATATTTCCCGACTGGAAAAGAAAATTATTCAGAAATTAAAACGGCAAATCCAAAAATCAATGCAGTAATTTTTTTATGAAATGTCAATTTTTAAGTTTCATAGAAACATCGGAAACGAGAACAATATGAATAAGAAGTTTTTTATGAAAAATTTCTTATCACTAAAAAAACGGAGGAACCATTTATGAATCAGAGTCCTTACCTGAAAGGTGTTCTGACCGGTATGGCAATGGGTGCCCTTGTGGGAATGATTTTTGACCCCATCCGCTCCGACCGTGACAATGCACACCTGAAAAAGAAAGCCTGCCGTATGATGAAAGCAGCAGGGCAGATTATGGACAGCTTTACCGGATTTTAAGAAAAAGCTGTTTTGAACCATTTGTATTTTCATCCTTTTTT
Organism: Clostridia bacterium; assembly: GCA_017468465.1. Classification (GTDB taxonomy): domain Bacteria; phylum Bacillota; class Clostridia; order UMGS1840; family UMGS1840; genus SIG452. The sequence continues at coordinate 67,828 of JAFUIN010000009.1, forward strand.
TAGGGCGTCATCTCAGGCTTATGCCGAAGATATAGTTGCTACTAACAGAATTTTTTGAATTTTTTTCCGGAAACCTCTTGACATTCCATTTGAAATATGTTATTATATTTTAGCGCTTGAGCAAGAGAGATACGCCGGAGTGGCGGAACTGGCAGACGCCCAGGACTTAAAATCCTGTGGGAGGTGACTCCCGTACCGGTTCGATTCCGGTTTCCGGCACCATGTTTTTCTTGCTCAGGCGCTTATATCGCGGGATGGAGCAGTTTGGTAGCTCGTCGGGCTCATAACCCGAAGGCCGGTGGTTCAAATCCGCCTCCCGCAACCAAAAATCGGCATTCTTCGAAAGAGGAATGTCGATTTTACTTATTACCTATTCCTTCTTCACTCTTCCCTGAAAAGACTTGTCGATTTTTGGAAAGTAATAGGTAATAGTGAATAGGGAAGAAGTTAAGGTTGCTTTGCTTTCGCAAAGCTTATTTTTATGTATAAAATTCCAATAGTTGTACTATACTATTATTTGAACAAAGGAGTGATAGTATGGTGGAACAAGATACCATAAAACTGCTTCGGGAATGTGATGCCGGAGTAAAAATGGGAGTTTCTTCTCTTTCTGATGTGATTCCCATTACCGAAAACGAAGAATTAAAACAGCTGTTAAGTGACTGTAAGGACAATCACGAAAAATTAGAGTGTGACCTGGAAAAGCTTCTGGACAAATATCAGGACAATGGAAAAGAGCCGGCTGCTTTGGCAAAGGGGATGTCCTGGATGAAAACCAACGTGAAGCTTTTGATGAACGCTTCTGACCATACGGTTGCCGACTTGATGACCGACGGCTGCAATATGGGTGTAAAATCCTTGCATATGTATCTCAATCAATATCCCGCTGCCGATGAGGCTTCCAAAAGCATTACCAAGCGCCTAATCAATTTAGAGGAAGGTCTTGCAATGGATATCCGGAAATTTTTGTAAATATTTTTAGTTTTTTTGTCGAAGATGTTGACAATTCAACTTCTTTGTGATAAAATAGACTTGTTGATTTTTCAACAAGTCTATTTTTGTAAGGGGATGCCGAATATGGTGAAACGTTTTGAGGCTTTCACATTAGGACTTTCCAAATTGAATTCCGGATGGAGTAGGCTGGCGACGGAAGAACTGAAGCCCTATGGCTTAAAAGGAACCGATGCAGTGTATCTGGTGGCGTTATATCAGAATAAAGAGGGGCTTTCCTCCGTGAATTTGTGTGAAATTTGCAACAAAGATAAGGCAGAAGTATCCCGTGCGGTATCAGCATTGGAAAAAAAGGGAATTGTAATCAGAGAAAATATTACAAAAAACGGATACCGTGCAAAAATCAAGCTGACTGAAAAGGGAACAGAGGTGACCGCTGCCATCAGGGAACGGATTCAGCTGGCTGTGGAGCAGGGCGGAAGCGGGTTAACCGACCAGCAAAGAGAGAATTTTTATTATGCGCTGGAAGTAATTGCAGATAATTTATATGAAATCAATAAAACAGGGCTATCCAAATAGCAAAGTACAGGAGAAATTTATGAATACAAGAATTATCATTGACTCTACTGCAAATTTATTGCCGCAGCATCGGGCACAAACAATAGTTGTTCCCTTAAATGTTCGGTTTGGAGAAACAGAGTATATTGACGGAATTACTATTACCAATGAAGAATTTTATGAAAAACTCGAGAAAGCTGAGAAGCTACCTACTACCAGCCAGCCTTCTCCGGAAGTTTTTCGGAAGGTGTTTCAGGAAGTCACTGATGCCGGTGACGAAGCGGTGTTAATTACCGTTGCGTCGAAGCTTTCCGGTACTTGCCAGAGTGCCAATATTGCTGCACAGGAGTTTGACAATATCTATGTGGTGGATTCCGGCAATGTGGCGGTTGGCTCAGGGATTATGACAGAATATGCACTCCGGCTGGTTGAAGAAGGGAAATCAGCCAAAGAGATTAAAGAAATTTTAGATAATGAAAAAGAAAATGTTCATTTGGTTGCCATGGTAGATACTTTGAAATATTTGAAAATGGGCGGCAGAATTTCCGGAGTAGTTGCATTTGCCGGAGAACTTTTGAACATTAAACCCATTGTGGAAGTATACGACGGAGTCATTCAGCAGATTTCCAAAGCACGTGGCACCAAAATGGGAAATCAGGTGTTGATTCAGGAAATCAACAAAGTGGGTGAAGTAGATTATACGAAGCCGGTGCTGTTTGGTCACAGCGGCCAGAGCGATGCCAGAGTAAAGCAGTTCTTAGAAAGCAGTCAGGATTTCTGGAAAGCCGGAAATGTTCCGGGTCATTCGGTATTGATGGGCAGTGTAATTGGTGCCCAGGCAGGACCGGGGATTGTGGCGATTGCATTTTTTAAGAAATAATTTAACCATCAACGTGTAAGTTTTGACACTTCTTTTTTTGAACACAAAAGCACTTGTCTTTTTCTGACAAGTGCTTTTGTGTTTTATTATTTTAATAATTTTCGTCCATGGTGAGATACATATGCTGCACCTCGGTGAGCTCGCTTCGTTTGTTTTTTTGGAGCCAATCTTCGGAGTAGGCTTCCAGCCACTTTTTGGTGTCGGTGGTGCGTTCTACGGGATGACCTGCAACTCTTCCCATAATTTCTGCAAGGATGATGATGCCCTCTGCTGCCAGGAGCATTTGCTTGCGAAATTCATCTTGTTTCCAAACCTGCCCGGACAATTCATTCATAACCTGACGGCAGGTTTTCTGAATGTGTTTAACCGTTTCAAAAGTGGGAACAAATAAGGGACGTTTCTTTTTGAATAAAGTGTTGGAGTAGGCATTTCCGAAGAACAGGAACCGCACTTCTTTCTGGCAGTCGCTTAAGGTTCTTAAATAGTGGTAGCCTTTTTCATTTTCATAAAGCAGATGATTGATGTCCTCTTTGAAGCAGTCGGTGGGAGCTGTATTTTTTGACCAGCCCTTTGCACCGCCCAGCACCATTCCATAGAGAGCCAAATCAATGGAGCAGGGGTTGGTGTAGTCGCCCCAGTTGGTATTTAAGATGCCTTTTGCACCGTGACGGTACCCTGCATCTGCCATATTCATAATATTTTGTTCTTCTTTTTCTACCCATTCCACAAAGCCTTCCCATGACCAGGTCGCCGGGCAGACAATTTGGGGCTTTTGCATTTTTTCAAACAGCTCAATATCGTTTTCGTGGATTTCCGGATCATACCACCAGTTTAAGTACTCGATGCCGTCGGGCAGTTCGGAAATCACATCGGGATGATGAAGCAGAATGTCTGCCCACATCATAACGGTTTTCCCTTTGGACTTAAGATAAGTAACCAGTTTTTTTACAAAGTCAATGTAAAGACGGGCAGCGTCCTGATTCCAGTTGCAGCCGATTTGAAGGTCGAAGGTTTCGTCGCAGCAGATGTTGAAGGTGTTGGAACGAAACAGAGGCAAATACTGGTCGATGAGGCTTTTGATGAGCTCAAAGCTTTCATCAAGGGTGGGGTTAATGGTGTGATGAAGCATTCTTTCAGACCAGTGCATATATTCCGGCTCGTGGTCCTCTAACACACAAAGATGTTTGTATTGAGGTTTTTCCAACAGCTCCTGCAAATGACCGAAGCAGGAAAGAGAGGGAATAAAATCAATAAAGTTTTCATAGCAGTAGTCATCCAGCTCGCGGATTTCATCTGCCGTAAAGTACCCGGTGCGTTCTTTGCTGTCGGCATATTCTTTGAAATCAAAGGTGTGTTCCACATAAAGCTGAAGAGAATTCAGCTTGTAATATGCCATTTGGTCAATCAGCGCCTTTACGGTTTCCACCTTCGGCACTTTTCCGCGGGTAACATCGTGATAAAAGCCGCGATAGCCCATATCGGGAGCATCCTGAATGGAAAGCTCGGAAATTTCGCTGTTGGTGAAAATCTGGCGTAAGGTCTGGATGCCGTAAAACGCACCCACGGCACTGTCACCGATGATTTCTGCCTTTTCGTTGGTTAAGGTCAGGGTATATCCTTCGGTAGCCTTGTCACCGTATGTAATATACAGGGGAATCCCGCCGGATTGAAGCGGCAATTTTTGGGTTGCTTTCTGTATTCTGGAATCGGAAATTTCAGTTTCTAAAGAAAGTGCTTTTTTCTTTAATAAAACCGGAATTTCAACCAGTGTTTTTGGAGTAGGAATCAAGTGAAGCATAAGTTATTCTCCTTTTTATTCAAATTTATATGAGTAGATATCTGCCTGACGCATGGTAAACTGCAAGCGAATGACCTTTCCCTGCAGGGAAGATACATCCTTGGAATCGCCAAAGTAAACGGTTCTGTCGGTGGTGTTGCCAAACAGCTCACAGCTGTGCCAGCCCTCCAAGGGCTTGTTGTTGGCATCCAATATATCCACATAAATCCAGCCCAGAGCGGAAGTAGAGAAATTCAAATGAAGTGTACTTCCGGTAAAGAGAATGGATTTGGTGGTAACTTTTTTGATGTCATAATCTGCATGGTAGGAGGCAAAGCCGTCCAAACGGATGCTGTGACGGTGCAATGTGTGCGGAATCGGCATACAGGGGCCTTCCTGTACATAGAAGGAAAGCTCGTCTCCTTCCCAGGGAGCAGGCATTTTTGTTTGCCGGAATGGGTAAATCGGGGTGGAAAAATCGCCGTATGCCCAGTTATATGGATGCTCTTGTTCCCGCTCTAAAAACATTTCGTCGTAGCGTTTCCAAGAAAGACCGTCACGGGAGCACATAAACAGACAGTCGGTAATGGCGGTGCCCATCCGGAGCTCTTTTTTCTCGATTCGGTCTTTTCTGAGGCGAACTCCCTCTTCACCATTCATCTGTTCAAAGTTTTTGCCAAAATCGTTACGCTGAACATAGCGCATGGGAAAGCCGATGAACATGTGCGGGGCGCGGGGATACTTCATAATTTCGTTGGTGTAAAGCTCGTATTCCTCACTTTCACCGTAGTTTAACAGAATGGGCTTTGACCAGTTTCTGAAATCGGTGGATTCCATATATTTGATGTCACGGACTCTGTCTTTCATAAATACACGGATAAAGCAGTGATATTTTTGGTCTGCCTGATCCCACCACACAGTATTCTGGCTGTCAAAACCGCCTCTGCCCACAAAGTCAGAGTCTACTACAAGAAAGCTTCGTTTGAAGTGAATGCCGTCGGGAGAGGTGTAGCACCAAAGCTCCCGTTCGCTGAGCCAATGGGTTTTGTTTCGTTTTCTGAAATCGTAACACAGTGCGATTGCTTTGTATTTTTCTTCGGGTAGACAAGCCGGGTTTTCATCAATAAACACAAAGAAATTATCAAAAGGCTCTCCGTATTCTTCGTTTGTCTCGTTTAAGAGAATGATGTTATTATCCTTGGAGCCGTTATATTCGTGAAGCCCTAAGTTGGGACGAGTCCAGTTGATATAGTCGGTGGATTCCATCATGCAAACAATGCGGGTGCCTACAGCTCCGTGGGTTTTGGGGCGGGAACACACATAATACATACGATACAGCCCGCCGTCTTTTACGGTCATGGGGTAGCTGATGCCCGACGCTTCCCAGGGGGCATCAAAGGTGAAAACCAGCTCGTGCTTTACAGGGTGATGCAGCTTTAATTCTGCTGTGGTGTGTTCGGGAATAATGTGAGAATCTTCCCAAAAAACTTCTCTTCGGCTTCCGATGTCAATGAACATAGTGAGTGGTTCCTTTCAGCAAAATACAAGATGACTGTAATATTATTCAAATTTATAGGAGTAGATGTCTGCCTGACGCATGGTAAACTGCAGACGAATGACCTTTCCCTGCAGGGAAGATACGTCTTTTGAGTCACCAAAGTAAACGGTTCTGTCGGTGGTGTTGCCAAACAGCTCACAGCTGTGCCAGCCTTCTAAGGGTTTGTTGTTGGCATCCAATACATCCACATAAATCCAGCCCAGAGCGGAAGTAGAGAAATTCAAATGAAGTTCACTTCCGGTAAAGAGAATGGATTTGGTGGTCACTTTCTTAATGTCATAATCTGCGTGATAAGATGCAAAGCCGTCCAGACGGATGCTGTGACGGTACACGGTGTGAACGCCGTTTGAGCATGCGCCTTCGTGGAGATAGAACGAAATTTCTTTACCATCCCAGGGAGCAGGCATATCGGTTTCAATGGGAGGGTAGATGGGAGTGCTGTAGTCACCATATGCCCAGTTATGGGTATGCTCCTGCTCTCTTTCAAAAAACATTTCGTCATAGCGTTTCCAGTTTAGACCATCGCGGGAACACATAAACAAGCCGTCGGTAATCGCAGTGCCCATACGCATTTCCAGCTTTTCTGCACGTTCTTTTCTGAGACGTGCACCTTCTTCACCGTTCATCTGTTCAAAGTTTTTGCCAAGGCTGTTACGCTGCACATAGCGCATGGGGAAGCCGATGAACATATGGGGTGCACGGTAATATTTCATAATGTGGTTGGTGTAAAGTTCATATTCTTCGCTTTCGCCGTAGTTTAAGAGAATGGGTTCTGACCAGTTTCTGAAATCGGTGGATTCCATATATTTGATGTCACGGACACGGTCTTTCATAAACACGCGGACAAAGCAATGATATTTTTGGTCGTCCTTATCCCACCAGGCAGTGTTGGTGCTGTCAAAACCGCCTCTGCCTACAAAGTCAGAATCCACTACCTTGAAATCCCGTTTGAAATGGATACCGTCTGCCGAGGTGTAGCACCACATTTCACGGGGACTCAACCAATGAATATGTTCTTTTTCCTCTAAATTGCGGCACAAGGCAATCGCTTTGAAGCGTTCTTCGGGAGGACAGGCGGGGTTTTCGTCAATAAACACAAAGAAGTTATCAAAAGGCTCTTCCAATTTGCCGTCGTTTTGGTTAATCAAGATAATATTATTATCGGTGGAGCCGTTATGCTCATACAGGCCCAAATTGGGACGGGTCCAGTGAATATAATCGGTGGATTCCATCATACAAACCACACGGGTGCTGAATACGCCGTGCGTTGCAGGACGGTCACACACATAATACATACGATAAATGTCGCCATCTTTTACCGTTACAATATAGCCTACACCGGCTGCTTCCCAGGGAGCATCGAAGGTGATTGCCAGCTCGTGCTTTACAGGGTGATGCAGCTTTAATTCTGCTGTGGTGTGTTCGGGAATAATGTGGGAATCTTCCCAAAACACTTCTCTTCTGTTTTTGATGTCAATAAACATAGTGGTTTCGTCCTTTCTTTTATAGAGGTTGTTTGATGGGTTTCGGTGCATTACGGGGATATTTTGGCAAGGTTTTTCCCAGCTTTTTTATTACAACGATATTGCGCTTGTCTTCCGAATAGGGAAGAGAGAAGCTTAACACCGTTTCAATTTCTGCATTCAGTTGTTTTAAGGCATTTTTAGAGGCAGCGATTTCTTCTTCCACCGACGGGCCTTTCATTGCGATAAAGTAGCCGCCCACCTTCACAAAGGGGATGCAAAGCTCAATCAGCGAGGGAAGCGACGACACTGCTCTGGCACAGGCTACATCAAACTGCTCCCGAAGGGCAGGGTCTTTTCCACCGTCTTCTCCCCGTGCGTGAACGGTGTGTACTTTTTGAAGCCCCAATTCTTTGATTACTTCGTTTTGAAACAGCACCCGCTTGTTCAGGGAGTCAAGCAGCGTGACCTCCACATCCGGACAGGCAATTTTAACAGGGAAGGAGGGAAATCCCGCGCCGCAGCCGATATCAATAAGACTGCCCTTTATTTTACCGGTTTGTAAAATGGTTAAGCTGTCGATAAAATGCTTCAGCTCAATTTCTGCCGGCTCGGTAATGGCGGTTAAGTTGATTTTTTCGTTCCATTCCCGAAGCAAATCGGAAAACTGTTGAAATCGGGAGAGCATTTCTTCGGTAGGAGTGATGTTTTGGTTTGTTAAAAAGTCGCGTAAGCGTTCTGACATATTGAAAAATCCCTTTCGGAAATTTATTTTTTTGTGAGATGTTCCCATTCCAGAAAGGGAACCTTGTCAATTTCAAAAATCCGCCCGTTTAAGTAGTAGAGCGGGTTCTCCTTATCTTTCAAAGTGAAGCGGAACCGGTAGGCATAAAGATATTGATATCTTGCATTGAATTTTTTATTCAGCTCATTTCTGCCGTATTTTCCGTCTCCCACCAGGGGATGCCCGATATGGGCAAAATGGGCACGAATCTGATGGGTTCGTCCGGTGATTAAATGAACTTCCAAAAGAGACACGTTGCATCCGTGCAGATTGGTTTCTTTCATCACACGATAGCGGGTAATCATTTCTTTATAGCCATCTTTTTTCCGGTCGGAAACGTAGACTTGTTTTTTTGCTTCGTCTTTGTAGTGATAGGCAGTCATGGTTGCTTCTTTTTTGTCTAAAAAACCGCTGACCAGACACAAATATTTCTTTTCGGTTTCGTTTTGTCGGATGGCTTCGTTTACAGCCCGCAGTGCCATTGCATTCTTAGCGGCAATTACAATCCCACCGGTGTTTCGGTCAATCCGGTTGCAAAGGGCGGGGCGGAAAGACAGCTCTTCCTCCGGGTTATATTCACCTTTTTGGTAAAGATAAGCTAAAATGTGGGAAATCAGCGTGTTGAAATTCTCCCGCTCGTCGGTATGTACCACAACACCCGGTTTTTTGTGAAGCAGCATAATGTTTTCGTCTTCGTACACAATGTTTAAGTCCGGCTTCACCTTGACAAAGCTGTTTTCGTTTTCTTCGGCATCGAAAAACAGCTCATCATTCACATAAAACTCCAGCACGTCGCCTGCTTGCAGTTTGTAAGAGATTTCTTCTTTTTTGCCGTTTACCTTGATGCGCTTTTTCCGAAGATATTTATAAATCAGAGAATCGGGCGCAAACTTCAGCACTTTTTTGATAAATTTGTCCAGCCGAAGACCCGAATCGTTTTGGTTGACGGTAAATTTTCTCATAGCTTCCTCATACCTTTACATACTTACCTATATCATAGCAGATGTTCCCTGAAAAATCAATAGCAAAAGTACAAAAAGAATGAGGCATTCTTTCGGGAGTTTTGTCTAATTTCCGTTGTGTTTTGCAGTGATATTGATAAATATATAACAATTTTTATTTTTTTTATAAAATTCTCTTGAAAAATGGGAATAAATGTAGTAAAATACTATGTGGCAGATTTTGCCGTTTGTGGATTTTTGAATAAAAATTATTTATCTATACGAAAAGGAGAAATTTCCTATGAAAAAGACCATTGAAGATATTCAGGTTGCCGGCAAAAAAGTCCTGGTTAGATGCGACTTTAACGTTCCCCTGGATGAAAACAAAAATATCACCGATGAAAACAGAATCAACGGTGCACTTCCCACCATCAAATATCTGATGGGTCAGGGCGCAAAAGTAATTCTGTGCTCTCATATGGGCAGACCCAAGGGCGAATTCAACATGAAATACAGCCTCGCTCCCGTTACCAAAAGACTGTCTGAAATTTTAGGAAAAGAAGTAAAACTGGCAGAAGATGTAATTGGTGACAGTGCAAAAGCGCTGGTTGCTGATATGAAAGATGGCGACGTTATCTGTCTGGAAAATGTTAGATTCCATAAAGAAGAAGAAAAAAATGACCCCGAATTTTCCAAAGCATTGGCATCTTTGGCAGAAGTTTATGTAAACGATGCTTTCGGTACTGCACACAGAGCACACGCTTCCACCGCAGGTGTTGCTGATTATCTGCCTGCAGTTTGCGGTTACCTCATTCAGAAAGAAATCGACATCATGGGAAAAGCTTTATCCAACCCCGAAAGACCCTTTGTTGCAATTTTGGGCGGCGCAAAAGTTTCTGATAAAATCGGTGTTATCAATAACCTGATTGAAAAAGTTGATTCCCTGATCATCGGCGGCGGTATGGCATACACCTTCTTAAAAGCGCAGGGCTATGAAATCGGTAAATCCATCTGCGAAAACGACAAACTGGATTTAGCAAAAGAATTACTTGCTAAAGCAGAAGCAAAAGGCGTAAAAATGTATCTGCCTGTTGACACCGTTGTGGCTGACGGCTTCTCCAACGATGCAAACTTCAAAACTGTTGATTCCAAAGCAATTCCTGCAGATTGGGAAGGCTTGGATATCGGTGCAAACACCATTGCACTCTTCTCCGACGTTGTAAAAAATGCAAAAACCGTTATCTGGAATGGACCTATGGGCGTATTTGAAATGTCCAACTTTGCAAAGGGTACCATCGCAGTTGCAGAAGCGATTGCTGCATCTGATTCTATCTCCATCATCGGTGGCGGTGACTCTGCAGCAGCGGTAGAACAGTTTGGCTTTGGCGATAAAGTAACTCACATTTCTACCGGTGGCGGTGCTTCTTTGGAATTTTTAGAAGGCATCGTTCTGCCCGGCATTGATTGCTTAAACGACAAATAGTATTGCATACGGCATAAACTGCATACGGCATAAACTGCGTACAGCATAAATTGCATATGGCAGTTTTCAAAAAAATATAGAAAGTGAGAAAATAATATGAGAACAAAATTGATTGCAGGAAACTGGAAAATGAATAAAAAACCGTCTGAAACCCAGGATTTAATCAATTCCTTCAAAGGTGCAGTAGACGGTGCAAACTGTGACGTATTGGCTTGTGTGCCTTTCGTATGTATCGAAAATGCGGTAAAAGCTGCAGCAGGCTCTAACTTAAAAATCGGTGCGCAGAACCTTCACTTTATGGAAAGCGGTGCTTACACCGGTGAAGTAAGTGCAGACATGCTGCTGGATATCGGTGTAACTTATGTGGTAATCGGTCACTCCGAAAGAAGAGAATACTTTGCAGAAACCGATGAAACCGTGAACAAAAAAACCATCAAAGCGTTGGAAAAAGGCATCATCCCCGTGGTTTGCGTGGGCGAAAAGCTGGAAGACCGTGAAGAAGGCATCACCAACGATTTAATTAAAGACCAGGTTGTAAAAGCATTTGCCGGCATTGCTAGTGACGATGCAAAAAAAGTTGTGGTTGCTTACGAACCCATCTGGGCAATCGGCACCGGCAAAACCGCAACTGACGAACAGGCAGAAGAAGTTTGCGCATTTATCCGTGAATGCTTAAAAGAACTGTACTCTGCTGACGTGGCTGACGTTGTGAAAATTTTATACGGCGGCAGCATGAATGCAAAAAATGCGGCAGGCCTTCTGGCAATGCCCAACATTGACGGTGGCTTAATCGGCGGCGCTTCCTTAAAAGGCGAAGACTTCACCACCATCATTAACGCTTGCAAATAATATTGCTTCATCATCTGATGCTGCATCAGAAAACCCAATTTGATTTTTTGCGAAAAATAAAGGAAATGGCAAGTATTTTAGAAAATGCTTGCCATTTTCCAAGAGAAAGGAAAAACAGTATGAAAAAACCTGTTGCATTACTGATTTTAGACGGTTACGGCTACAACAGTGAAGAAAAAGGGAATGCCATCAAAGCAGTTCCCGATAAATATATCGACAGCTTGCTCCAAAAATACCCCAGCACTTTAATCAATGCCAGCGGGATGGCAGTTGGTCTTCCTGACGGGCAGATGGGCAACTCTGAAGTAGGGCATACAAACATTGGTGCCGGCAGAATTGTATATCAGGAATTAACCCGTATCACCAAAGCCATTCAGGACGGAGACTTTTTTCAAAATGATGTGCTTCTTGCTGCCATGGAAAACTGCAAGAAAAACGGTACCGCTCTTCACTTGATGGGGCTTTTGTCTGACGGTGGGGTACACAGTCATAACACCCATCTGTATGGCTTGCTGGAGCTGGCAAAGAAAAGCGGAGTGAACGATGTTTATGTTCACTGTTTCTTAGACGGACGTGATGTTCCGCCCTCCTCTGCCAAAGAATATCTGGCACAGCTGGAAGACAAGCTTTGTGAAATCGGTGTTGGTAAAATTGCTACCATTATGGGCAGATACTACGCAATGGACCGTGACAATCGTTGGGAACGTGTGGAAAAAGCCTACAATGCTATGGTAAAAGGTGTTGGCGAAACAGCAGCTTCTTCCGATGCGGCAATCACTGCATCCTATCAGAACGAAGTGGTAGACGAATTTGTTCTGCCTACTGTGATTGACGGTGCAAAGACCATTTCTGAAAATGACAGCGTGATTTTCTTCAACTTCCGTCCCGACCGCGCCAGAGAAATTACCCGTACCTTTGTGGACGAGGCGTTTTCCGGCTTTGAAAGAACATTTTTCCCCTTGTTCTACGTTTGTATGACCCAGTATGATGCAACGATGCCCAATGTGTCGGTTGCCTATAAACCCCAGAGCTTGAAAAACACCTTTGGAGAATACATTTCCGACAAAGGCTTAAAACAGCTTCGTATTGCAGAAACCGAAAAATATGCACATGTTACCTTCTTCTTTAATGGCGGCGTGGAAGCAGAATTCAAAGGAGAAGACAGAGCCTTAATCGCTTCTCCCAAGGTTGCAACCTATGACCTGCAGCCCGAAATGTCGGCTTATGAAGTGAAAGACGAAGTCTTAAAACGCATCAATTCCGACCAGTATGATGTCATCATCTTAAACTATGCAAACTGTGACATGGTTGGGCATACCGGTGTGTTTGAAGCGGCAACTGCAGCAGTAAAAGCCGTTGACGAATGTATGAAAGAAACTGTGGAAGCAATCCTTAAAAAAGGCGGAATTGCAGTGGTAACTGCAGACCACGGCAATGCAGATTTAATGTTCTCCGATGCGGAAGGCATTGTTACTGCGCATACCACCAATCCCGTTCCGTTAATTGTGTGCGGAGCAGGAGATGTAACCTTAAAAGAAGGTGGATGTTTGGCAGATGTTTGTCCCACCATGCTTCATTTAATGGGCTTGCCGCAGCCGGAAGAAATGACCGGTGAAAGCTTGATTGTAAAGTAAGATGAAAGCACTTTTTACAACTGTCAAAAATCTGTTTTTGAAAAAAGACTTTATCTTATTTGTGGCAATCGGCGGGGTGAATACACTGACCTCCATTGTGGTTTCCTATCTGTTGTCTGATTGGTTCAATCCGAATGTATCCTATGTGATAGGTTACATGGTTGGATTTATGGTGTCCTATTTGCTCAACAGCTTTTTCACCTTTCACGAAGCGCTTTCTTTCGGAAAGCTGATAAAATATGCCATTGCAACCGTTCCCAATTTTCTCATTCAGAACGGTGTGGTCATTCTTTGCTACAACATTTTAGGTTGGCACAAGCTTGTTGCCTATGTATTGGCGGCGGCAATCGGCGTGCCGGTTACCTTTTTGTTGCAAAAATTCTTTACCTTCGGTAAGCGAAAAGGATGATTCTTAAGTGTTTTTGCAAAATGTCATTCTGAGTGCAGCGAAGAATCTCATGAAAAATGTTGAGATTCCTCGGCGCCTGAAAGTGTTCACAGCACCTCGGAATGACAGCTTATAGCGGAAGCATCATTTATAAAGAGCAATTACAGTTTTATAAAAAAAGGAGCATTCCATCTGGAATGCTCCTTTTTTGTGGAAGGAAAATTTGAAATTTTACGGAAATGTATTGAATATTTTTATTGTTTGTGTTATGATATGAGTGCGACGCAACTGAATATTGGGCAATCTGTAAGAGAAGTGTTTTTATTTTTGGTAAAAACACATTCTCTGTTTTGGCTTTCTCTTATAGGTTGTCAAAGGTTGTGTCGCAACAATCGGAGTTTGTGTTTTTCGGTGCATCGACTTCGGTTGGTGCACTTTTTTATTGGAAAGGAATGCCTATTTATGGAATATCAAAAAAAACATAGCCTGACAGAACAATTAAAAGATTGTTGTAATCAAATGTTGAATTTACTGGAATACTGTGATAAACATCCGGAAGGACAATGCTTGAAAGCGATTCAACAGGTGATTTGTAACCGGGAATTGGATGATTTTGAAGCAGTTGATGAAATTGTAGACATTTTGCAGGAATACGGTTGGAGCACAGGAACCCGTCATGATTTTGGATAATTTTTGATATAACTTTTTGCAGATTTTGTTTCAACGTTTGTCAAGTTAGGGATGAATTAGAAAAGTTAGAGATTTTTCCCACCTCGCAAAAAAAGATAACTAAAAAATGTCGCAGTGAATTTCACTGCGACATTTTTTATAAGAGTAGAATACATTTTACCGTTTTTTCTTTGCCCAGAGTGCATCAATTTTTTTCGCATAGTTTAAGCTTTCGGTTTCAAATTTATTGTCACCGGGGAAGTAGTAGCTTTTATCTTTGATTTCGTCGGGTAAATATTGCTGGGGAACATAATGATTGGGAAAATTGTGGGCATATTGATAGCCCTGTGCATGTCCCAGCTTTTTGGCACCGGCATAATGCCCATCTTTTAAGTGTGCGGGGATGTCACCGGTGTGAGTATGCTCCACATCCGAAAGTGCTGCATCAATGCTCATAATCACCGAATTGGATTTGGGGGCTGTAGACAGTAGAATTACCGCTTGCGCCAGGGGGATTCTTGCTTCTGGAAAGCCCAGCTGAAATGCAGCATCCACGCAGGATTTCACAATGGAAACCGCTTGCGGATAGGCAAGCCCCACATCCTCCGATGCCATTACCATAATCCGTCGGCAAATAGAAATCAGGTCACCGCCGGCAATCAGACGTGCCAGATAATGCAGTGCTGCATCCGGGTCACTGCCCCGAACAGATTTTTGAAAAGCAGACAAAATATCATAGTGACTGTCACCGTCACGGTCATAGCGGAAGGCTTTTTTGGAGGTGGCACGTTCCGCATCCTCCAGGGTGACAGAAATGGTTCCGTCTTTTTCCACCTTTGCAATCATACTGCACATTTCCACTGTATTCAGCGCTTTTCTGCAGTCTCCGCCGGAGGAAGAGGCAATGTGGCAAATGGCATCCTCCGAAAAGGTGATGTCCATGTCTTCTTTCAAAATGCGGATGGCACGGTGAATGGCTTCCTTGATGTCTTCGTCGGACAGCTCTTTGAACTCAAACACGGTGCAACGGGACAGCAGTGCATTATAGATATAAAAATGAGGGTTTTCTGTGGTGGAAGCAATGAGGGTGATATCGCCCTTTTCCACATATTCCAGCAGAGATTGCTGCTGTTTTTTATTGAAATTCTGAATTTCGTCTAAATAAAGGACTACGCCGTTTTGCCCCTGAAAGCCGTCCAGATCTGCAATGATAGCTTTGATGTCGGCAACCGAGGCATTGGTGGCATTCAGTTTATACAGTTGTTTGTTGATGTTTTTGGCAATGAGGTTGGCAACGGTGGTTTTTCCGGTCCCCGAAGGGCCATAAAAAATCATGTTTGGCAAGCTCATTCCGCCTTCTTTTGCACGCTCCAATACAGCAAAAACAGGCATCCCCTCCTGGAGGAGATGCCTTTGACCGACTACTTCGGTGATATGCTGTGGACGGAGTCTGTCTGCAAGAGGCTTACTCATACAGCTTGTACTTGGCAACCAGCTGGGCAACGCCCCTCTGAACGGTTGCTTTATTTCCTTCAAAATCTTTTAAGGTTAAAGTAATGAGGTGTGCAATGGTTTTCATATCTTCCACACCCATACCTCTGGTGGTAACTGCCGCAGTTCCCACACGGATGCCGCTGGTGATAAAGGGAGACTGGGGATCATTGGGGATGGCATTTTTGTTTACGGTGATGCCAACCTCGTCTAAATTCTGTTCGGCATCTTTTCCGGTTACCCCTAAGCTTCTTAAATCCAGGAGCATCAGGTGGTTGTCGGTTCCGCCGGAAACCAGGTCAACACCTTCTTCAATAAATGCAGCAGCCATTGCTTTTGCATTTTCAACAATACGTTTTTGATAGTCTTTGAATTCGTGGGTCAAAGCTTCGCCAAAGGCAACTGCTTTGCCTGCGATTACGTGCATTAAAGGACCGCCCTGCAGACCGGGGAATACAGCCTTGTCGATTGCTTTTGCATATTCTTCCTTACACATAATCATACCGCCACGGGGACCTCTTAAGGTTTTGTGGGTGGTGGTGGTTACAAAATCGGCATAGGGCACCGGGCTGGGATGAAGACCTGCAGCAACCAGACCTGCGATGTGTGCAATGTCTACCATCAGATATGCGCCCACTTCCTTGGCAATTTCCTGAAATTTTTGGAAGTCGATAATTCTGGGATATGCAGATGCACCGGCTACAATCATTTTTGGTTTATGTTTCAGTGCCAGCTCTCTTACCTTGTCATAATCAATCAGGTGGGTTTCATCATCCACACCGTAGGAAACAATGTTGAAGTATTTACCGGAGATATTCACCGGGCTTCCGTGGCTTAAATGGCCGCCGTGTGCCAGGCTCATTCCTAAGATGGTGTCGCCGGGCTGCAGCATTGCAAAGTATACACAGGTATTCGCGTTGGCACCGGAATGAGGCTGAACATTAGCATGGTCACAACCGAAAATTGCTTTTGCACGGTCTCTTGCAATGTCTTCCACAATGTCCACACATTCGCAGCCACCGTAGTAACGTCTGCCGGGATACCCTTCTGCATATTTATTGGTTAAAGGAGAGCCAACTGCCTGAAGCACTGCTTCGGAAACAAAGTTTTCCGATGCAATCAATTCAATTTTGGAGCGTTGTCTTTTTACCTCCAGTTCAATGGCGTCGGCCACTTTAGAGTCGGTTTTTCTGATAATGTTAGTAAATTCCATAGATGATTCCTCTCTTCAAAAAAAGTCGCATTTTATCATATCCTTATTATATAATAGAATGTTTCATTTTACAAGCCTTTTTTTATAATTTTTATAATATTTTATGCAAACAAAAAAAGCTGCAGATTGCGCTGCAGCTTTTTATGGGTTAATAAGACCCGCCGAGCCGTTGCCCGAAGATAATATTAGAAACCTGCATGTGCAGGTGGGTGCTTACCCTCAGTCGCACGTTCCCCATTCGGCTTAAAAAAGCGGTGGGCCTACAATTGACGAGAGGAGATGGGCTCCCTTATAAAAGGTGTTGGTTCTAATAAATATCCGGCTGACGAGAACGGCAGGAGGTTTACAATGCTATTATAACACCTTGTTTTTCGTTTTATAAGTATTTTATGAAAAAAACGAGGTGGAAAAGTCTGTTTATTATTTTACTTCGTAAGCGCCCTTCACCATAATAATCACATCGGTTGAGGCGGTAAAGCCTCTTCCGTCGTCACGGGGAACAATCAGATGATGGTTGGGGGGAACTGCTGTTTTATCTGCCAGGTCTACGCCGTCGGTAACATCGGAAATACCGCCGTTTTTGGAAGCGATTACAGATGCTTCGCCCCCACGCAGGATAAATTCACAGCCTTCCTTTGCACAAAAAGTTTTGCTTTTTTCAATGGTAGCAACGGTAAACACCGCAGTTTCTTTGATTTTGGTTTCTACCTTTGGCATAAAAATTTCATTTAAGTAGCTTAAGGAAATGACCGGGTCTTCACCCGTTGCCAAAACTGTCACTGTTCCGATGATGGCTGCAATCAGCATAATCGGGAAGAATTTGTTCATCAATTTCATAGGAAACATCCTCACTTTCATTTATAATATGGTGCCGCCGCCAACGACGGTATCGCCTTGATACAAAACCACAGCCTGACCTTTGGTAATGGCTTTCTGAGGCTCTTTGAAGGTGACTTGAATGGTATTTTCATCCGGCTGTGTCACCGTTGCAGGCTGTTCTTTCTGATTATAGCGTATTTTGGCGTAAACCTCCATTTCACCTTCAATTTTGGGAATGGAAATCAGGTTAATGTCGGTTGCAAGAAATGTGGTTTGATACAGTTCGTCAATGGGCCCCAGTGTGACGGTGTTGGTTTCCAAATCTTTAGAAATGACATACATGGGGCAAGGGAAGGAGAGCCCCAACCCTTTTCGCTGACCTACGGTGTAGTGAATAATGCCTTTATGACGTCCCAGAATCTTACCGTTTTTGTCCACAAAATTTCCTTCCGGAAAAGATATTCCGCGATATCGGCGGATAAAAGCGGCATAATCACCATCAGGCACAAAGCAGATGTCCTGACTTTCCTTTTTGTGAGCGTTGTGGAAGCCGTTTTCTTCTGCAATGGCTCTGACTTCTGCTTTTTCCAGATTTCCCAGCGGGAAAATGGTGTGTGCCAGCTGATGTTGTGTCAGGGAATAAAGCACATAGCTTTGGTCTTTTTGGGTATCTTTTGCTTTTTTCAACAGATACCGTTTTGTTTTTTCGTCATATGCTACCTGTGCATAATGGCCGGTGGCAATGTAGTCCATCCCTAACTGTTGTGCTGCTTTTAGCATGGCATCAAATTTGATGTAGCGGTTGCACAAAATGCAAGGGTTTGGCGTTTCTGCCCGTTCGTAACTTTTGGAAAAGCGGTCTATTACTGCTTTTTGAAAGGTTTCTTTCATATCACAAACAAAAAAATCAATTCCCAAGCGTTGGGCTACCAGTCTGGCATCCTCCGCATCAGCCGAAGAGCCGCAGATTCCGTCGGGAGAAGCACAATCTTCGTGAAGTTTCAAGGTGATGCCGCTGACGTTGGCTCCTTCCTTTTGCAAGAGCACCGCGCAAACCGATGAGTCCACGCCGCCACTCATTCCAACGGCAACTTTTTTCTGATTCATAGATAATGTTCCTTCTTTGAAAACTATTTTAAGAGCTTTTGCAGCTCTTCCATAAATGTATTGATGTCGCGGAACTGACGGTACACCGATGCAAAGCGTACATAAGCAACCTCGTCCACCTCTTTGAGCTTATCCATAACCAGTTCGCCGATTCGCTCGCTGTCTACCTCCTGCATCAAATCGTTGTTTAACGCAGTTTCAATCTGGGAAACCATCAGCTCCATGGTGTCGATGGAAACAGGCCGTTTTTCGCAGGCGTGCATGATGCCGCGCAGTAGCTTCTGACGGTCAAACTGCTCCCGTGTTCCGTTTTTCTTAATCACCACCAGGGGCGCAAGCTCCACGCGTTCATAGGTGGAAAAACGCCGCTCGCAAGACAGACATTCCCGTCTTCGTTTGATGGAGTTGGTTTCTTCTAATCTGCGGGAGTCGATTACTTTGCTTTCGCCATATCCGCAATAAGGGCATTTCATATGGAATCCCTCCTTATCTTTTGTATTTATTATACTATATCCTTAAGATAAAAATCAAGAAAAATATCAAATTTTTAGAAAAATGTAAAATTTCTAAAAAATTGAAAAAAACTATAGCATTTTGGAAAAAAGTGTGCTATAATGAATTGGATTGTTATATCGTTAACAAATTTCACAAAAAAAAAATAACACATTTGTGTGCAATAAAGGAAGGATGTTTTGATTATGATTACCAACGAAAAAGCAATGGAACTGTTGAAAGAAGCAGGCGTTCTTTTGGAAGGACATTTTCTGCTCACTTCCGGCCGGCATTCTGACAGATACTTGCAGTGTGCAAAAATTTTCAAAGACACAAAACTCTCCGAGCTGCTTTGCAAAGAACTGGCAGACCGTTTGGGCGAGAATAAACCGGATGTTGTTTGCGGCCCTGCAATCGGCGCAATTTTAATGTCTTATGAAGTATCCCGTCACTTGAATGTGCCCAATATTTTTGCAGAAAGAGAAAACGGAGAAATGACTTTTCGCCGCAGCTTTGGTGTAGAAAAAGGGCAGAAGGTTCTGGTGGTGGAAGATGTTGTTACCACCGGCGGTTCTGTTAAAGAAGTGATTAAACTGATTCAGGAAGCAGGCGGTATTGTATGCGGCGTTGGTTCTATTGTAGACCGCACCGGCGGACAAATTGATTTCGGCGTTCCGTATTATTCTGTTCTTTCTATGGCGGTAGAATCCTTTGAACCCGATAACTGCCCCATCTGTAAGGAAGGAAAACTGCCTCTGGTAAAACCCGGCAGCCGTAACTTAAAAGTTTAATTTTAGAGGAGAATTCCGGCATGAACATTTATAAATACAGCGAGCTTTCCAAAGAGCAAAAAGAGTTTATCTTAAAACGTGCAGAAATTGATATTACCTCCTATATGCAGGTGGCAAAAGAAGTTTCCGACGACGTGAAAGCAAACGGGGATGCTGCTGTCTTAAAATATACTGAAAAATTTGATAAAATTTCTTTGACCAGCGAAACCATGAAGGTCACCAAAGAGGAAATTGAAGAAGCATTTAACCGTATTGACGCAACCTCTAAAGAAGCAATTACCTATGCCTACAACAACATTCGCACTTTCCACGAAAAGCAAAAGCCCGAAGAAATGTGGATGACCGAAGTGGACAAAGGCATTCTGGCCGGTGAAAAAACCACGCCCATCGAAAGTGTGTGTCTGTATGTTCCCGGCGGAAAGGGAAGCTTTCCCTCTGTGCTTTTGATGTTAGGGGTACCTGCTGTGGTTGCGGGCGTTGAAAAAATCGTTGTGGTAACACCTCCCAATAAAGAGGGCAAGGTTGACGATGCCATTTTAACTGCAGCAAAGCTTTTGGGCATCACCGAAATTTTCAAAGTAGGTGGTATTCAGGCGATTGCAGCTGTGGCATTCGGCACAGAAACCATTCCGAAGACCCGTAAGGTGATTGGACCCGGCAATGCTTATGCAACTGCGGCAAAACGTGTGCTTGCAAACTACATTGACACCGGTTTACCTGCCGGCCCCAGCGAATCCATCATTTTGTGTGACGATTCTACCGACCCGAAAAAAGCAGCGTTGGACTGGCTCATCGAAGCAGAACACGGTCCCGATTCTGCGGCACTGTTGGTTTGTCACAACGAAAAATTTGTGCAGGAAGTCGTTTCGTTGGCAACTGA
Source organism: Clostridia bacterium (assembly GCA_017468465.1). GTDB lineage: Bacteria > Bacillota > Clostridia > UMGS1840 > UMGS1840 > SIG452. The sequence continues at coordinate 88,556 of JAFUIN010000009.1, forward strand.
ATATATCAAAGAGCTGCCCGAGCTTCGTCAGAATTTCATCAACATCAATTTATCTACCTACGGCGGTGCAATTATCACTGATAATTTCCAGCAATCGGTAGATTTTGTAAATGAATATGCACCCGAACATATGGAAGTGCTTTGCGACAAGCCCTTTGACGTGCTTCCCAAAATTAAAAATGCAGGGGAAATCCTTCTGGGCGAATGGACTCCCGTTACGCTATGTAACTTCTTGATGGGTCCCAATGCGATTCTTCCTACCGGCGGATTTGCAAAAACCTATTCTTCCGTTGGTGTTCTGGACTTTATGAAACGTTCCTCCTTCGGTTACGTTTCCAAAGACGGCTTCCTTTCCGTCAAGGACAAAGCCGGAAATTTTGCTGAACTGGAAGGTTTTGCGGCACATGCTATGGCAGTCCGCAAACGTCCTTTATAAAAAAACTTGAAAAATGGGGTACAACGAACGAACAGAACCGCTCGCCGTACACACGGTACGGCTTCGGGAACTTCCCTTCGGGTTCTGTTCCTCCGTTCTACACCCATTTTTCTGCGTTTTATGGGATGGACCATGGGGTTAAAGCCGTAAACCTTACCTTCGGTGCAGCATAAGAGAGGGTATGCCGTACGCAGATTGTGCCGTACGCAGATTATGCCGTACGCAGTACTCCATTTTTCTGCGTTTTACAGGTTGGATAATGGCGTAAAAACCGTGAACCTCACCCTCGGCATAGCATTGCAGGGTGAGACAGACAATATACAACAGCATAAAAAAGAGCAAGTGACAAAGCACTTGCTCTTTTTTATGTTACCGTTTTACAATTTCAAAATTCTGTTTTTTCAAAAGCTCGGTGGCTTTTTGGTAGTCCTCTTTGGAATAAACCGAAAGCTGCAATGTTCCGCCGATGTGTTCCCGACTTTTTAAGACACCGATATTTTTGATGCTGATGTTTTCTTCGGTCAAAATCTGTGCAATGTCCCGGATGACACCCACACGGTCTTTCACCGAAATGTAAATATCAAAATATTTCGGTTGCAGCTCTTCCCGGTTTTCTTCCAGCTGTCCGCGAAACTCTCTGGCAGAACGGAAAAACGCTTTCAAACCGTCGGTATCATCCGACAATAAAGTATGTCGGAACTGATTCAGAATTATGTCATACTGTTCCAGTAATGAGAGCACTTCAGCTTTGTTGGCTGACACAATGCTTTGCCACAAATCTTCCGAGGAAGCAGAAATGCGGGTGATATCCCGAAAACCGCCTGCAGCCACCTTGGTGAGCTTTTTGTCTTGGGTTTCATTTTGAGCAGCTAAGTTGACCAGTGCTGCGGAAATGACATGGGGAACATGACTGATTGCACCTACTGTTTTATCGTGGGTTTTTGCATCCATTACAATGGGAGTTGCTCCCAGAAGCTCTGCAAAGCGTTTCATTTTTGGATGGTCTTTTGTGAGAATATAGTAAGCATTTTCAAACAGATGGGCATAGCTTCCGTCATAGCCCTTCTGTTCGGTCCCCGCCATGGGATGTCCGCCTACATAGTTGATATTCTCCCGAGACAATTCTTGTTCCAACTGTTCTTTTACACTGCAGACATCGGTGAAAACTGTTTCTTGCCCGAAAAACGGTGCAATTTTCAGAATGGTTTTTGCAGTAATATGAGGTGGCACTGCCACCAGAACAATGTCATAGTCGGTATCGTCCTGGGAGAAGCAGGGATAGCTTTTATCAATGACGCCATCGGAAAGGGCTTTTCGACAGGTCGCTTCATCCGGGTCGATTCCGCAAATGATGCTTTCGGGGCATACTTCTTTTATTTTTTTGGCAATGGAGCCGCCAATGAGCCCCAAGCCAATAATCATCAGTTTCATAGGTTTATTCTCCTGCAAAGAGCAAAGCGTCGGTTATGGCGATTGCAGTTGCCGCCTCCACAACGGGAACTCCTCGTACTGCAACACAGGGATCGTGTCTGCCATGAATCTGCAGCTCTGTTTCTTCGCCGGTTTTGACATTCAGGGTTTTTTGGGGCAGATAGATGGATGCGGTGGGTTTCAACACAGCACGGAATAAAACGGGCATTCCTGTGGAAATTCCACCTGCAATGCCGCCGGCATGGTTGGTTTTTGTTACGATTTTTCCGTCTTTTAAGGCGTAGCAGTCATTGTTCTCGCTGCCAAAACGAGTTGCCATGGCAAATCCGTCGCCAAACTCGATGCCTTTCACTGCCGGCACAGAAAAAATCATATGGGAAAGAGTGCTTTCCAGACTGTCAAAAAACGGTTCTCCGATTCCGGCAGATAAGCCGTAGATACCGCATTCAATAATGCCGCCGACAGAATCGCCCTGTTCTTTTGCATCGGAAATGGCTGCCTTCATTGCTTCGCCTGCTGCATCGTTTAATACGGGGAAATCTTTTTCCTTCAGAGCCTCATAGTTTTCGTATGTGATGGCAGAAAAGCTGTCATCCAAAAAGTTTCCCACCGAGAACAGATGGGCTGCAACGTGAATCCCCTTCTCCAAAAGATAGGTCTGACAGAGCGCTCCGGCAAACACCAGGGGAGCAGTAATTCTTGCAGAAAAGTGACCGCCACCTCTGATATCATGGTTTCCGCTGTATTTCACAGAAGCCGGATAGTCACTGTGAGAGGGGCGGGGAATGTCATAATGTCTTGCATAATCAGTAGAGTGCTGATTGGTGTTACGGATGATGGCACCGATGGGGGCACCGGTGGTGTGACCATCCAACACGCCGGACAAAATCTCCACTTCGTCCGCTTCTTTTCTGGGCGTGGAAAGCTTTCCGCCGGGACGTCTGCGGTTCATTTCCTTCTTAATTCGTTGCATATCTACACAAACTCCGGCAGGGAACCCGTCGATCACTACACCAATCCCGTTTCCGTGGGATTCGCCGAACAAAGAAATTTTTAATTTTCTTCCAAATACTGAGCCCATGGGGGTCGCCTCTTTTCTGTGATTATGCCGCCGGCTGCAGTGTTGCTACAGGGGTAGCGGTAGGTGCAGGGGTCGCAACCGGTGCTTCGCTTGTTTGTGGTAAGGGGGTATCGAGATATGCTTCATCGGGAAGCGGTGTATTAGAGGGGGCATGCAATTCCGGCGAGCAGTAGCCGTTAGGCTTCTGGTTAGCAGAAAAGCTTTTCACCTCGATGGTTTTCTGGTCGATGCAGTATTGCACCGGCAGCAAACCGGATACGGTGCAAATGTTGGTTTTTACCGTGCTGGAAATATATTCCGGAGTTTTTGTGGTGTAATCCCGCTTGGGAGCGTTTTTCATAATAGGATCCATTACTTTTTTCCAGGCATTCAGTGCCGGATTTCCACTGACATAGCCCATTCCTTTGGGAATGTCGAAGCCATACCATACGGCTGCCACGTAATTGGGGGTGTATCCCACAAACCATCTGTCTTTATCATCGTCGGTGGTACCGGTTTTACCGCCGGTTTTTACACCGGAAATTTTTGCTGCAGTACCCGTTCCGTTTTCCACAACAGAAAGCAGCATTTTGTGCATCTGTTCTGCTGTTTTTTCACTCATGGCAATGGTAGTTTCGGGGATGACTTTAATCACCGATTTTCCGCTGCTGTCACGGATTTCTAAGATGCTTACAGGCTCGGTATAAATGCCGTTATTGGCAAATGAAGCATAGGCTGCAGTCATTTCCAACACGGAAATGCCTTTGGTCAAACCGCCCAAGCCCAATGCACCCAACACCTTGTCGGATTCATCCAGAGAGGTGATATGAAGCTTGTCCTGTAAGAAACGGTAGGATTTATCCACTCCTAATTCTTCCAGAATCTGAACGGGAATGGTATTCACCGAAAGCTCTACTGCCCGCTGTACGGTCATATCTCCTCGGAAGCCGGAGTAGTAGTTTTTGGGACTCCAGTCTCCGTATGTCACTTTTTGGTCGGTGTAAATGGTATTGGGGGTGATAAGACCCGCTTCCAATGCAGGCGCATATACACCAATCGGCTTCATACAGGAGCCGGGCTGACGGGTGGACCCGGTTGCACGGTTCAAAGAATAAAGACCGGGTTTTTCCCCGATGCCACCATACATCCCTTTGATGTGACCGGTCTGTGGGTCCATTACAACAATGGCACCCTGCGGAATTTCTTCGTAGGGAGATTTTGGAAAATTGGATGGGTTTTTGAATACTTTGTCAATGGCAGCTTGCACCGAAGGGTCAACGGTGGAGATAATCTGATAGCCGCCGGAATAAATTTTCTTTTTGGCAATGGTTTCAGACAAACCTTCTTTGTCTACCAAAAGACGAATTGCATCGGTAATAACCGTTTCTGCCATATAAGATTGGTAGGAAACCTTCACCTGCATATTTCCTTTTTTGAAGTCCAGTTTTTCTGCTACAGCCTGGTCATGCTCTTCCTGGGTGATTTTTTCAAGCTCCAGCATTTTGCGCAGCACAACTTCCTGCTTTGCCTTGTTGTTTTCGGGCTGTAAAAACGGGTCATAGTAGCTGGGGTACTGTGTAATGCCGGCAATGGAGGCGCATTCTGCCAGTGTTAATTCCGATACATCTTTGTCAAAGTACAAGCGGGAGGCAGTTTGCACGCCGTTTACACCTTGTGCCAGATAGATGGTGTTCATATACAGCTCCAGAATCTGGTCCTTGGTTAATTCCCGTTCCAGCTGATATGCCAGCCAGATTTCCTGAATTTTACGAATGGGTGTACGTTTTTTATTATCGGTAAGGTTTTTAATGAGCTGTTGGGTGATGGTGCTGCCGCCTTGTGCACGGGAGCCTTTTGTAAAATATTCCAGCACAGCCTTGGTGGTACGCTTAATGTCAAAGCCGCTGTGGGACAAGAACCGTTCATCTTCAATGGAAATGAACGCGTCCTTCATATATTGGGGAACTTTGGAATATTCCACCCAAAAACGGTTTTCCGAGCCGGAAATTTTTTCAAACTCCTTGACTTCTCCGTTTTCGTCCAGATAGCAGATGCTGCTGGTCAAATCCAGACGCAAATCGTCTACATCAAGAGGGTCAGCCGCCGCAATAATGAAAATCAGAAAAGCGACACCCAAAACAAACACAACCGGAATCAAAAATTTGAAGATACTCCAGATTGTGTGCCAGAAAATGCCGAAAAAACCTTTCGGTTTTTTTGAATTTTTCGGTTTTTTGCTCAAAACAATCACCTCATTTTATGTTCAAACAGACGAATTCATCAAAACAGCTGTTTGGAATTTGAGAAAATAGATTTCAAACGATTTTATCACATATTTTCTTCAGTATAACACAATAATGCTGTAAATTCAAGAATTTTCCTGTTATTTTAATGTTTCATCTTTGTTACAAAGATGGGGCATTTTTTTTGAAAAAACCTTGCTTTTCCATGGAGAAAAAGAAAACTTTTGTAAAATTGTCCGAAAAAAAAGGAAAAATCAAATTTGTGTCGAAATTAGATAACAGAAGGAAAACGGTGGATTTTTTATGAAAGGAGTGTGAGGGCTGCTTGTTTTTTGAAGAAGAATACTTAAGTGAAATCAAAGAAAAAAACGACATTGTAGATGTTATTTCTTCCTATGTCAGCTTAAAACGAAGCGGCAACCGATATCTGGGGCTTTGTCCCTTTCATTCGGAAAAAACACCCTCCTTTTTTGTGAATCCACAGCTGCAGTTGTATCATTGCTTCGGTTGCGGTGCCGGCGGCACGGTCATTCACTTTATTGAGCAGATGGAAAACCTTGATTTTATCGAAGCGGTGAAGTTTTTGGCGCAGCGTGCAGGCATTCCGTTGCCTGACGAAAAAGACGAGGTGAGTGATTATTCCCGCCTGAAGCGAAACATCAGGGAAATGAATAAAATTGCCGGCAGAGCGTATTTTCGTTGCTTAAACAGTGAAACGGGAAGAGCAGGCCTTTCGTATTTCCGCTCCCGCGGGTTTTCAGATGACACCATAAAAACGTATGGTTTGGGTTATGCCCCCGACAGCTGGGATTTTATGTATAAAACCTTAAAACAGCACGGCTTTTCAGATGGTGACATTGTGAAAAGCGGACTATGTCTGGAACGAAACGGCAGAGTGTTTGACTTTTTTCGCAACCGTGTCATATTTCCCGTTATGGATTTACGAGGCAATGTGATTGCCTTTGGGGGACGTGTGCTGGACGACAGCAAGCCGAAATACCTAAACACAGGGGAAACTCCCGTATTTTCCAAACGGCAGAATCTATTCAATCTGAATCTGGCGAAAAACGCTTCCACCGATTATATGATTCTGGCAGAAGGATATATGGACGTCATTGCTCTGCATCAGGCAGGATTTCCCAATGCGGTGGCAGCCTTGGGCACAGCCTTTGGCGAGGAACACTCCCGTCTGCTGAAGCGGTTTACGCAAAGAGTAATTGTCTCTTTTGACAGTGACGGTGCAGGGCAAAAAGCATTGCAGCGTGCCCTTGAAATTTTCAAAAAAGACGGCCTTCGCGTGAGAATCCTGAAAATCACCGGTGCCAAGGACCCCGACGAGCTGATTCGTAAATATGGTCCCCAGGCTTTTGAAGATGCTGTCCGCAATTCTATGGGAGAGGTGGAATACGAGCTTTCCCGCATTTATCCCAAGGGTGGGTTTGCCGATGAGGAAGAACGGCTTGATTTTTTGAAACAGGCAATTATTGTACTGAAGGAGCTTACCAATAAATTGGAGCTTGAGGTATACACCAAAAAAGTGGCAGAGCTTGGGAAAGTGAGCTACGATTCTCTGTTGGCACAGGTGCGCCAGGCACAGAAAAAGAGACGGTTTGAAACACCGGTCAGCGCCGGTGAAATGGAATATATTAAGAAAAAGAGTGCTTCTCAGTCCCTGTTGAAGCTTGTGGTGGAAAATCCGTCTCATTTTCCGAAAATTCGGGAAAAAATAAAACCGGAATATTTTAAGGAAGAAATCCACCGGAAAATCTATGCTGCATTTTGTGCCTTAATTGACGAGGGGCAAAAAACAGATGTTTCTATGGTTTTGCAGCGGCTTAGCCGTGAGGATGCCAAAGAAGCCAGCGAAATATTTATGGAACGGGAGCCTTACATTGATTTTAACATCTATCTGGAGGGTTTGCTGAAAAAGAACGAAAATCAATCGGAAACAGTTGTTTTTTCCGATGATGATCGGGATGATATGTTCAAATTGTTGGAATATACCAAAAAACTCAAGCAAAAGAATGAAAAGGATGCAAGAGAGGATTTATAAGGAAAAGAGGGGTTAACTATGTCCGAAGTTGTGGAAAGCAAAAAGCAGGTCATCAAAGATTTGGTGGAATATGCGAAAAAGCAAGGAAAAATTACGTTAAATGAATTGAATGTACGTTTGGACCAGGTAGACGTTTCAGTAAATGATATCGAAAAAATTTATGAACGTCTGGAAAAAATGGGCATTGAAATTGTAGGCGACGAAGAATTTGAAGATGCCGTTGAAATAGAATTTCCCGATGAAGCTGAAATGAACATTGTTCTGAACGCGGAAGGTATTTCTATTGACGACCCGGTACGAATGTATTTGAAAGAAATCGGAAAAGTGCCTCTTTTGCACATGGAGGATGAACTGAAACTGGCAGAGCGCATGGCAGAGGGCGACCAGGAAGCAGGCAGACAGCTTGCCGATGCCAATTTGCGTTTGGTTGTCAGCATTGCCAAGCGTTATGTAGGACGTGGGATGCTGTTTTTGGATTTGATTCAGGAAGGAAATTTGGGACTCATTAAGGCGGTAGAAAAATTTGACTATCGCAAAGGCTACAAGTTTTCTACCTATGCTACCTGGTGGATTCGCCAATCCATTACCCGTGCCATTGCCGATCAGGCAAGAACCATTCGTATTCCCGTTCACATGGTGGAAACCATCAACAAGCTGTTACGGGTAACCCGTCAGCTGCTTCAGGAATACGGCAGAGAACCTACTCACGAAGAGCTTGCAAAAGCCTTGGGAACCACCGTGGAAAGAGTCAGAGAAATCCAGAAAATCGCACAGGACCCTGTTTCGCTGGAAACGCCCATCGGGGAAGAAGAAGACAGTCATTTGGGCGACTTTATTCAGGACGAGTCGGCACCCTCTCCGGCAGATTCTGCAACCTATATGCTGCTCAGAGAACAGCTTGACAGCGTTCTGGACGGTCTGACACCCAGAGAATCCAGAGTGTTGAAGCTTCGTTTCGGGTTGGAAGACGGCAGAATGAGAACCCTGGAAGAAGTGGGAAAAGAATTTGAAGTTACCCGAGAAAGAATCCGTCAGATTGAAGCAAAAGCACTCCGTAAACTTCGTCATCCTTCCAGAAGCAAAAAATTGAAAGATTATTTGGACTAAACATAAAAAAACGATAAAAACCGCTTCTCTGCATTAGGGAAGCGGTTTTTTGTAAAAAAGTTTCGTATTCTGTCCAAAATGTATAAACAGCGGCACAGATTTCTGAAATTGTTTGGGCAGACTTTTTTTCAAATAGGTCTTGCAATTTGGGGAATTTTTGTGTATAATAAAGCTGCTTGATAATTGAGACAATAATATCTGATGAATAAGGAGAAAAAATTATGGGTGGAATTTTTGGCGTTGCTTCAAAGACAGATTGTGTGCTGGATTTATTCTTTGGCACAGATTATCATTCTCACTTGGGAACCAGACGCGGTGGACTTGCCGTGCTTGGGAAAAACGGCTTTACCAGAGCCATTCATAATATCGAAAATTCTCCTTTCCGTATAAAATTCGGGCGCGATTTGGAAGAAATGGAGGGCAACTTCGGCATTGGCTGTATTTCCGATACGGAGCCGCAACCCCTCATTGTCCGTTCTCATTTGGGCAATTTTGCCATCACCACTGTGGGCAGAATCAACAACACAGATGAATTGGTAAAATTGGCGTTTGATAAAGGCAATCCCCATTTTCTGGAAATGAGCGGCGGGCAGATTAACCCCACCGAGCTGGTTGCTTCTTTAATCAACCAGTGTGACTCTATTTGGGAAGGCATCCGTTATGCACAGGAAAAAATTGACGGTTCCATGACCATGCTGGTGCTGACCGCAAAGGGAATCTATGCAGCCCGTGACCGTTTGGGCAGAACCCCCCTTATCATTGGTAAAAAAGAAACCGGGCGTTGTATCACCTTTGAAAGCTTTGCCTATTTCAATTTGGGATACACCATGGAAAAAGAACTGGGACCGGGTGAAATTGTTCTGGTGAATCCCGATGGCATCCAGGTTTTGAATCCTCCGGGAGATGAAATGAAAATCTGCAGCTTTCTGTGGGTATATTTTGGTTATCCTACCTCCACCTACGAAGGCATCAATGTAGAACAAATGCGGTATAACTGCGGAGAACGTCTTGCTATGCGCGACGATGTTCACGCCCATATGGTGGCAGGGGTTCCTGATTCGGGAACGGCACACGCTGTGGGCTATGCCAATAAATCTGAAATTCCTTTTGCAAGACCGTTCATTAAATACACACCCACTTGGGCACGTTCCTTTATGCCCCAGGTGCAGACAGAGCGAAACAAAATTGCAAAAATGAAGCTGATTCCCGTAGAAGAGCTGATTCGTAATCGGGATATGGTTTTGATTGATGATTCCATTGTTCGTGGCACACAGCTTCGGGAAACTGCCGAATTTTTATATAAACGCGGTGCAAAAGAGGTGCATATCCGCCCCGCTTGTCCGCCCATTATGTTCGGCTGTAAATATTTGAATTTCTCTCGTTCCACCTCCGATATGGACTTAATTGCCCGTCGGATGATTGCCCTTCGTGAAGGGGAAAACGTAGATGAAAAAACCCTCTCCACCTATACCGATCCCGACCACGAAAATTATCACGAAATGGTAGAAGCCATCCGCAAAGAAATGGGCTTCACCACCCTAAAATATCACCGTCTGGACGATATGGTTGACGCCATTGGTTTAGACAAATGTAAACTTTGCACATATTGCTGGGACGGCAAAGAGTGCCCCGGGAAGTGCAAGTAAAAACGGCGATAAATCAATCAAAGTAGCCGCTCGGCGTACCCCATGTACGCCTTCGGGTTTCACCAAAGCAAAGCTTTGGCTTCTTTGCTTTATTTCTCATCCGTTTTTCCGTTGCACTGATGTGTGTAAACGGCGCCAAATGAACCAAAGTAGCCGCTCGGCGTACCCTATGTACGCCTTCGGGTTTCACCAAAGCAAAGCTTTGGCTCCTTTGCTTTATTTCTCATCCATTTTTTCGTTACAATTTTAAGAATATAAAAAACTAAAAAATCTATACCATATTATAAAAAAGAACCCGTCTGAATTTCAGACGGGTTCTTTTTTGTTTTGGTACTGAATCTTGGTAATTCTTTTGGGTTAAAAATTTTGATGCAGAATGAACGAAATGTTCTGCGCAAAGCTCAAATTAGTCTTCTTCGTTTCTGACGAATTTGCTGTCTGCAATTACTTTTTCAGCCACGTTTGCCGGAGCTTCTTCGTAACGAACAAATTCAAACTCAAATTTGCCTCTGCCCTGAGTCATAGAGCGCAGGTCAGTGGAATATTTTGACATTTCGGATACGGGCACTTCGGCATCAATTTCCTGTAGTTTGGAGTTGATGGGAGTCATACCCATAACACGGCCGCGACGCTTGTTGATGTCTCCGATAACGTCGCCCATGTAATCGTTGGGAACGATTACCTTCAAAGAACCGATGGGTTCCAAAATGCAGGGCATTGCTTCGGAAAGGCCTTTCATATAAGCTTTATGTGCAGCCATTTTGAATGCCATTTCGGAGGAGTCAACCGGATGGTAAGAGCCGTCATATAATGTTGCTTTTAAGCCAACAACGGGATAACCTGCCAATACACCGTGAAGAATGCTTTCACGCAGACCTTTTTCCACAGCGGGGAAGTAGTTTTTCGGAACAGCACCGCCGACTACTCTTTCGCCAAAGATTAAATCGTCTTCTTCATGGGGTTCAAATTCAATCCAGCAATGACCGAACTGACCGTGACCGCCGGACTGTTTTTTATGTTTTCCTTCTGCAGAAACTTTCCGTTTGATTTTTTCACGGTATGCAACAACGGGCTCTTGCAGAGTGAAATCCACACCAAAACGTGTTTTTAATTTGCTGGTGATAATTTCTAAATGCTGTTCTCCAATGCCGCACAGAATAAACTGACGGGTTTCGGGGTCGTTATAGTAACGGATGGTCGGGTCTTCTTCACGCAGCTTGGAAAGACCGGAGCCAATTTTTTCTTCGTCGCCCTTTTCTTTGGAGATAATCGCCATTTTTACATGGGGAGTGGGAAGCTTGATTTTCTTCACTTCCAGCTTATCATTTTTCGATGCTAAGGTGTCACCGGTTTTGGTAACTGCCAATTTTGCAACGCATCCGATATCGCCGGCGATGAGCTCTTTGGTTTCCACCTGTTTTTTGCCCTTTGGCAAGTACAGCTTACCGATTTTTTCTTCTTTGTCTCTGGTCAAATTATAAAGCGTGGTGTCGGGAGTCAGCTTGCCGGACAGCACTTTGAAGATTGAAAGCTTGCCGATAAAGGGGTCGGAAATTGTTTTGAACACGAACAGTCTGGTTGGATCTGTTTCATTCATTTCCAAAACAACTTCTTCTTCGGTTTCCTGATGAATTGCTTTTTCGGGCTTTGCTTCATCGGGAGAGGGGAAGTAGTCGATAATTGCATTCAGTAACCCCTTAATACCGATATCGTGAGTGCTGGAACCGAACATAACGGGAGTCAGCTCGCAGTTTGCAACGCCCTTTCTCACAGCGGTTAGAATTTCTTCGGAGGTGAATTCCTCTCCGGAGAAATATTTATCCATCAGTTCTTCCGAGGTTTCTGCGATTGCTTCGTACATCTGGTCTTTGATGTCTGCACAAGCAGCGCGCATGGGGTCGGTAATGGGAATATTTTCTTTGGTAGTAAAGTCTCTTGCACGGTCGTGAATCAAATCTACATAACCGGTTACAAAATTGTCAACCTTCAATGGAACATAGAAGGGAGCAACCGATTTGCCGAATATTTCTTTTAACTGATTTACCACCTGTGTGTAGTTGGCATGTTCATCATCAATATCGTTGATGTAGATGATTTTGGGCATATTTTTGCGTTCTGCATAATCCCAGGCGTTTTCACTTCCAACGCCAACACCGGATTTTCCGCTTACCAGAATCACAACTGCATCTGCTGCACGAAGACCGCATGCCAGCTCACCTTCAAAATCAAAGAAGCCGGGAGTATCTATAATATTGATTTTAGTTCCTTTCCATTCACCACTGGAAATTGCAGTAGAAATCGAGATGCCACGTTTGATTTCTTCGGGATTATAGTCCATAACGGTATTTCCGTCGGTAATTTTACCCAGTCTGTCAATTTCCTTCATGTTGAGAAGCATTGCTTCTGCCAATGCTGTTTTACCGCAGCCGCCGTGTGCTGCCAACGCAATGTTTCTGATGTTTTTTACAGTGTAGTCCAAATGAATTCATCCTCTCTTTTGGTATAATTGGAAATGGGAGCCGGTCCTTTTCGCAAAAACTGCCGAAACACCGTTTTGTAAAGGGAAAATCCTTGTGATATGCCTATGCACCTGGTGTTTGTTTTCGGGAAGATAAGACAGGCTGATATTTCTATTGCTTTCATTATACTACAGAAGCTCGAAAAAAACAACCGAAAAACTTACGATTTTTCAAAATATTTTTGTGCAATTTTAACAAAACGAATCTAAAATTTCCACATTTCCCGATACCTGACAAAAGCGAAAGAAAAAATCGCTGAATTTAGGGAAAAAAGGAAAAATTTTCATAATTCAAAAGAAAATTAAAAAAAACTATTGACAAACTTGAAAAATGATGATATTATGTTATAACCCATTTTAATGGAATAGTGTTCCTATTTGACAGTAACAGTTGTTCCTGAAATTATGATTTCGCAATGAATTTACTGTTAATTTTGCACGAAAAAAGCAGTGGTGCGCAGGCAGTTATTTGGTAATTGTTTTTGCGGGAAGAAAAAATTTTTTTCGTCAGCGCATCCGGCATTGGTTCCGTTAGGTAAATTTTTAGAAGAGGTGATTTTTGTGGTACATCCGGTCCGCTATGGCAATGTGGAGAGAATGAATTACTCCAAAATCGAAAATATTCTGGATTTCCCCAATCTGATTGAAATTCAGAAAGATTCTTATGAGTGGTTCATCAACCAGGGGTTAAAGGAAGTATTTGAGAGTGTTTCACCAATTGTAGACCATATGGACAAATACGTTCTGGAATTTGTGGACTACAAATTTGACGATAAGCCCAAATATACCGTGGCAGAAGCAAAGAAAAGAGAGTCTACCTATTCTGTGCCGCTTCGGGTTTTGATGAGACTTATCAACAAAGAAACCGGCGAAGTGAAAGAACAGGAAATCTATATGGGTGAATTCCCGAAAATGACCGATTCCGGCACCTTTATCATCAACGGTGCAGAACGTGTTATCGTTAGCCAGGTTGTTCGTTCTCCCAGCATTTATTTTGAAATGCAAAGAGACAAATCCGGGAAAGAGCTGTATCTTTCTACCATGATTCCCAACCGCGGTGCATGGATTGAATTTGAAACCGACTCTAACGATGTGTTGTCTGTCAGAATTGACAGAACCAGAAAACTGGTTGCAACCGTGCTGTTAAAAGCATTGGGCTATTCCACCAATCACGAAATTGCCGAGCTCTTCGACCATGACCCGCTGATTGTAAACACTTTGGAAAAAGACCCCGCAAAAAACACCGAAGAAGCAATCATCAAAATATACGAAAAGTTAAGACCCGGTGAACCTGCATCCTTTGAAAATGCAAAAAAACTGATTTTAGATTTATTGTCTGACCCCAAGCGTTACGACATTGCAAGAGTGGGCAGATACAAATTTGATAAAAAGCTTTCCTTCCGCTTAAGATGTGTAGGAAAAGTTCTGGCAAGAGATGTTGTTTGCCCTGAAACCGGCGAAATTTTAGGTTCTGCAGGCGAAGTTATCACCGAAGAAATGGCGTTGGAATTTGACCGTTCTCCCGTAAACTTCATTTATCTGAAGCTGGATGATGCAAGCGAGCTGAAGGTAATTTCCAACAATACCTGCGACATTACCTATTTCTTCCCCAAGGCAGATACCAAAATCATCAACGAAAAAGTACACTACGGCTTGCTCAAGCCCATTCTGGATTCTGACCTTACCGAAAAGGAAAAATTAAAAGAAGTATACAGATGTAAAAATACATTGATTACCAAAACCGTTACCACCGATGACATCGTTGGTACCATCGGCTACCATATTTGCATTGCAAAGGGCATTGGTACCACTGACGATATCGACCATTTGGGTAACCGTAGAATCCGTTCTGTAGGCGAGCTGCTTCAGAATCAGGTAAGAGTTGGTTTAGCAAGACTGGAACGTGTGGTTCGTGAAAGAATGACCGTTCAGCAGGAAACCGACATCTTAACGCCTCAGACTTTGGTAAACGTACGTCCTGTTTATGCGGCAATGAAAGAGTTTTTCGGAAGCTCTCAGCTGTCTCAGTTTATGGATCAGACCAACCCCCTGGCAGAATTGACTCATAAGAGAAGATTGTCTGCTCTTGGTCCCGGTGGTTTGTCCAGAGACCGTGCCGGATTTGAAGTGCGTGACGTACATCATTCTCACTACGGCAGAATGTGCCCCATTGAAACCCCTGAAGGACCCAACATTGGTCTGATTAACTGTTTGTCTACCTATGCCAAGGTAAACGAATACGGTTTCATGGAATCTCCTTACCGTAAAATTGACAAGAAAAAGAAAAAAGTAACCAATAAAGTAGAATATCTGACCGCTGATGTGGAAGATAACTACATTGTTGCACAGGCAACCGAGCCGTTGGATGCAAAAGGTTACTTTGTAAATGAAAAAGTTACTGCAAGATATCGCGAAAACATCATCGAGGTTGACCGTGACCGTGTTGACTATATGGATGTTTCTCCCAAACAGCTGGTATCTGTTGCAACTGCTATGATTCCCTTCCTGGAAAACGACGACGCGAACCGTGCACTGATGGGCTCTAACATGCAGAGACAGGCAGTGCCCCTTCTGAAGCCGGACAGCCCCATCGTTGGTACCGGTATGGAATATCAGGCGGCAGTTGACTCCGGTGTGGTTGTAGTTGCACAAGAAGACGGAATCGTTACTTCTGTTGACGGCGATCACGTTAGCGTAAAAACCGATGAAGGCGAAGAAAAAACCTATGAGCTGATTAAGTTCAAACGCTCCAACCAGAGCACCTGCTTAAATCAGCGTCCGGTTGTTGCAAAAGGTGACAGAGTGACCAAAGGCACCGTAATTGCCGACGGTCCTTCCACCGACCACGGTGAAACTGCACTGGGTAAAAACGCATTGATTGGCTTTATGACCTGGGAAGGTTATAACTATGAAGATGCTATTTTAATTAACGAAAGACTCATCAGAGATGACGTATATACTTCCATTCATATTGAAAAATATGAAATCGAAGCGAGAGATACCAAGCTCGGTCCGGAAGAAATCACCAGAGACATTCCCAATGTTGGGGAAGATGCTCTGAAAGACCTGGACGAAAGAGGTATCATCCGCATCGGTGCCGAAGTAAAACCCGGCGATGTGCTGGTTGGTAAAGTATCTCCCAAAGGAGAAACCGAGCTGACCAGTGAAGAACGCTTGCTCCGTGCAATTTTCGGCGAAAAAGCAAGAGAAGTAAGAGACACTTCCTTAAGAGTGCCTCACGGCGAATGCGGAACCATTATTGATGTTAACGTGTTTACCCGTGAAAACGGGGATGAAATGTCTCCGGGTGTTAACATGATTGTTCGTGTAAATATTGCCCAGAAGAGAAAAATCTCCGTTGGGGATAAAATGGCGGGCCGTCATGGTAACAAAGGGGTTATTTCCAGAGTTCTTCCGGAAGAAGATATGCCCTATTTACCCGATGGCAGACCGTTAGACATCGTGCTGAATCCCTTGGGCGTACCTTCCCGTATGAATATCGGTCAGGTATTGGAAGTGCATCTGGGCTATGCTGCAAAAGCATTGGGCTGGAAAATTGCTACTCCCGTATTTGACGGTGCGGTGGAAGAAGATATTGTCTCTGCATTTGAACAGGCAGGCATCGGTTATAACGAAGAGCTGTTGCCCGAATATGAAAAGAGAGAAAAAATCTTCCGCAAGGAAAAAGCAAAATTTGAAAAAGAAAAAGACAGCATGACTCCCGAAGAAAGAAAAGAAGCCGAAATGGAAATCATGCTGAAAGAAACCGAACTGAAGGAATTCAAAGGAAAGGTTTACGATGGTAAAACCGTGCTGTATGACGGCAGAACCGGGGAACCCTTCGATAACCGTGTTACCGTTGGCTATATGTATTATCTGAAACTGCATCACTTGGTTGACGATAAAATTCATGCCCGTTCCACCGGTCCCTACTCTCTGGTTACACAGCAGCCGTTGGGTGGTAAAGCTCAGTTTGGCGGTCAGAGATTCGGGGAAATGGAAGTTTGGGCACTGGAAGCATACGGTGCCGCACATACCCTGCAGGAAATTCTTACCGTGAAGTCTGACGATATTGTAGGTCGTGTAAAAACCTACGAAGCAATCGTTCGCGGTGTCAATGTTCCCAAGCCGGGTGTTCCCGAATCCTTTAAGGTATTGATTAAAGAATTACAGTCTTTGGGTCTGAATATGAAGGTGTACGATAAGAACAACGAGGAAATCAACTTAAAAGACACCTACAATGATGACGATCCCCATCCGCAGAGACCTATTGCAAACGAAGACGATTTGATCAGCTATGCAGAAAGAGAAAGCTTCGTTCAGGATGATGAGGATGACGATGAAATCCTGCCGGATACCGATATTCAGGTAGAAGATGAAGACATCGTTTCTGATGATGCTGACTTTATTGAAGACGAAGAAGACATTGATGTAATCTTAGCTGATAACGAAGAAAGCATCGACGACATTCTGGACGATATTGAATCGTAATGACGTTTTCCTGTCCGGCAGTTTGACACTGCCGGCAGGGACTTACAGTGTTACAGTAGGACCAGGTAAAACTTTAGTAAAGGATGAGAGTAAATGTCAAATATTGAATTAAATACAAGCGAAGTGAAAAAAGACACCAAAGTTGAATTCAACAGCTTTGAATCGATCAAGGTTGGCTTGTGTTCTCCCGAGGATGTCCTGGAATGGTCATACGGGGAAGTAAAAAAACCCGAAACCATTAACTACAGAACCCAGAAACCGGAAAAAGACGGTTTGTTCTGTGAACGCATTTTTGGCCCCACCAGAGACTGGGAATGTCATTGCGGTAAGTACAAAAGAATCCGTTATAAAGGCGTAGTTTGTGACCGATGCGGCGTTGAAGTAACCAAATCCAAGGTTCGTCGTGAAAGAATGGGTCACATTACTCTGGCAACTCCTGTTTCTCACATTTGGTATTTCAAGGGAATTCCCTCCAGAATGGGTCTTCTTTTGGATATTTCCCCCAAATATCTGGAAAATGTGTTGTATTTTGCATCCTACATTGTTACCGACCCGGGCAAAAATACCGATCTTTCCTTAAACCAGATTTTGTCCAATGCAGAATATCAGGAAGCAAGAGAAAAATATGGTGATAAATTCAAAGCCGGCATGGGTGCTGAAGCAGTCAAAACCTTGCTTCAGAACTTGGATTTGGAAGCTCTTTCCAAAGAACTGAAAGAAGACATTGCATCTACTACCGGTCAGGGACAGAAACGTACCAAACAGATGAAACGTCTGGAAGCGGTAGAATCCTTCCGTTTGTCCGGCAACAAGCCGGAATGGATGATTCTGGAAGTTCTGCCCGTTATTCCGCCCGATTTGAGACCGATGGTTCAGTTGGACGGCGGTAGATTTGCTGCATCTGACTTAAACGATTTATATAGACGTGTTATCAACCGTAACAACCGTCTGAAAAAGCTGTTGGAGTTAAACGCTCCCGAAATTATTGTCAGAAACGAAAAGAGAATGCTGCAGGAAGCAGTTGACGCTCTGATTGATAACGGCCGCCGCGGCAAGCCTGTTGTAGGTCCCGGAAACCGTCCGTTAAAATCTCTTTCCGATTTATTAAAAGGAAAACAGGGCCGTTTCCGTCAGAACCTGCTTGGTAAACGTGTTGACTATTCCGGCCGTTCTGTTATCGTTGTTGGCCCCGAACTGAAAATTTATCAGTGCGGTCTGCCCAAAGAAATGGCATTGGAGCTGTTCAAACCCTTTGTTATGAAGCGTTTGAACGATTCCGGCAAAGCACACAATATCAAATCTGCAAAGAGAATGGTAGAACGTGTGAACGACGAAGTATGGGATATCTTAGCAGAAGTTATCAAAGAACATCCCGTTCTTCTGAACCGTGCACCTACCCTGCACAGATTAGGTATTCAGGCATTTGAACCCGTTCTGGTAGACGGGAAAGCAATCCGTCTGCATCCTCTGGTTTGTACCGCATACAATGCGGACTTTGACGGTGACCAGATGGCAGTTCACGTTCCCTTGTCTGCAGAAGCTCAGGCAGAAGCAAGATTCTTGATGCTTTCTGCAAACAACCTGTTAAAACCCCAGGATGGGAAGCCGGTTACCGTTCCCACCCAGGATATGATTTTGGGTAGCTACTACCTGACCATCGTAAACGAAGACGAAAAAGGTGCAGGCAAAGCGTTCAGTAATTTTGATGAAGCAATGCTGGCATATGAAAACGGTGTCGTTGGTCTGCACGCTCCCATTAAAGTAAGAAGCACTAAGGAAATTGACGGCAAAACCTACTCCAAAGTGTTGGATGCAACTGTGGGAAGAATCATTTTCAACAGCTACATTCCGCAGGATTTAGGCTTTGTGGACAGAACCAATGAAGATACCATTCTGGATCTGGAAGTTCAGTTCAATGCCGACAAAAAAGCGTTGGGTAAAATCATTGAAAAATGTATCGAAGTTCACGGCATCACCGATACCGCTGTTGTGTTGGACGACATCAAGAGAAACGGTTACAAATATTCCACCCGCGGTGCCATCACCGTTGGTGTTGCAGATATGGAAGTGCCCATCACCAAATGGAAACTCATCCATGAAACCGAAGACAAAATTAAAGATGTTGAAAAGAAATTCAAACGCGGTCTCTTAACCGAAGATGACAGATACAACAAAGTAATTGACTTATGGACCAAAACCATTGATGACGTTACCGACGCATTGATGGATAACTTAAAAGCCACCAACCCCATCTTCATGATGGCTGACTCCGGTGCCCGTGGTAGTAAGAGTCAGATTCGTCAGCTGGCAGGTATGCGTGGTCTGATGGCAGATACCTCCGGTAAAACGGTAGAAATCCCCATCCGTGCAAACTTCCGTGAAGGTCTGAACGTATTGGAATATTTCATTTCTTCTCACGGTGCTCGTAAAGGTCTTGCCGATACCGCACTCCGTACCGCTGACTCCGGTTACTTAACCAGAAGATTGGTAGACGTATCTCAGGATGTTATCATTCGTGAAACCGACTGTGGTTCTCACGACGGTCTGGATGTGGAAGCAATCAAAGGCATTGAACCCTTGCACGAAAGACTGATTGGCAGATATTTAATCAACGATTTTGTAAATCCCGAAACCGGTGAAATTATCTGCGATACCAATACCATGATTTCCAAAGCCAAAGCGCTGGAAATTGAAAAAGTATGCGAAGATAACAATATTAAATCTGTAAAAATCCGCTCCGTATTGGGTTGTAAATCCAAAATCGGTGTCTGTGCAAAATGTTACGGTGCAAACCTTGCCAGCGGTTCTCCCATTTCCATCGGGGAAGCAGTTGGTATCATTGCGGCACAGTCCATCGGTGAACCCGGTACCCAGCTGACCATGAGAACCTTCCACACCGGTGGTGTTGCCGGCGGCGATATCACCCAGGGTCTTCCCAGAGTTGAAGAGCTCTTTGAAGCAAGAAAGCCCAAGGGCTGTACCGAAATTTCTGAGCTGTCCGGTAAAGTTTCTGTGACCACTGACCATAAGAGAGAGGTTACCGTTGTATCCGACGAAGGAGAAGCAAAAACCTATAAGATTCCTTATGGTTCTCAAATCAAAGTGCAGGATGGAAGCTACATTGAAGCCGGCGATCCGCTGACTGAAGGCCCCATCAATCCGCACGATGTGCTGAAGATTAAAGGCAAATTCTCCGTTTGGGAATATCTGATTTCCGAAGTACAAAGAGTATACCGCCTGCAGGGTGTTGATATCAACGATAAGCATATCGAAGTAATCGTTCGCCAGATGATGAGAAAAATCCGTGTGGATGATAACGGTGACACCATGATGTTCCCCGGCTCTTTGGTAGATATGGTTGAATTCAACGAGCAGAACGAAAAGGTAAGAGAAATGGGCGGCAAGGAAGCAACCGGTGAAATCACTCTGCTGGGTATCACCAAGGCATCCTTGGCAACCGATTCCTTCCTGTCTGCAGCATCCTTCCAGGAAACCACCAAGGTTCTGACCGATGCAGCAATCAAAGGAAAGATTGATCCGCTCAACGGCTTAAAAGAAAATGTTATCTTAGGTAAACTGATTCCGGCAGGTACCGGCATGCAGAAATACCAGGATACCAACTACTCCGTGAAAGAAGAACCGGCAGAAGAACCGGAATTCGCATACGCGGTAGAAGAATAAGGAACTAAAATTCCGGGGTTTGTTACCGGAGTTTCTAAAAAAACTCCGGTAACAGCTCTGATGAGATTCGTTTTTTTCCATCATTTGTGATGAAATTTGAAAAAACGAAAAAAAATTCATAAAAATATTGACATTTTGATACTTTCGTGTTAAGATATCGTATTAGGAAGTGGTGTTTTTTTCATGCTTTCAGAACTTGCAGACGAGCGACGTCTTGTTGGCATTAAGCAGTGCACAAAAGCAGTCAGACAAGGGCAGGCAGAGCTTGCATATCTGGCAAAAGGTGTTGCTCCGGATATTGCGGAGCCCTTTCAGAAGCTCTGTGCAAAGTGTCAGGTTCCGCTGATTACGGTTTCCACAAAGAAGGAACTGGGCGAGCTTTGCCGGATTGATGTGGATGCTTCTGTTGCCGTAGTGCTGAAACAAAAATAAAACAAAAGCTTTCGGGTTTTGTAAAAAAATGATGAAAATTGTAGGGGCGTTCTATGCCCTTACAAGCCATTTTTATTTTTCAAAATAAAACCGGTGCAATCCGTTTGTTTTTGCGTTTTTTCCTTGTGAAAAAGCCTGAAAACAGGCAGATTGCCTGAAGAACATTTTAATTTTAATGAAAGGAGAAAAAAGATGCCTACATTTAGCCAATTAGTTAGAAAAGGCAGACAGGTAGCTGTTACCAAATCTACTGCACCTGCTCTTCAGAAAGGCTTAAACACCTTGAAAAAGCAGGCTACCGACATTTCTTCCCCGCAGAAAAGAGGAGTATGTACAGCTGTTAAAACCATGACGCCTAAAAAACCGAACTCTGCACTCCGTAAAATTGCCAGAGTTAGATTGACCAATGGTATTGAAGTTTCTGCATACATTCCCGGTATCGGACATAACTTACAGGAACATAGCGTAGTTATGATCAGAGGCGGAAGAGTAAAAGACTTACCTGGTGTTAGATATCACATTATCCGTGGTACCTTAGATACTCAGGGCGTTGCAAACAGAAACCAGTCCAGATCCAAATACGGTGCAAAAAGACCGAAAAAAGCTGCTGCAAAATAAGATAGCTGCTTAATATTATTTGGAAAAATTTGTTCGTACTTTGTACGAAAAAAATTGAATAGTGCAAGTGCGAATTTTCATGAAATTAAGATGTTCGTCACAGCACTAACAAGATAAGCCGACTTGCTCGGCGAAGCTTGAGTACCCGATAAAATTATTATGATTTATCCTTAGAAAGGGGGAAGTACAGTGCCAAGAAGAGGTAATGTAGTAAAAAGAGACGTTTTACCCGATCCGTTATACAATGATAAAATTGTAACCAGATTGATCAACAACGTTATGATCGACGGTAAAAAGGGTGTAGCCCAGAAAATTGTTTATGGTGCTTTTGAAATTGTTGGTGAAAAAACCGGCAAAGAACCGCTTTCCGTTTTCATTGAAGCAATGAACAACGTAATGCCGGTTTTGGAAGTTAAAGCAAGACGTGTAGGTGGTGCTACCTACCAGGTTCCGATCGAAGTTCGTCCCGACAGAAGACAGACTTTAGGCTTAAGATGGATTACTCTGTATTCCAGAAAACGTAGCGAAAGAACCATGAAAGAAAGACTTGCAAACGAAATCCTGGATGCAATCAACAACACCGGCGGTGCTGTTAAGAAAAGAGACGAAATGCACAAAATGGCAGAAGCTAACAAAGCATTCTCTCACTACAGATTCTAATTTCACAATCGCAAGTTAACAAATAGGCATGGGGGAGCATTTCCCCTTTGCCGTACGTTTTGAGACGCTCTTTATAAGAGTTGTTTACTCCCAAGAAAGGAAGTGAGTAAAGCGTGGCAAGAGAATTTTCACTGGAAAAAACCAGAAACATCGGTATTATGGCGCACATTGATGCTGGTAAGACCACTACTACCGAACGTATTTTATATTACACCGGTCGAGTTCATAAAATCGGCGAAACTCATGAAGGTTCCGCAACGATGGACTGGATGGCACAGGAACAGGAAAGAGGTATTACCATTACCTCCGCTGCTACCACTGCTCAGTGGAAAGGTCACAGAATTAACATCATCGATACTCCCGGTCACGTTGACTTCACCGTTGAAGTTCAGCGTTCTTTAAGAGTATTGGACGGTTCTGTTACCGTATTCTGTGCAAAAGGCGGTGTAGAACCCCAGTCTGAAACCGTTTGGAGACAGGCTGACGACTACAAAGTTCCGAGAATGGCTTATGTAAACAAGATGGACATCATGGGTGCAAACTTCTACAATGTTGTTGACATGATGAAAGACAGACTTGGCTGTAACGCTGTTCCGATTCAGTTGCCGATCGGCGCTGAAGATACCTTTGTTGGTATCATCGACTTAGTAGAAATGAATGCTCATGTTTATTATGATGACATGGGTCAGGATTTAAGAATTGAAGAAATCCCTGCAGATCTGAAAGACAAAGCAGAAGAATTCCGCAACAATCTGTTAGAAGCTGTTGCAGAATCTTCCGAAGAGCTGATGGAAAAATATCTGGAAGGCGAAGAATTAACTGTTGCCGAAATCAAAGAAGCACTCCGTAAAGGAACTCTGGATAACACCATCGTTCCCGTTCTGTGCGGTACTTCTTACAGAAACAAAGGCGTTCAGTTACTGTTAGATGCAGTTATCGACTATATGCCCGCTCCGACTGATATCCCAGCAATTAAAGGGATCAATCCTGATACTGATGAACCCACCACCAGACCTTCTTCTGACGAAGAACCCTTCTCTGCGTTGGCGTTCAAAATTATGACCGACCCCTTTGTTGGTAAGCTCTGCTTCTTCAGAGTTTATTCCGGTACCATCGATGCAGGCTCCACTGTATTGAACTCTACCAAAGGTCATAAAGAAAGAATCGGTAGAATTCTGCAGATGCACGCAAATCACAGACAGGATATTGAAAAAGTATATTCCGGTGACATTGCAGCAGCTGTTGGTTTGAAAAACACCACTACCGGTGATACCTTATGTATTGATTCTGCTCCGGTTATTTTGGAATCTATGGAATTCCCGGATCCCGTTATCCGTGTTGCAATTGAACCCAAAACCAAAGCAGGTCAGGAAAAAATGGGTATTGCTCTGGCAAAACTGGCAGAAGAAGACCCGACCTTCAAAACCTACACCGATGAAGAAACCGGTCAGACCATCATCGCAGGTATGGGTGAATTGCATCTGGAAATTATCGTTGACCGTCTGCTTCGTGAATTTAAGGTAGAAGCTGACGTTGGTAAACCGCAAGTTTCTTACAAAGAAACCATTCGTGAACAGGTTGACGTGGAACAGAAATATGCAAGACAGTCCGGTGGTAAAGGTCAGTACGGTCACTGTAAAATTATTGTTGAACCTATGGAACCCGGCTTCGGCTACGAATTTGTTAACAAAATCGTTGGTGGTGCAATCCCGAAAGAATATATTCCCGCAGTTGATGCAGGTATTCAGGGAGCAATGCAGGCAGGTGTTCTGGCAGGTTACAACGTTGTTGACGTTAAAGTAACTCTGTATGATGGTTCTTACCACGAAGTTGACTCTTCTGAAATGGCGTTCAAGATTGCCGGTTCTATGGCATTCAAAGAAGCCTGCAGAAAAGGTAAACCGGTTCTTCTGGAACCCATTATGAAAGTTGTTGTTGTAGTTCCCGAAGATTATATGGGCGACGTTATGGGCGACTTGAACTCCCGTCGTGGCCAGATTCAGGGTATGGAAGCAAGAAACGGTGGTGTTCAGAACATCACTGCTCATGTTCCGCTTTCTGAAATGTTCGGTTATGCAACCGACTTACGTTCTAAAACTCAGGGTAGAGGTCAGTACACAATGGAACCCTCTCACTTCGATGAAGTGCCGAAGTCCATTGCGGAAAAAATCGTTGCTACCAGAGCGAAAAAGGACGAAGAGTAATTTCTATTTCGTTAAAAAAATTATTTATACAAAAATCTTGAAGCATTGCTTCACTAAGGAGGAAATTATCAATGGCAAAAGCTAAATTCGAAAGAAGCAAACCGCACGTTAACATTGGTACTATCGGCCACGTTGACCACGGTAAAACTTCCTTAACCGCTGCTATTACCAAAGTTCTGGCTATGAAAGGTCAGGCTCAGTACGAAGCTTACGATATGATCGATAAAGCTCCGGAAGAAAGAGAAAGAGGTATTACTATCTCTACTGCACACGTTGAATACGAAACCGATAGCAGACACTACGCTCACGTTGACTGCCCCGGACATGCTGACTATGTTAAAAACATGATCACCGGTGCTGCTCAGATGGACGGTGCTATCCTGGTTGTATCTGCTGCTGACGGTCCGATGCCGCAGACCAGAGAACACATCCTGCTGTCTCGTCAGGTAGGCGTTCCCTATATCGTTGTATTCATGAACAAAGCTGACCAGGTTGACGATCCCGAATTACTGGAATTAGTTGAAATGGAAATCAGAGAACTGTTGAATGAATATGAATTCCCGGGCGATGATATTCCGATTGTTAGCGGTTCTGCATTAGTTGCATTAGAATGTGCTGCTACTGATCCTTCTGCTCCTGAATATGCTCCCATCCTGGCTCTGATGGATCAGGTTGACGCTTACATTCCGACTCCGGAAAGAAAAGCTGACTTGCCCTTCTTAATGCCTGTAGAAGACGTATTCACCATTACCGGTCGTGGTACTGTTGCTACCGGTAGAGTAGAAAGAGGTCAGTTAAAACTGAACGACGAAGTTGAACTGGTTGGTCTGGCTGAAGAATCCAGAAAAATCGTTGTTACCGGTATCGAAATGTTCAGAAAATTACTGGACTACGCTGAAGCTGGTGATAACGTTGGTTTACTGCTCCGTGGTGTTCAGAGAAACGAAATCGAAAGAGGTCAGGTATTGGCTAAACCCGGTACCATCAAACCCCACACCAAATTCAAAGCTCAGGTATACGTTCTGACCAAAGAAGAAGGTGGTAGACATACTCCTTTCTTCAACGATTACAGACCCCAGTTCTATTTCAGAACTACCGACGTAACCGGTCAGATTAAATTACCCGCAGGCACCGAAATGTGCATGCCTGGTGATAACGTAGAAATGGAAGTTGAATTGATTAAACCTATCGCTATTGAAGAAGGTTTAAGATTCGCTATCCGTGAAGGTGGTAGAACCGTAGGTTCCGGCGCTGTTACTTCCGTTATCGAATAATTAAATTCATAAAAAAAGAGTTACCGATGCTATTCGGTAACTCTTTTTTTGTATCAATGATGGTAATAATGTTCATTTTCTTTGGTGTCAAAGAAAACGAACCAAAAGAAACCACCGCCCGGAATTTTTGCAATCCCACATGTCCGCCTTTCTGAAACGATAGTAAATTGCAAAAATAACGGCGGATTTTTTCAGGTATTCCGTTTGATAACAGAAATGACTGCTTACTTTCTAATATAAAAATTGAAAAACTATTGCAAAACACAACAAAATATGGTAAACTGATATTGTCACATAAACTTAATTGAATAGAAGAAAGGGATTTTTTATTTATATAGGATAACTATATATTTTTTTGCATACCTTAATTTTTGTATTTGATAAAAATGCAAATTCCATTAGTTAGGGTGTGCGAATAAAATCCCATTCTGATTAAGTTTGTGTGACAACAACCGGAGTTTGCGTTTTTTGTGCGTCGACCTCGGTTGGCGCATTTTTTTATTTAGAAAAGAGGGAGTGTATGATTATCGACGGACCTACCGGAATTGAGCTGATTCCGGGGAATTACGGAAAAGACTGTCCCGGAAACGGCGAAAATGGAAATGAATGCTGTTGTGATGAATGTGATTATATGTGCTGCTGTTTTGACCTTAGAAGGTCCCATGATTGCGATGACTGTGTTCATATAAAATGTCCGAAAAACTCAAAAAGTATTGAAAAAATATTGGGAAAATCGTAATAAAGGTGAGTTTCATAAAAAATACTATGTGCTGGAGCACATAGTATTTTTTATTTATAGCTTAATTTTTGTCCATTTTCCTTTTTGGAAGTGTGCATAGTTGATAATCAGTCGCAGGTACTGGTCCAGCATTACACCAATCCACGCACCCGGCAGCCCCCATCCCACCGGATAACATAAAATCCAGGTAAGAATCGGGCGTATAATGGCAATACTTAAAAGCGAGGTAATTGCAACGTGCATCGCATCTCCTGCACCGCGCAAAGCGCCTGTGATGATGACCTGTGAGGTCTGTGCATGGGTGGTAAATGCCATGATAATCATTAAGACAGCACCTTGTTCAATAATGGTAGCATCAGTGGTGAATAGGCCCACAATTTGACGTCTGCATACGATAAACAGAACAAAAAGAACGGTGGAAACAATCAAAGCCATTCTTTGACAAATGCTCCCGTACATTCGTGCTTCGTCTGGACGCTTTGCACCTAACGATTGGCCCACAAGTGTAGCAGAGGCAACCCCGAAGCCGTCGCCAAACCCAAAGGAAATGCTCATAATGCTCATACATACCTGGTGGGTGGCAAAGGGAATGGTTCCCAAATCTGCCACAATTTTTGCATAGAGGAAAAAACCGATTCGCATAGCAACCTGTTCCGCACAGGCACTTAAGCTGACTTTCGTTACTGATTGCATGGTGAGCTTATCAAAACTCCATTTGGCTTTGGAAAACAGACTGATATATCTTTTTTTAGGGATTACAGACCATACTGCCATTAAAAATGCTACAAAGTTTCCAAGTGCTGTGGCAACTGCCGCCCCGGCAACGCCCCATTTGGGAAAAATCCAGATGCCGTTGATGAGAAAATAGTTAAAAATGACATTGACAATATTTGCTGTAAGGTTGGTGGTCATAGAAATCCGCGTGTTTCCCACACCACGTTGGGCTGCATTGATGGCAAGACCGATGGAGTTAAAGAATATCCCCACCATGATAATACGGAAATATAAAACAGCATCGCCGATGATGTCATTTTTTGCTCCAGCAAACCGTAGCAACGGTTCTGCAATCAGGTTCCCAAGCAGAAACAACAACACTGCAAGAATGGTGCTGATAATGAGGGTTTGCTTGAAACAACGGTTTGCGCCGTCTTGATTTCCTTCTCCTTTTCTTCGGGCAACTACTGCTGTGATGCCAACATTTAAGGAAAAAATCAGTGCCAGAAGAATGAATTTCGGCTGATTGGTGATGCCGACTGCTGAAATTGCCTGGGGACTGATGCTTCCCACCATCATGGTGTCTACTGCTCCGGTCAGACAAACCAGAACCGATTCCGTCATAGAGGGCCAGGCAAGGCGGAATGTTTTTTTATAAGCTTCTTGCGAGGTAGGAAGCTCTCCTACCCGGTCTTTTTCTTTTACCATATACCGGCAGGAAAACAGCCGGTGTAATAATTGCATACGAAGTGCCTTCTTTCAAAATTCGATTTTCAAATAGTATACTACAAAATGAAAAATTTGTCAAACAGTTATTATATATAGCGCCATATTCTGCATTTTTCAAAGGAATTAAAAAAAATTTATTTTTTTATAGAAAAACACTTGACAAAAGGGGAAAAATCTGTTATTTTATAGTTGTTAGCACTCAAACCGATGGAGTGCTAACAAACAAAAAGCGAGAGAAATAAAGGGCTCAAACGAGAAAGGGAGGATGAAACCATGGATCTGGACGGCAGAAAAATAGCCATCTTAAAAGCGCTGATTGAAGACTATATCGAAACAGCGGAGCCGGTTGGTTCCCGAACCATTGCCAAAAAGTGCGATATTGGTTTGTCCTCGGCAACCATTCGTAACGAAATGTCTGATTTGGAAGAAATGGGCTATCTGGCACAGCCGCATACCTCGGCAGGAAGAATCCCTTCCAATTTGGCATATCGTTTGTATGTAGACAGCTTGATTGAAAACATCCGTGCCACCAGTATGGAAATGGAGTTTATCAAGCAAAAGATGGAATCTCACCTGTCGGAGTTGAATCGTTTTCTTGATTTTTCGGCAAAGGCGATTTCCGATTCTACCGGGCTTACCGCAGTTACCGGCGCACCCACCGTTTCCTCTGGTGCAATCAGCCATTTTGAAATTGTAAAGGCATCGGAACATTATTTAATGTTTATTTTGGTGACCAATACGGGTATGATTAAGAAGCGGCAGGTTCGTATTTTAACACCCATTGATGAGAATTCCATTCTGTATTTGAAAAAAATTCTCAATGAGGAGCTTGCCGGTTGCACACTGGAAATGATTACTTCCGAAAAGGTAGAGCGCCTGAAACGGAAATTTAATGACAACTTTGAGCTTTTGGGCATCATTTTGGAATTTATCACGCAAACCATGGAAGCTGCAGGCGGTTCGGAATATTACTTCAGCGGTAAATCCGAAACCTTAAAAGCACCTGAATTTTCCAGTATGGATAAGGTGCTGGGCTTTTTGGATTTGGTGGAAGACAAAGAGCAGATTACTTCTCTGATGAACACGGCTGCTGCTGAAAATAAAAACGGTATTACAGTTGTGATTGGAGACGAAAGCCCGATTCTTCGAGACAAAGATTTGAGCATGGTGGTTTCCACCTATAAGGCCTACGGCGGCAAAAACGGTGCCATTGCGGTAATCGGTCCAAAGCGAATGAACTACGGCAAGGTTATCACCACGCTGGAGGCAATGTCCAAACTGATGAGCGAATTTTTAGAAAATAACGAGGAAGGATAAGACCCATGGAAAAAGAAAAAAACATTCCCGAAACCGAAGAAACCATAGAAGAAGCTGTAGAAACCGAAGAAACTGCACAAGAAAATCCGTTGGAACAGCTGCAGGCAGAAGTTGCAGCTTTGCAGGATAAAAACCTTCGGTTGATGGCGGAGTTTGAAAATTATAAAAAAAGAACCCAAAAAGAAAAGGAAGCAAGCTACGAGTTTGCCACTGCAGACACGGTTGGAAAGCTTCTTCCCGTGCTGGACACTCTGGAATTATCCTTAACCCAGGATGCCACCGACGGCAACGCATTTAAGGCAGGCATTGAGCTTGTGGTGAAACAGTTTGTGACTGCGTTGGAAAAGCTTGGCGTTTCTGAAATTCCGGCTTTGAACGAGACCTTTAATCCGGAGCTTCATAACGCAGTGTTGCGACAGGAAGACGGAGAAGGGGAACCGGATACCGTTGTGGAAGTGCTCCAGAAGGGCTACACCTTAAAAGAACGGGTCATCCGTCACAGCATGGTAAAGGTCAAAGCATAAGCGTCAGTTTTGCTGACACGTTTATATATATTTATTTTTTAGTTCACAACTTGTGAGAATAGAAAGGAAGAATGTTATTATGGCAAAAATTATTGGAATTGATTTAGGTACTACCAACTCT